>NZ_JBMDKA010000028.1:0-80618 GCF_057809475.1 Flavobacterium sp. FG19 | reverse complement strand
CAAAGTTTCCCCTTCTCAATTAAATTATAAAAGCCACAGATTATTTGGATTAAAAAGATTCTTAATCTGTGTTAATCTTTATAATCTGTGGCTTATTTTTTAGTTTTAGTAAAATTGAATTTGCCATTGACTTTCACATTGCTATTGATATTGTCATTGATATTGATTACAAATTGCCAAGCTGAGCGAAGTCAAAGCCCTCACAAAGTTTCCCCTTCTCAATTAAATTATAAAAGCCACAGATTATTTGGATTAAAAGGATTCTTAATCTGTGTTAATCTTTATAATCTGTGGCTTATTTAAAAAAAAGACTAAAGGCATTTCTCTCTATTCACTAAGGACTAAGGACTAATTACTAAGAACTAATCACTAAATCACAAAAATCAATTCATAATTCACAATTTGCAATTCACGTTTCAATCGTTTTCTGTGAAAAGGTCAAAATCTCTGACTTTAAAAACAAATTTTCAGGTGTTCATTTAAAATAAATCCTTAAATTCGCAAGCACAAATAACAAAAGAATTAATCGAAAGATGAGTTTCGGAATTGTAGAATTCATTTTTCGATAGTTAATACTAAAAACAAAAAAAATGAAATACGACGTTATTGTTTTAGGAAGTGGTCCTGGTGGATATGTTACAGCAATTAGAGCTTCACAATTAGGCTTCAAAGTAGCTGTAGTTGAAAAAGAAAATCTTGGGGGTGTATGTTTAAACTGGGGTTGTATCCCAACTAAAGCATTATTAAAATCAGCTCAGGTTTTTGATTATTTAAAACACGCTTCTGACTACGGATTAAAAGTTTCTGAATTCGATAAAGACTTCCCTGCTGTTGTTCAGCGCAGCCGTGGTGTTGCTGAAGGAATGAGCAAAGGAGTTCAGTTCTTAATGAAAAAAAACAAAATTGACGTTATCGAAGGTTTTGGAAAACTAAAACCAGGAAAAAAACTTGACGTTACTGATAAAGACAATAAAGTTACAGAATACAGCGCTGATCACATTATCATCGCAACTGGTGCCCGTTCCCGTGAGTTACCAAACTTACCTCAGGATGGTGTAAAAGTAATTGGATACCGTCAGGCAATGACTTTGCCAACACAGCCAAAATCTATGATTATTGTGGGTTCAGGAGCAATTGGAGTTGAGTTCGCTCACTTCTACAACTCTATGGGAACAGATGTAACTATCGTAGAATTTATGCCAAACGTAGTTCCTGTAGAAGACGAAGATATCTCAAAACAATTTGAGCGTTCTTTGAAAAAATCTGGAATTAAAGTAATGACAAACTCTTCTGTTGAACGTATTGACACAACTGGAGCAGGAGTTAAAGCTTTCGTTAAAACAGCAAAAGGAGAAGAAGTTTTAGAAGCTGACATCGTACTTTCTGCAGTTGGAATCAAAACAAACATTGAAAACATCGGATTAGAAGAAGTGGGAATCGCTGTTGACAGAGATAAAATCTTAGTAAACGCTTACAACGCAACTAATATCCCAGGATACTATGCAATTGGAGACGTTACTCCGGGACAGGCTTTAGCTCACGTAGCTTCTGCTGAAGGAATCAACTGTGTTGAAAAAATTAAAGGTCTTCACGTAGACCCAATTGATTACGGAAACGTTCCTGGTTGTACTTATGCCACTCCGGAAATCGCTTCTGTAGGTTTAACAGAAAAACAGGCTAAAGAAAAAGGTTACGAATTAAAAATCGGTAAATTCCCATTCTCAGCTTCTGGAAAAGCAAAAGCTGCCGGAAATGCTGACGGATTCGTAAAAGTAATCTTCGATGCTAAATACGGAGAATGGTTAGGATGCCACATGATTGGTGCTGGTGTTACCGATATGATTGCTGAGGCAGTTGTAGCCCGTAAACTGGAAACTACTGGTCACGAAATCCTGAAATCGATCCACCCTCACCCAACAATGAGCGAGGCTGTTATGGAAGCTGTAGCAGATGCTTACGGCGAAGTAATTCACTTGTAAAAATATACCGTTTTACGGTTATATATAATTTTTCAATTTATAAAATCCGGTTTGTGAAAACAGATCGGATTTTTTTGTTTTCATAGTTTTTTTGTCATTTCGACCGAAGGGAGAAATCTCCGCAAGTAGCTCGACAAAGATTGGTAACATTCTAAATGGAGTTCTCGCAAAGATTTTTCGTTCATCGAAATGAGAATGTTTTGTCTTAAAATCAGATTTGTAAAAACAAGTCGTTTTATTATGGCGTGTCCCTTCGGGTCAGGCTGTCCACTATATCTTTTATGGTCTCGTAAAAAAAACGAGACCATAAAAGGATACCGCTCCCATCCTTCACGCACAATCGTTTTCAAAAGTTACAATAAACTAAAAGGGCAGCTATGATACGTCAACCAGTTTGGATAAAGAAACTTCTAAAGCAGTCGCAACTTCTAATAAACTATAAAGCGTCGGATTAACTTTTCCGTTTTCAAGTTTTGCAATAGTTTGGCGGTCTTTTTTACATGCCCGAGCCAAATCAGACTGACTCCAGCCTTTCATTTTGCGAAATTCAATAATCCGCTCAGCTATTTTTGCTTTTAGCATATCTCGTGTCATGAAACAAATGTCTTACAATTTGTTGAAAACTTTGTCATATAAAAAGCTGACAAACTAATATTTGCTTTATATTTGTCATATAATTATACCACAAATATAATTTCCAAAAATATAATCCATCCCGTTTTGTGTCATTTCGATGATAGGAGAAATCTTCACAAGCAGCTCGACAAAGAGGAGTAATTCCTAGTATCACAGACCATTTATTTCTCCTTTGCATGATAGATTTTCCCAAGTAAATTTTCCTATCGTCGATATAACAATGCAGTCCCTTAAAAAATTATATTTTTTTATTCACTCTAAAACAACAATCATGAAAAATCCAAGAAAAATAAAAATTCACAGTAAATTTCAGGATAGAACTTATAATAGAATTAAAATCCCAACTCTCAGACTTGAAGGGCTATGGTTTAAAAAACTGGGGTTTAAAGAAGGCAAAATCGCTGTTATCGAACAGAGAAAAAACAAACTTATTATTACTATAGAAAAGAAACAATCTTCCGTTTATCCAAATACCAATTCAAAAGTACCACACAAGTCTTAAAATTTAACAAATGAAAAATTTGTTAAAAACTTTACGTAAGAAAATTTTGTCATCGTATCTAATTCCTTATTTTTATTCTCTATAAATAAGAAAGTAATGAAACTACCCTTTATAGAAATAATCGAAGCCACGACAAGCGATCCTAATTTATTAATGTGGAAATTCCCCGATGAAGACAAAGAAATCAAAAACGGCGCAAAACTAACCGTTCGCGAAAGTCAGCAGGCTATGCTCTTAAACGAAGGCCAGCTTGCCGATGTTTTTTCTCCCGGACTTCATACTTTATCTACAGCAAACGTTCCGATATTAAGTACAATAAAAGGCTGGAAATACGGCTTCGAAAGCCCGTTTAAAGCCGATGTTTACTTCTTTAATACCCATCAGTTCATCAATAACAAATGGGGAACTCCTGCTCCTATCCTGATGAACGATCCCCAGTTTGGACAAATCAGAATCAGGGCCTTTGGAAGTTTCGATCTTAAAATTGCCGACGCAGCCAAATTCTTCCGCCAATATGCCGGAACCTACAAACAGCTGACCATTTTTGAACTTCAAAACCAGCTTAGGGATTTTGTAGCACCAAAATTCGGAGAAGTGCTCGCCAATGAAAATATCACCGTTACCGACGCTGCCGGAAACATTACACAACTGGGCAAAAAAATAGAACCTTATCTAAAACCTTATTTTGAGCAGTTAGGAATCGAACTAACCCAGTTTGTCATAACAAGTGTCACCCTGCCCGAAGAAGTAACAGCACATTACGATAAAATCACCAGTATGAATATGGTAACCGATATGGATAAATTTACCAAATTCAATACCGCTTCGGCCATTGGCGACAAAGGAACTGTACTTCACGATGCCACCCAAAACGCATTAAGCATGGGAATCCTTTTAAACCAGTTACAGCAAACTAAAGAAACCCCAAAACAGGAAACTACAGACGATTTAACTTCCAAACTTCAAAAACTAAAAGCACTGTTTGATGCCGGTTTAATTGATGAAGACGAATTTAAAACCAAAAAATCCGAATTATTAAGTCAGTTATAATGGAAGAGAAAAAAGTAAATTCTTTTTTGAGCAGACTTAAAGAAAATGCTCAAAAACAAACCAATTATGGCGGTGAAATGGAAATTACCGAAGCCAGCATGAACGCCAAAGACTGTCCGAACTGCGGTGCCGGACGAGCCAGACAGGACGGACTTACCCATTGTGCGTACTGCGGTTTTGAGTTTTTAAACGTCAAACTCACAGACGGTCTTTATATTAAAAAAGAAGATAATTCAATTTAAAAATCAAATATAGTGTTCGGATTATTTAATAAATCAAAAAACAGCCAAAACGAAGAAACATTTCCGGAATGGTATGCGGAGCTTCAGGAAAACCAGCAGAGATGGTTTACTTTTTTAGAAAAACTCGAAGCTAAAATGGAAGAATTTGCCACAGCGGCAATTCCGGAACTTAAAGAGATTATGCAGAGCGATGATGACATTTATAAAAGAACCTTTCACAGAGTCTATTCGGGTGTAAATGGCCAGTTAAACAACATTAGGGAAAAAGCCAGGAATGTTTACGAAGAAAAAGTAAACGATGTGTATTACCAGCTTAACTCCCAAATTTCGGTTTTAAGCAAACATCACGATTTACTTTCTGACTTTAGAGGTGCCTGTTCAGACCGTCATGAAGAATTTGAAAACCAATACGATTACTGGAGAAAACAAATCGATAAAACCCAGGAACGTGACCTCGAAACCGAATATCAAAAAATACTGGACGAATACGAAGCCATCAAAAACAAATTCAACTGCACGCAATGCGGCGGGAATATTGAAATTGAAAAAATCTTTCTGATTGAAACCTATATCACCTGTCCGTACTGCCAGACACAAAATACATTTGCACCAAGTACACAGGGAAGAAACCTTCAGAATATCGCCAGAGGCCTTGCCGAACAGCGAACGGCTCATTTATACGAAGCTTATGAAGCCGAAAAGGACAAAGAACGAGACTTGTACCACCAGCGTCATGAATTAAGCCTCAGCACCATTCACGAATCAAACAAAAAGGTACTTAGTGAAATTCAGGCAAAAATGGACGATCTGGAAGAACAACGACAAGCCGCCATCAAAAATGCTCCAAAACTGCATCAGGAATACCTGCGCGCTATGTACGACGAATGGAATAAAATCACACCTGATTTAAAAGAACATAATGAAAAAATGTATCAGAATCAGTTACAATACCTATAATTTATTAACCCTAAAATTTGAAAAATGTTTAAAAAACTTTTTGGAGCTCTGACCGGAGAAAACAAGCAGGAAAATCAAAACTATGAAGCTCAGACATCAAATGATAACTATGAAAATGAGTATGAAGATACCTATCAGGAAACCGAATACGATCCGGAGACTTTGCACGGAACACATTATTCTGTAGAAGATTTTGATAATGAAGTGGCTGAAAGAGCCGAAGCATGGATTGCAGATGAACGTGCCAGCGGAGAAAATCCTGATGAAAAAGACATTCAGAATATCTACTTCAACTACAGAAGAACTGTTTATACAGAATGGAACAACTGCGATTCAGATCAGATGATTCGTTTTGAACATGCTAATTCTTTAAAATACAGCGGCGTTCAGACTTCCGGATTTGTAAAAGTAGACGATAACAATCCGTTCTTAGAGCCTGTACATGGTGTCGATTTAAGAACGTATACGGCAATGTGCCTAAAAATCAGTGCCGGAATCGATTATCTGGAAGTGTGTAAAGCTATGGGATTCGAGCCAGCCGTTTGGGAAGAACTAAACACAATCTGGCCGCAGCGTATGGGCGAAGACACTTCGTTTACTGTTACGACTTTGTTTGGCCAGTATTACGCTGAAAACGTAACCGTTCCGCAATTAGAAAATCTGAAAGCTGAAATTTCTGAAGAAGGAGTCGCTAACTTAGAAAGAATGAAAACCGACCGTTATTTCTACGAAGAACTGGCCGGAGCAAGACAGGCGGCTTACGAATACGGAATTGACGGTGCTCAGTGGATTTTAGAAAACTTCGGAATCAACTTAGCCGATTTCCAGTCAGTTGCCATGCAGTGGATGACAGAACAAAACCAAAACTGGAATTCGCAGGACATCATCGCCTTTTCTGATTACCAGCAGGAAAAACAAAAAGAATACGCTGCCAAATTTGCTGCTGAACAAGGAGGAAACATTGCGGACGACGTGAATTTTTAATTCGATATTCTTTTTTAATATAAAAGCCCGGCTTGTAAAAACAAGTCGGATTTTTTTTCGTTTACAAGTTTCAAAAGTTACTTTATAAAATACAAATAATGGAAAACAATAAAATCTTCTTTGCCGACGGAGAAAATCCAAAAATGATCGAAGCTTACAAAAGAGCGCAAGAGACCTTTAAATATTTCTGGAGAGAATTATCCTGGGAATACCGCAGAATTGTTCCGGGACTTGATGTCGCCTGTGTAAAACTTGCTTTTACCCAGGAAATAGACGGCGAAACCGTAGTCGAACATATGTGGATCAATGATATCAATTTTGACGGTGATACCATTTACGGCATATTAGTAAACCAGCCAAATGAACTGACCAATGTTACTAATGGAGACGAAGTAGCCATTCCGGTTAACCAGATCAGTGACTGGTTATTTGCCATTAATGGTCAGACGTATGGCGGTTTCACGATTCAGGCCATGCGTTCAGAAATGGATCAGGACGAAAGAGAAGAACATGACGAAGCCTGGGGACTTGATTTTGGGGATTTTAATGATGTTCTTATCGTTAACGAACAAAAAGAAAAACCCGAAAACCTGATTGAACATCCTATGAGCAAAAACATGAAAGAAAGCCTGATTGAATTTGTGAAAAACAATCCGGAAGAGCTCACTTTTCAGGATGAATCCGGTTATACTTTTCTGCACAGGGAAACCATTGCCGGAAACAGTACCTCTATAGAAGTCCTGCTGGAAAACGGAGCCGATACTGCCGTAAAAACCCATAATGGCAAAACAGCATTAGATTTTGCAAAACAGTTAAATTGGGAACATTTAATTCCTTTATTGTAATATTTCTTAGTAAAAATCCGATCTGAAAGCCCAGATCGGATTTTTGATTTCCGTTACAATAAATATTAACATATCGCAGCAATTTCAAAGCTGATTTTAAATAATAAAGAACTAATTTTGCGGCACCCAAAATATATCTGCCATGAAAAAAATAATGTTCATTTTAACAATTGCATTTTTTGTAACCTTCCCTTTAGCTTCGCAAACTAAATCCGAAACTCAAAATGTTTTTGCCTCATCGTACGATTACGTAAACGATTTTGAAAAAATACTGACCGCTTCTCAGGCCAAAACCCTGAATGAATATTTAAAAACCGGCGAAACCAAAACAAAAAACAAAATACTGGTTATAACCACCCCTTCTATATCCCCTTACACGGATTTAACGGACTATTCCTTAGATCTGGATAAATATTTAGTGTCCAAACTTAACATAGATGCCTCAGTACTCATTATAATCAGTAAACAGTTAAGGCAGATTCAGGTAAAAGGTGTTGATAAACTTCGTTCCAAAATGACAGATGACGAGATAAAAGACATTGTAACCACTCATATCGTTCCGGAACTGAAAAAAGGCGATTATTTTAAAGGCCTTCAGCAGGGAACCCAGCAGCTTGTTAAAAAATTAGAATAAAATTCAACATATCAAATCCGGTCCCGTTATTACAGACCGGATTTTTTTTAGTTAATATCCCTTTCATTTTATCAGTTCTTTGATTCTCTTTCGTAAATAAAAACTTATATTTGAAATTCATTGTTCAATATTTAAAAGCCTATAATTTATGACATTAGATGAGTACAAAAAAGAATTCACAGAAGATGATGCCGTAGGATGGCTTCAGATAGACCAGATATTTGACCGGCTTTATCCCGGACAGGAACCTAAACATTATGCACCGCCGTTACATTATATCGTTGGCGGAGAAGATCCGCTTGACGGCATCAGCATTTATGAAAGTAAAAAACAAACCGATCATTTTCACTTTATAACTTACGGTTTTTCTGAGTTGTACTATAATGAAGAAAAAGCCGGAGGAGAATTTAGTAAATGGGGATTTGAACTAACCTTTCGTTTAAAACCTTTCGAAGCAGACAATGGCAGTCCGGGATGGGTAATAGCACTTTTGCAGAATATCGCCCGATATGTTTTCAGCAGTGGAAAATGGTTTGAAGAATTTCATTACATCCCTGCCAACGGCCCTATAAGACTCGAAACCGAAACCGACATTACGGCATTAGTATTTGTAAACGATCCCGAAATTGAAAAACTACAGACTCCTCATGGCGAAGTTTCTATTCTGCAGATGGTAGGAATCACTACCGCAGAATACGAATCAGTCCAGGCAGGTTCTATAACCGTTGAGGAATTAGTAAATCAATTAAAACAAGATAATCCTTTATTAATTACCGATCTTAACCGAAAATAAAATGGCCCATACTTTCTATTCTTATTCTGCTTTTATACTTCCTTCGTCAAATGCAGATATTACCGTTTTAAAAGAGTATCTCACTGCTTTTTATCAAAATCCTGCTGCTGAAAATACTCCAAAAATTGAGCTTCAGGACAATGATATCGAAATAACTTTTGATGGCGGCTATACTTTCTACATTTATCTCTCAGAAGAAAAACATATTAATGATGAAGCTGTTGAAATTGCAGAAGAACTTGGAACCGACTGGAATGAGAACAGTTTTGATAAAGAAAAACTAAAAACTTCCCAAAAAAGATTCGAAATCTGGGGAGATCAGGATTTTGACATGGATTATTTTAATGACAGCCTGTATATAATGGAGCAGGTTGAGAAATTTAAAGACATTATCATTTTTCAGAATCAATAACCTTTTCCAATAGTAAAATCCGATTTGTAAAACAGATCGGATTTTTTTATTGTGTTTGTTAAAAAAACGTTGACCGGTATTTATTTTAATAACTTTATAGCTAAAGAACAGCAGTATGAAAGAACTTTTTATTATTGAATTCCCTTCTAATCTGGGTCTAAGAGAACCCAGTCCGGGAAAAGAACCTGGTGTCAAACGCTTACCCGACTGGTTTTGGAAACATAATTTGCATAAAGCTGTTAATCCTAAAAAAATAGTGAGACTTGAACCTCCTAAATACACCAATATAAAAGATACCGAAACCGGTATTCTCAATGCAGACTCGTTAGTAAATTATGCCAGAGAACAGGCTTATCTGATTAACAACACTATTAGCGCAGGCAAATTTCCGTTTATACTGGGTGGAGACTGCAGTATTCTTTTAGGAACTGCTATGGCTTTAAAACAAAAAGGCAACTATGCTCTATTTTACCTCGACGGTCATACCGATTTTATGGAGGTTTCTTTATCCGAAACTGGCGGTCTGGGCGGAATGGCCGCTTCCGTTGTTACCGGGAACGGGCACCCAAAACTAACCAATATTCTTAATCTCGCTCCTTATATACAGGAAGAAAACCTTTGGTGCGTGGGGAATCGCGAATATGATGATGCGTATGAAAATGAAATTCGAAAATCTTCGGCAGTTTATATTCCGCTTTCCGAATTACGAAAACAAGGAATTCAAAACACTGCCCAAAAATTCCTGTCAGAAGTAGAAAGCAGAAAGCTGGATGGTTTCTGTCTCCATATCGATGTAGATGTCCTGAACGACTCCATAATGCCTTGTGTAGACAGCCGGACTCCGGACGGACTAACTTACGATGAATTTAATGAGCTTACCTCCTGTTTGTTTCAAAGTCCAAAACTAATCGGACTCGAAATCACCATTCTGGACCCCGACTTAGACGAAACCGGTCAGTATACCAAAGATTTCGTTAGTCACATTACCAATACTTTCCATACAAACTACCAATAAAAGTCTGTTTAATAAAATAACCCGGAAACCTGAAAACACAATTAAAAATAGAAAAAGCCCTTTAAATTAAACAGCATCAATGATTATAAAAGAAGTTCAAAACAAAGACTATAAAGCATTGCAGGTTTTATTCTTAAACGAAAGACGAAGAACTTTTTCCTGGCTGGATACATCCGGATTCAAACTGCAAGATTTTCAAAAGCAGACACAGGGAGAATACATTCTGGCCGCTTACATTAATGAGAGTCCAGTTGGTTTTATTTCAATCTGGAAACCCAATAACTTTATTCACCATTTGTATGTGGATCAAAAATATCAGGGCCAAAAAATCGGAACCGCATTGCTAAAAGCCGCTATTAACGAAATACGACTGCCGCTCAGATTAAAGTGTCTTGAAAAGAATGTCAAAGCCGTAGAATTTTATAGTAAAAAAGGTTTTACTGAAAAAGAAAAAGGATATTCCGAAAATGGTCCTTACCTATTATTCGAACTCTCAAAAGAACTGATTTGAAGAAATTTTCTATATTTAAACATCCAAACGTACCTCATCTCAAAATCAAAAGACACACTTAACCAATGTTTGAAGGCATTATTTGTATTATTTTCGGCCTTGTTTTTGGCCCGTTTTCCATATATCTGATCTTACAATCAGTAAGATTGACAGATAAAGGGATTCGTACCAATGCTGTTCTTTCCAGAATGGAAAAGGTACGAAGAGGCTCCGGCGGATACAGAGTGGAATGTTATTACACTTTTACCCATACAGACGGAACCGTTTATGAAGTAAAAAGTCATACTTCCGGAATAACAGACCGTATTGGTAAAAAAACAGCCGTTTATTATGATGAAAGAGATCCACTGAGAAAATTTCATTTAGAGAAAGACGGCTTTGGTAATTTTATTGCTGCGCTCTTTGGTTTAACTATGCTTGTTATAGGAATCTATTGTCTAATTAACAATCGATGAGATTATTTAAATTCTAAATACTATGAACGAAGAAATCCAGGCTTACAACAATTCGCAAAATACAGAAGACCAGAAAATTTGTGCTGTACTTCATACCGAAATCAGTGCGTTCCTGACCGAAGCCGAAAGCAAAATCTGGCACCGTCATCCTGTTTGGTTTCTGGATGGTAATCCGGTAGTAGGATACAGCAAACTTAAAGATTCGGTCAGACTGCTGTTTTGGAGCGGACAATCATTTGACGAAGCAGGTCTTCAGAACGAAGGCAGTTTCAAAGCTGCCGAAATTCGGTATACAACAGCAGATCAGATTAAAACCGGAGACCTGAAAAGATGGCTTGAAAAAGCCCGAAATATACAATGGGATTATAAAAACCTTGTAAAACGTAAAGGTGTATTAATCCGGCTGAAATAAAAATCATTTCAACATTTATTTACTGCTTTACATACAATACTTTGGCAGCTTTATTTTTTTATAACGCTCTTTTGCGCAACCTTTTATAAAAATTTACATCTACATACAAACCAATGTAAATTTTAACCATGAAAAAATACTTTTTACTTTTTAGTGCCGCCCTGCTCCTTTCCTGCGGTAATGATAACGACGATACGCCGGGCACTGGCAGCAGTCTGCAGGGACGATGGCTTTGGGTTCAGACCACAGGCGGATTTGGAGCGCCTTCGAGTGCAGAATCTACCAATCAGAAAGTAGTTTTGGAATTTTCCGGTTCTACTATGAAAACCTATACCAACGGAACTCTCTCTGATCAAAAAAACTTCTTTATCATGACCCGAAAATCATTCTTTGGAGGCGACCGTGAAATGATCGTAATTGATAAAGGTAATACCCTCACACAAGAATTTCATGTAGACTTATCATTCGAAACTGCCGGTGAAAAACTATACCTCAGAGAGGAATGCGTCGATTGTGCTACACTGGAATACAACCGTACCAAATAAACACTGTCTTTTACAAAATCTTATATAGATGAAGCCGCTTCAATACCGAAGTGGCTTTTTAATTAAAGACAAATTTTAATCAATAAAAAACAAATATTTATTGATAATCAATAAATATTTATATATTTGCTGTATACTTATTTTAAATCAGAATATTATGTCAGCAAAAACTACCTACATTTTAAAATTCCTGAATGTGATGTCATGGATTGCTTTTATTGGTCTTTGTATAAAAGCAGGCACTCTTATAACCTCTTACGGGGTTAGTATGTTTATAAACGAAGTTGGCGCTAAAAATCTGCAGCTGGGACTCGATTTGTCACAGTTAAAAGCCTACGATGTTATTGATTATTCTATTATGGTTTTCTCTATAACGGCGATTACTATTTTTGAAGCCCTTGTATTCTATGCTGTTATTCAAATTTTTCTGAAGATCAATTATATCAGTCCGTTTCACGAAACCATTGGAAAACTGATTCAGAAAATGAGCGGTTTCTCTTTGATTGTGGGGATTCTGAGCAACGTTATGGTTTCTTATGCCGCAAAATTTACCGCTATAGGCATACCTCTTCCTAACTTAACAGAACACATCGGACTCGGTGATGCTTTTTTATTCTTTGCCGGAATTTTATATTTTATCTCACAGCTTTTTGCCAAAGCAATTGAACTTCAAAAAGAAAGCGAATTAACCATATAGTTATGCCAATAATAGTAAATCTGGATGTAATGATGGCCAGACGAAAAATGTCATTAAATGAACTTTCGGAAAAAGTAGACCTGACTTTGTCCAACCTTTCCATCCTGAAAACCGGAAAAGCCAAAGCTATCAGGTTCAGCACGCTCGAAGCTATCTGTAAAGTCCTGGACTGCCAGCCGGGAGATATTTTAGAATACACAGAAGAATAATTTTAAATCATTTTTGTATTTTCGTAAGAAAGAGAACCTTAAAAGTTCTCTTTCTTGTTTTTTTATAAACTTCCAAAACGAGAACACAAAATGAACATTTTAATCGTTTACAGCCATCCCAGCAAAAAATCCTATACTTTTCAGGTTTTAGAACAGTTAAAACAAGCCGTTCTGAAACAAAATTGGAACCTCGAAATTTCAGACTTGTACGCTTCCCATTTTCAAAGCGATATGTCTGAAGAAGAATATGAAAGAGAAGGTTTTGCCAAAATAGAGCGGCCTGTTTCAAAAGACGTACAGGCTGAACAGGAAAAAATACAAAAAGCCGACTGTATCATTTTTCTCTATCCGGTTTGGTGGAGCGACTGCCCGGCCAAATTAAAAGGCTGGTTTGACAGGGTATATTCTATTGGATATGCCTATGGACAAACCGAAAACTTTCCCAAAATGAAAACCATACCATTTGGACTTGTAATCTGCACTGCCGGGCATCCCAATCACTTTCTGAACGAGATTGGAATGGCACAGAGCATGGAAACCATTATGCTTGAGGATCGTTTGGGAAAACGTTTTACGCACAAAGAAATGTTGATTTTAGGCGGGACTTTAGAGTTGGAAAAAGTAATGGAAAATCACTTTTCTCAGATTGAAACTGTGGTAAAAAAAATAAAAAACTACATCCGGTAACCCTCACGAAAACTGTCAATTTTAAAGTACACTATTGCCGTTATGACTGTACATGTCCAAAAACAGAATCGTAAAAATCTATCGGATTTTATTTCTGAATATCATAAAAATCAGGAAACTATACTTCTGTCCGTCAGGAGCAAATCATTAATGCCGTTTTATAATGGGAATAATACTCAGATTTTCCCTATCTTGCAAAAACAAAAACTACAAGCATGTCTCAGAATATTGAAAGCCTGATTCCACACAGAGCCCCGTTCCTTTTCGTTGATGAAGTGATTTCGTATACCAAAGAAGAAATAATCGGAATCAAAACATTTGATGAAAAAGACAGCTGGCTTAAGGGAAGTTTCCCTGATTTAGATTTTATACCGGGAACTATTTTAATAGAAGCTATGGCGCAATGCGGCGGAGCCGGTGTTAAACTCCTCGGGGTAACTGACGGTATTTTTGGTCTGGTGAGCATCGAAAATGCAGAATTTTACGGTGGTGTCCAATTTGGTGATCCCGTAAAATTTGTAATAGAAAACCTCCGCTTAAGTGAAAAAATAATCAAACAGCAGGGAACCGCTTTTATTAACGATAAACTTATTCTGAAAGCAGGCTGGATGTGTGTTAAAATATCATAAACAATATCTTACAAAATATTTTTGCACTTTTTCTCTAATTTCAATTAAAATATGTACTTTCGTTCCGGATTTATAAAAAGGAGTCATGGACGATAATGCAATTGAAAAACCTGATTTTCAGGACATACCAACACAAAAAATTTACTCTGAAAAAGCGATTCGCGTAGGCACTTTTTTGGGTGGACCTCTGGTAGCCGGTTATTTTTTAAGTGAAAATTTTAAAGTTTTTAATGATTTTGAAAAAGTAAAGAAAACCTGGATTATCACTCTTATTTCTACCATTCTTATTTTTACCCTGATATTTCTGATTCCGGAAAATATCAATATTCCAAATATACTTTTTCCATTAATTTATATGGGTATTGCGGCTTACTTTACCAAACAGTACCAGGAAAAAAATATTAACGGACATATCGAAAAAGGAGGTAAAGAATTTGACTGGTGGCGAACGATCGGAATCTCCCTTGCCGGCTGTGTTCTTACTTTTGCAGCTTTCTTTTCTGTCTTCTTTGCAGCTGATACGATCAGCCAGCCGTCTTATTCCGAAGCTTCTAAAACCTACGGTCGTATGCATCATGAAATTGTATACGAAGACAATATCAAAGTACAGGAAGCAGATAAAGTTGCCGACGCTTTTCAAAAAGGAGCCTTTTTTGATGACTATCAAACCAAGTTTATTCATTTAAAAAAAGACGGCAGTAATTATGAAATTTCCATTTCATGTGCTCCCGCAGCACAAGGAGATCAGGCCGTGTATCAGGAGTTTACAGAACTAAGAAATAAAGTACAGTACTATTTCCCAAAAAACAAAATCATTTTTAATCTCGTGGTCGACCATCTGGATAATGTGATCAGACGAATTGAATAAATGCTGGTATGAATCTTCAAAAAATAAGAGTTTATCACCTGTTCTGGATTACTGCCCTGATTATTTTATTGACCGGACTTTCCAATCCGGACGAGACTGTAGATATTAATATCCATGACACCTATTTTGTTATTGCACAGATTTATTTTACTGCGCTGTTAACCTATATGTTCTTTTTGACGGGGCTGGGATATTGGTTCGTTCAAAAAGTATTAAAAAAAACACTTGTAAGATCGTTAACACTGATTCATTCTGTCATTTGGATAGGAAGTTTTATTTTTTTCTGGCTTGCCCTTTTTTATTTCCGTCTCTTCCCAAATGACCAAAATTTCCCTCTCTTTGACGATTATCAGTTGATTAATGTAATTATCATGACTGAGTTCCTGCTCATGTTTTTTATCGCTGCGCCGGTTTATATGATCAATCTGTCAATAGGTCTCTTCAGAAAAAATAAAGATTAGAAATTTCAAAGTGTAAAGTCTAAAGTCTAAAGTCCAAAGCCCAAAGTCTAAATCCCAAATCCCAAATTCTAAAATTAGAACCTTGTCCGAAACACCCCTTACAATTGTCTTTTAAACACCTTAAACATTTGATTTTTAGATTGTAATTTTACTTTACTAATTTTTAAATCAATCCAAAATGAGTACTCAGGATTTTACCACAACAATAATAGTTAACCATTCTCCCGAAGAAGTTTTTAAAGCCATACAAAATGTTAGAGGCTGGTGGTCAGAGGAAATAGAAGGCAGCGCGTCAAAACTTAATGACGAATTCGATTATCATTACGAAGATGTCCATCGCTGCAAAGTAAAACTGACTGAAGTTATTCCAAACCAGAAAATCGTCTGGTTTATTGAGCAGAATTACTTCAAATTTACCGAAGACAAATCAGAATGGACCCATACAAAACCCACTTTTGAAATTACCGAAAAAGACGGAAAAACGGAACTTCGCTTTACCCATTTTGGTCTGGCTCCGCACTACGAATGCTTTGAAATTTGTCGTGATGCCTGGACCAACTACATTCAGAACAGCCTGAAAAAACTCATTGAAACCGGAAAAGGCGAACCAAACGCTACCGGAAAACCACAAACAGAAAACGAAAAAAAATTATCAAAAAAATAATAAACTATCTGACGCAGGCAATTTAATTCACCGATTTACAACACAACAAACTGTTTTCATTATTATTAAGCTTTAAAAAGAATAACAAAAACTCAGTCCCTTAAAACCTAAGAACCTTAGCGCCTTAGTATCTTAGCACCTTTTTTTTAGGCTACAACAATAGTAGATTTGGCTACAGCTGTTTTTGCGATGTGATGCAATTTTGTAACATCAAAAAATCAGAACAGATGAAAATTACAATTACAGGTTCTTTAGGGAACATCAGCAGACCCTTAGCTCAGGAACTAATCCAAAAAGGGCATTCCGTTACCGTTATTACCAGCAGTACGGAAAGACAGAACGAAATTGAACAATTAGGTGCCAAAGCCGCCATAGGATCTGTAGAAGATCTTTCGTTTCTCATAGAAACTTTTAAAGGTTCGGATGTTGTTTATGGTATGATTCCGCGGGCCAATTACTTCGATCACGGTTTAGATCTCGACGCCTTTACCCGAAAAATTGGAAATAATTATGCCGAAGCCATTAAACAATCGGATGTAAAACGACTTATTTTTCTAAGCAGTATTGGCGCACATTTACAACACAATTCCGGAATTATCCAGCGTTATAATGAAATTGAAGCTGTACTGAATACTTTAACAGGAGTTTCGATTACATTTATGCGTCCGACTTCCTTTTATTACAACCTGCTGGCTTATATTCCGATGATCAAAAATCAAAACGTAATCGCAGTCAATTACGGAGCTGATTCTATGATTCCGTGGGTTTCACCCCATGACATTGCCGCTGCCATTGCAGAAGAAATCACTACTCCGTTTAGCGGAACAAAAATACGTTACATCGCCAGTGAAGAACTAACCGGACAGCAAACGGCAGAAATTCTGGGTACAGCAATTGGAAAACCGGATTTAGAATGGAAATTAATCACAGATGAAGAAACCCTGAACGGATTAATTTCTGCTGGTATGCAGCCAAAAATTGCACAAGGTCTGTCCGAAATGTACGCGGCACTTTACAACGGATTGTTAGCTGAAGATTATATCCAAAACAGGCCTGCTGTATTAGGAAAAACAAAACTGGCAGAGTATGCCAGAGAATTTGCTTCATTATATCATCAAAAATAAGTAATTTAGGTTATGGCAAATCAACAGCCCCATAGAGTTAAAAGCATCAGCGAATTCCATGAGTTTCGGGATTTGCCAAAACCTGAACACCCTTTGGTGAGTGTTTATAATTTTGAAGATTTAAAATACCTCAACAAAGAAGAGCCCAAAAGCCTGATCCTCGATTTTTATTCGATTGCGTTAAAAAGAAATGCCAATGCCAAAATGCGTTACGGCCAGCAGGAATATGACTTTAAAGAAGGAGTTTTATTATTCATTGCACCCGGACAGGTTTTCTCTATAGAAGGCAATTCAGAACTGCTTCACACTGGTTACTCCCTGTTGATTCATCCTGACTTTTTATGGAATACGTCGCTTGCGCAGAAAATAAAACAATACGAATATTTTGGTTATGCAGTTCATGAAGCCCTGCATCTGTCTGATAAAGAAGAAAAAATGATTATCGATATCATGAAAAATATTCAGCTGGAATATCAGTCCAATATCGACAAATTCAGCCAGGAAGTAATTATTGCCCAGATCGAGCTGCTTCTTACCTATTCAGAACGTTTTTACAACCGCCAGTTCATTACCCGTAAAATAAACAATCACGAAATTCTGGGCCGTCTGGAACAACTGCTTGAAAATTATTTCAGCAGCAATTCACTTATCCAAAAAGGATTACCAACTGTACAGTATATTGCTGAAAAACTTAATGTTTCCCCAAATTACCTGAGCGGATTACTAAAACATCTCACGGGGCAGAGCACCCAGCAGCACATTCACGACAAACTCATCGAAAAAGCAAAAGAAAAACTTTCGACAACGAATTTATCTGTAAGTGAAATTGCCTTTGAACTGGGGTTCGAACATCAGCAGTCGTTTAGTAAACTGTTTAAAACCAAGACCAATATCTCCCCTTTAGAATTCAGGCAGTCTTTTAATTAAAAAAATTAAGTACATCCCATTCATAATTTTCATAAATTCGTAAGAATAAAAAAATAAAATTATGAACCCCGGACTAAGGAATACCCTGGCTGTTATTATTGGAATTACCATTGGAAGTATTGTAAATATGAGTATAATTTTAATCAGCAGTTCAGTTATTCCGCCGCCCGAAGGTGTAGACAACACCACTATGGAAGGTCTTCAGAAAACCATGCATTTGTTTGAGGCCAAACATTTCCTTTTTCCCTTTATTGCTCACGCTGTTGGAACCTTTACCGGAGCGGTTGTTACAGCCCTGATTGCTGTTAACCATAAAAAGAAACTGGCTCTGCTTATTGGCGCTTTCTTTCTTTTGGGCGGAATTGTAAGTGTCTGCTCCCTCCCGTCGCCTACCTGGTTTACGCTTATTGATTTAGCCTTTGCTTATATCCCGATGGCTTATCTGGCTTTAAGGCTCGTTTGCAAAAAACAGCTGAAATTTGAGTACTAAAAATGAAAAAATGAAAGAAGAACCAGCTAAAGTAAAACCCGCTAAAATGTGTTACGAACATATAGGCGGAAAACTTGGTCAGCAGCTTGCCCGTACCTTTGAAGAAAAAGGCTGGATTGCTAAAAAAACACCTTCTGACAAACATTTCTATATTACGGATCTGGGCGAAAAAGAGCTGACAAAACTGGGTCTTGACCTGTCGGAGATAAAATCTGAAAATTTGTAAAAACAACCTTTCATTTAATCCAAAAACGTCTTTCTAAATTTCATAACTTAGTTTCCATTTTATCTTAAGATTATGACGAAGAAAGATATTGCACAAAACTTCTTAAAACTGGCTGCAAAAGGCGATTCGAGAGAAGCATTTCAACTTTATACAGGTACAGACTTCAAACATCACAATGCCCATTTTAAAGGAGATGCCGAAACTTTAATGCTGGCCATGGAAGAATCTGCACAAAAAAATCCCAATAAGATTTTAAAAATCCATCATATTTTAGAAGACGACAATATCGTGGCGGTGCATTCACATTTAAAACAAACCCCGTCAGACATAGGTTTTGCTGTTGTGCACATCCTAAAGTTTCACGAAAACAAAATCATTGAACTCTGGGACTTAGGCCAGCAGATCCCCGCTGAAACCATAAATGAAAACGGAATGTTTTAGTTTGCAGTCTCAGTTCACAGTCACTGAACACTAAATACTGCGACTGAACACCGAGACTGAATACTAAAAAAAACTGAACACTGAGACTGAGACTGAACACTGAATACTAAAAAAACTGAATACTAAAAAAGTGAACTCCTTATCAAAAAACCTTTCCTTACTTTCCCTGATTCTTCTTTTCTGTAATTGTAATTCTTTTGCACAGAAAAAAGATGATTATACCGCAAAAATTGACAGCCTTATCCAGAACACAGCAAATCCGGTTTTCAACGGTGTGGTATTGATTTCCAAAAACGGAAAAACGATATATTCAAAAGCAAAAGGATTTTCAAATTTTGAAACTAAAAAACCTTTGGCACCTGATTCTAAATTTGAAATTATGTCCAACAGTAAACAAGTCGCAGCCGTTTTAGTTTTGCTGGAAGCTGAAAAAGGAAGGATTGACTTAAACGCCCCTGTCAAAAAATACCTTCCGCAGTTAACACAATCCTGGGCCGATTCGGTTACCGTACACCAGCTTCTGAACCATACTCACGGAATTGTTGATTTACAGAAACCTTTGGCTTTTAAACCCGGGACAGAATTTAAATATGGAAACTTAAGTTTTAATTTAATTGGCAAAATAGTAGAATTCAGTACCAAAAAAAGTTATGCCGAAGTCGCCAATGCCCTTTTTAAGAAACTTAAAATGAACCATACTTTATGTTATTCCAAAGATATTCCGAATCTGGCAACAGGCTATTACAATACCAAAAATGTATTGGAACCCGTAACCGGATCTCAGATTACGCCTGAAAGTTTAGGTGCCGACGGTATAATAGCCACCGCAGCCGATTTAGCCATCTGGAACAATAACCTCCATAAAGGAAAAATACTTAAACCGGAATCCTATAAACTCCTTACCAAAAACACCGTTTTATCACAGCATAATTTCTTTGGAAAAGAAAAAGAACCTTACGGTTACGGCATACGGATTATCGAAAAAGAACCGATAAAATATGTTGGTCACACAGGCTTAGGAGACGGATTTTCTTCTGTAAATTTGTATTTCCCCGAAAGTGATGTCAGCATGATTGTTTTAGAAAATCAAATGCCCGAAGATTCTAAATGGTTTTATATCTCTGAATTTAAGATTAAAAACATTCTTTTCAAAAGTGACCTATTAAATCAAAAATAAATGCAGAATGGCTGTCAATAAAACTACTGAAACTACCAACAGCGTAACCGATTTTATTAATGCTGTTGAAAATGAAGTAAAAAGAAACGATGCTTTTGAACTTCTTAAAATTATACAGGAAATTACCGGTTTTGAGCCCAAAATGTGTGGACCGGGCATCATCGGTTTCGGAAGTTATCATTATAAATATGACAGCGGTCATGAAGGCGATGCGCCTTTAGCCGGGTTTTCTCCCAGAAAAACAGCAATGACTGTTTATTTTTATCTGCCCGAAGAAAAGAGAGAAGAATTATTGCCTCAACTGGGAAAACATACTTCTTCAAAAGCCTGTATTTACATTAAAAAATTAACTGATATCGATATGGAAATTCTTAAAAAGATCATTCTGCTTTCGATTGATTACACAAAAAAATTATATCCCCAAAAATAAAAATGATCACATTCTTACTTCTTGTAATTCTAATAAGTCTTGTTGTTTACAATTCCCTTCAGCATCCTAAATTTGGGAAAGCACCTTCCGGTAAAAGATTAACTTTAATTCAAAATTCACCGCAATACAAAAACGGAAAATTTGAAAACCAGAGCTTTACCCCGGATCTGGCCGAAGATGCCAGTTTTATAGGTGTTTTATTTGAATTTTTCTTTAAAAAAGTAGAACGGAAAAAACCATCCGATCTCATTCCGTCAGTTAAAATCAATCTTCATGAGCTTCTTCCTGACCAGGACGTTTTAGTCTGGTTTGGACATTCCTCCTATTTTATTCAGCTTGAAGGAAAACGCTTTTTAATAGATCCTGTTTTCAGCGGAAATGCCTCACCAATCTCAGGCACGACCAAATCGTTTAAAGGAAGCGATATTTACACTGTCGATGATTTTCCTGAAATAGATTATTTACTAATTACACACGATCATTACGATCATCTGGATTATGAAACCATTCTTGGGTTACAACCAAAAACCAAAAAAGTAATTACAGCGCTTGGCGTAGGTTCCCATTTTGAATTTTGGGGTTTTCCAACAGAAAACATTATAGAAAAAGACTGGTTTGAAAAAATCGAACTAGACCAGAATCTGACACTTTATACAGCACCTTCCCGACATTTTTCGGGCAGAAGTTTTAAACGCTGTAATACTCTTTGGACTTCTTTTGTTTTAGAAACCCGGGATTTTAAAATGTACCTGGGCGGAGACAGCGGTTATGATAAACATTTTGCTGAAATTGGAGAAAAATACGGCCCTTTTGATATCGTTTTACTTGATAACGGCCAGTACAACCAAAAATGGAAATACATTCATAATATGCCGGAAGATGTTATAAAAGCTATGAAAGACTTAAAAGCCAAAAGGGCATTTCCTGTACATTCCTCCAAATTCGCACTTTCTCTGCATCCCTGGGACGAACCTTTAATCAGAGTAACCGAACTAAACAGCCAGAGCGATAACCCGATCCCGTTAATCACTCCCATGATTGGCGAAATAGTCGACTTAAAAAACGAAAATCAGGAATTTAAACAATGGTGGAAAGGAGTTTGTTAATTTTAGTTTTCAGTCACAGTTTTCAATTTTCAGATTAAGAAATTAAAATAAATTGAGACCAAGACTGAACACTGAGACTGAAACTGAACACTGAATACTGAACACTGAATACTGAACACTGAGACTAAAAACAAATGAAAATAAGCCCCTTCTTCCTAACGATTACGTTCCTGATAACTTTTCCGTTATTCTCACAAAACACCTATGTTTTTCTGGGATCGTATAACCGTGATAAAACAGCTGAAGCAATTCAGGTATACCAGCTGGATACATTAAACGGGAGACTGACTAAAATAACGGCGGTAAAAAACATAATCAACCCTTCTTATTTAACGGTTTCACCGAACGGAAAATACGTTTATGCCTGTACCGACACCAAAACGCCGAATGCAGGAAGTGTGAGCAGTTTTGAATTTAATCCACAGCAGAAAAGCCTGACTTTTTTAAACAGTCAGCGAAGCGGCGGGGAAAACCCGGTTTATGTGAGTGTCCATAAAAGCGGTAAATGGCTTGCCAATGCCAATTATACAGAAGGCAGTGTTTCAGTTTATCCACTTCTAGAAAACGGAAAAATCGATTCGATTGCACAAAATTTTCAATACAGTGACGGAAGCATAAATAAAGAAAGACAAACCAGATCACATGTACATTCGGCCGTATTTTCACCTCAGTATGATTATTTGTTTTTACCCGATTTAGGAGCTGATAAAATACGTTGTTATGCTTTTAATGAAAACGAAAAAAAACCTTTAACGGAAGCCCGTACCCCATTTACCAAAACCGATTTGGAAGCGGGACCAAGGCATTTTACTTTTCATCCCAATCAGAAATTCGCTTACTGTATTGAAGAAATGGCAGGTCAGATAAGCGTTTACAAATATGACAACGGTATTTTAAATAAAATCCAGCGTATTGCCACACATTCTGACAAGGTAAAAGAAGGTTTTGAAAGTTCAGATATTCATATATCTCCTGACGGGAAATTTCTGTATGCCTCAAATCGGGGCAGAGAAAACAATATTGCCATTTTCGCTATTGATGAAAACGGACTTCTCAAAAATATCGGCTATCAGTCTACATTAGGAAAACATCCCAGAATTTTTGCAATAGATGAAAGCGGCAGATTTTTAGCGGCATCAAATGTTTTAACTGGCAATGTAATTGTTTTTAAAAGAGATTCTAAAACCGGATTATTGAAAAAAACGGGAAAACAGATAAAAATGGAGAATGTTTCCTGTGTGCAGATTAAACAGATCTGAACACATGAAATTATTCTAAGAACTATAATCAGCGGCAAAAAAAAATATGACTGCAGATAACTTCAATTTACAGCCCGATTTTCTGGAAAATGAAATCATAAAACTGATTCCGTTAGAAGAAAATCATTTTGAAGAGCTTTATAAAGTTGCTTCAGATCCATTAATATGGGAGCAGCACCCGAATAATAATCGTTATGAAAGAGATGTATTTTTAAACTTCTTTAAAGATGCAATCGAAAGCAAAGGAGCTTTTATCATTTTTGATAAAACCAAAAATGAGATTGCCGGAAGTACCCAATTTTATGAATTCGAACCAGCCAATAACAGCATTTTTATTGGATGCACTTTTTACGGAAGGAACTTTTGGGGAACCGGTTTTAATGCTCAGGTCAAAAAATTGATGCTCAATTATGCGTTTCAGTTTGTCGATAAAGTTCAGTTTTATATCGGCACCAAAAATTACAGATCCCAAAAAGCAATAGAAAAATTAGGTGCCCAAAAAATAAACGGAACTAATGCTGCTTATAACAACGAACCTTCACCACAAAATTTTGTTTATCAAATTAAAAAACACAAAATCATGACATCAAATTTCAATTTACAGCCTGAAATTTTAGAAAATGAGATCTCAAAGTTAATTCCGTTAAAAGAAGAACATTTTGAAGCACTATTTGAAGCAGCTTCAGATCCGTTAATTTGGGAACAGAATCCTGTAAAAAACCGATATCAAAGAGACGGATTTAAAACTTTTTTTGAAATAATAAATACAAAAAGCCCGTTTCTTATTCTGGACAAACAGACTGGTGAAATAATGGGAACAACCAGTTTTTATGATTACAATCCCGAGAAATCAAGCATCGCCATTGGCTATACTTTTATTACAAGAAAATTTTGGGGCGGCCCTTATAATGCATCAGTTAAAAAATTACTGACAGATTATGCATTTCAGTACGTTGATTCGATCCTCTTTCACGTTGGAGCAGAAAATTACCGTTCTCAAAAAGCCGTTTTAAAACTTGGAGCAGAAAAAGTAAATGATGTCATGTTTAAAATTAATGATAACGATGTCCCTTACTTTGAGTATGAACTGAAAAGAAAGTAGTTTATGCAGTTTTTAGTCACAGTATTCAGTCACAGTATTCAGTCACAGTATTCAGTGGCAGTGTTCAGTGGCAGTGTTCAGTCTTTAGCACCAACTTAATCTTTAATCTTTAATCTTTCAATCTTTCAATCTTTTTAAAAAACAAACATGAATAGAATAACTGTTTTCTGCGGCTCCAGTTTTGGTACTGAAGAAATCTATAAAGAACAAGCAGAATTACTGGGTAAAACCTTAGCACATCAAAATATTGGTCTCGTTTACGGAGGCGCCAATGTGGGCTTAATGGGTGCTGTTGCTGATGGCGCACTAAATTCGGGCGGAACCGTAATTGGTGTACTCCCTAATTTTTTAAGATCTAAAGAAATTGCTCATTTACACCTGACCGAGCTCATTTTAGTAGAAAGCATGCACGAACGAAAAACCAAAATGAATGAATTGTGCGACGGGGTCATTGCCCTTCCGGGCGGTTTTGGAACTTTGGAAGAACTTTTCGAAATGCTGACCTGGGCACAATTGGGGCTGCATAAAAAACCAATCGCCATTTTAAATATAAATGGTTTTTATGATTCACTGATAGAATTACTTCAGACTATGACCAGCAAAGGTCTGCTTAAAGAAGCCAATAAAGAAATGCTTTTAGTAAGTGATACTATCGAAGACTTATTGGCTCAAATGAGAAATTATACACCGCCCACAGTTGGGAAATGGATTGATAAAAAAGAGTTATAAGTTATAGGTTAAGTGTTAGGTGTTAGAAGTACAAATTTTAGAGTTATATTTACAGATAACTCTTAACTCTTAACTTCTAACTCTTAACTCTTAACCCTTAACCTATAACTTCTAACTCTCCAATCGATGAAAACAGAAAACAACAAATTCGCCAAAGCCGAAATGCTCATTCGAAAACCTGTTTCCGAAGTTTTTCAGGCTTTTACTGATCCGGAAATCACCTGTAAGTTCTGGTTTACCAAAGGTTCCGGCAAATTAGAAGAAAATACCCGGACCGAATGGACCTGGGAAATGTACGGTTTCTCACTTACAGTCAGTACACTGGTAATTCAGGAAAATCAAAAAATTGTGATTGAATGGGGAACTCCAGAAGAAACTACTTTAGTCGAATGGATTTTCACTCCGCTGAACGAAAATGAAACTTTTGTGAGTATTACCAATTCCGGTTTAAAAGGCGATCAGGATAAAATAATCGATCAGGTACGCAATTCAACCGAAGGTTTTACGTTAGTTTTAGCGGGAGCAAAGGCATATTTAGAACACAATATACAGCTGAATTTAGTTCTGGACAGGTTCCCGAAAGGACTGGCTTAATTAAAGTTCCGGCTTTTTTTAGTTTCAAATGACTCTATTGTAAACCTGAATCAAAATTATCAACCGAACATGGAAACAAAGAAACCTGAAAATATTAACGAATACATTGGCGGATTTCCAAATGACGTACAGGAAATTCTGGAAAAAGTGAGAATGACAATTCAGAAAGCCGCTCCCGATGCCAAAGAGAAAATCAGTTACTCAATGCCTGCTTTTGATCAAAACGGAATAGTCGTGTATTTTGCGGCTTTTAAAAACCATATCGGATTATATGCGCTTCCAAGCGGACATGAAGCTTTTGCCGCAGCCCTTTCCAAATACAAATCTGGTAAAGGCTCGGTCCAGTTTCCGCTAAACCAGCCGATGCCTTATGATTTAATTACTAAAATTGTAAAATTCAGGGTAAAAGAAAATCTTGAAAAAGTGAAAAAGAAATAATCCTAAATGAGTTTAAGCGAACATTACAACCAACTTTACAACACTTCTAAAGAAGCCATTTTGAACGGCAATTTTGTTTTAGATCACAAAATAAACGATCCTTCTGATGCCCGTTTTGGTCTGACCCTGCTGATACGTCCCAATACCGAAATAAAAAACAATATCCAACTCTTTATCAACGAATTAAAAAAAACAGAACCGGTACAATACTATTATCCCGATACGGATATTCATATTACCGTAATGTCTATCATTTCCTGTTATGAAGGTTTTAACAGAGGTAAAATTAATCCTGAAGAATACACCACCCTTATTCACAAAAGTCTGAAAGGCTTAGAAAAGATCGAAATTGAATTTCGCGGGGTAACTGCCTCCAGTTCTGCTGTTATGATTCAGGGCTTCCCTGCTGATGAGACACTAAATGATCTGCGGAACAAACTGCGTGAGAACTTCAGAAACTCAGCTTTAGAACAAAGTATCGACAGCCGTTATGCTATTTCTACGGCACACTCGACTGTCATGCGTTTTACGGAAGAACTTCAAAATCCGGGAAAACTTATCGAAATTACGGACCAATTCCGAAATCATCATTTCGGTACTTTTACAGTAGAAAAAATTGAACTGGTTATTAATGACTGGTATCAAAGAGAAAAAAACACGCTGCATTTAAACGAGTTTTTGTTACAATAATCACTGCTTTTTAAATTCCCCAAAATGCCATAAAACACCCGAAGGATCATGTAAAAAACATTCGTTCCCCCAGTCTAAGTAACGTGTTGGTGTAAGTTTCACTCCGTATTTTTCAACAAGATTCAGTGCTGCTAATTCCTTATAATAGCGATCGGCGTCATCGACTTCCAAAAATATCATCGTATTTTCAATCCAGTTTTTATCGTAATAGTCCTGCAGGTAGAAAGCAGTTTCACCCCATTTAAAAACAGAAAAATTAGAAGCTAATACTACTTCTTCAAAGCCCAGATCTTTATAAAAGCTTCTTGAAATTTCAAAATTTTTGGCCCCGATAAAAGGGCGGATTGATTTTATATTGTGGTTCATTTTAAATAAAAATTATTCAGTTCTAATATATGAATTTTTAATTAATCCTTAAAGCTTTCGTTTATAATGTGACCGGTTCAGGAGTTTTCTATTTCTGTCAAAAACCTTTATTATAGTAGCGTCTTTTATGGTTTCCGATTCAAAAAACAATTCATTTTCAGTAATAGATACGGCACTTAATAAAGCGGCCTCAATGCATTGATCTTTTATTAGAATTTCAAATTTTACAGGAAAAGGAAAACAGTTTTTAACTCTGAGGTCTTTATAACCGTAAACAATGGTGGCATCGGTTCCTAACGGGGCAAACCGCGTCTCATCAGTATAAATATCAACCGAATGATTATGTCTTTCTAAAATTTCGAGTCCGGCAATTAAACTCAAATGGTAAATAATCCCGGAAACCTGACAGATTCCTCCGGCATTCTCTTCTACTAAAATATCATTTACCAGAGTCCTGCTTTTCTTAAAACCTGAATCCGGACTGCCTGCTATTCTTGAAAAAGAAAAGATTTCTCCGGGATTTAAAAAGCACTGATTAATTCTGTCAGAAACCAGTTTAAGATTGTATACCTTATTTTCAAAAGAAGTGCTGCTTTTTATTTCCTGAGTGACAGATATTTTATGAACAAAGGAACTTGGACAGCTGCCTTTTTTACAAAATTGAAAAAGGTCTTTGCTGACTAAATCCTTTTTAAATCTTGCCGCTAACTTCAGCGATGTTTTAAATTGCTTCCAGGCTCTCATCTCTTTTCTAATTCAATAATTAAATAAGAACTGTACGCTTTTAAAAATGAAGCCGCCAGAACTGAATCTATAACCGTAAAAAATTTTCTGGAAAATTTAGGGAATCTGTGAATTGGTAAAAACAATAAACCAAATGTCCTTTTTACCGCAAAACGGGGATTATTATACAAATCTGCAAGGTCTAAACTGGCAGCACCATGCCAGTCGTCTTTTTTATACCCCAAAAGCTTTCGTCTTTTTTTTGACGGAATATCAAAAATAATCCGTCCTTTCTTTTTTAAAATCCGGGCAGATTCTTCTAAAACCTTATTGATTTTATCTTCGTTCAGATGCATAAAAAAATGGAAACTGATAATCGTATCCAAACTGTTATCTTCTAATGCTATAGAATCCGCATCATTGTGAAGCAGTATTTTTTGGGGAAATTTTTTTCGGGCTTCAGCAAGCATTTCGGCACTGGCATCGGCACCAAGTTCTGCATAATCCAAAAACCGCCCGGTACCACAGGCTAAATCAAGAATTCGTTCGTTTTTATCACGCAATAGCTTATTCAGTATTTTTCTTTCCTGACCATCTATAAACGCTCCATACGTATTATCAAACCGATCCTGATCATATTTAGGTGCCAGATCATTGTAGTAGGTTATAATTTCATCCATATTGACTGCTTAAAACAAAAATCAAATATAGAGAATACCTCAGAAAAATCTTCTTTTGAAAAATAAAATATTCTGCTGTCCTTACCTTTCTGCTTTCTTTACAAACTAAAAACCAAGCTGTTTCCGCAAATCGAGGTTCAAACTATACTGTTCCTGAACTGGAATTATTTTTCGGGAATTTTTATTGATATCATTTCCTTCTGCTGTCCATAAAAAAGGATAAAAATTAAATACTTCGTCACCTTTTAATTTAGAAACCTCTTCACGCCATCCTTTCCAACGATTCCCTTCGTAAAATTTATCAAGGTCATTGGTAAAACAAAAACCTAAAAACTCCGAATAGGTAATGTCAAGCGGTTCATACTCCAGGGTATCCGGAGCTAAATAGTAAATTTTCCCTGTATCATTCCCAAGTCCGCCCCCGTTCAAAAGAAAAAAACCGCCAATCGCATCATCCGCAATCAGCCAGAAAGGCGCAAGCTCACCAAACTCACTAAATGCTTTTCCTTTATTCCAGTCCGGCAGTGTACGGTTAAACCTTGCATTTCCCGAACCCAGAATCCTGATCCAGCCGTCATCAATCAAAAGTCCGCCCGTCATGTAAACAACAGCTCCCATAACAGAACGGGTGGTAACCTGAGTTTTATACAAAGCCTCTTTTGCTTTTGAAGCTTCGGCAGGTAAAACTTCTACTTTATTTTTAGCAGTTTTGATCCAGTCTTCCACAACAGCCCAGCCCGGATCTGTTTTATCTATAAGTTCTTCGGCTTTTTTCATTTTGTTTTGTGCATTTACTGCAAAAGTGGTCAGTAGTAAAACCAGTAAGGAAAACTTTCGTGTCATTTATTGTAGTGGTATTGTTTCTTTTTAGCCTTTCTTTAGAATACTTCCCAGACCGCGGCCAATCTGCTCAATAGCTTCCAGACCTTTGGTTAACGGAGTGGCCGTAAAGTCTTCATAAGCATCCATCGCACTTTCTTTACGGTCATCCTGCGGATAAACCAGAATGATATTATTACCGCTGAAGAATTTTTCAAATTTCTGAGGCAGTCTGTCAAAAATAGACTGATAAGACACCGATCCTTTTCTTGATAAATTAAAAACAATTAGATCTGTAGGGCGTATTTCATCTGAAATGGCTTCAAAATCATCCCATTCCAGAATACTTTTAAAACCCAGTTTGGCATTTAACCTCAAATTACCGGCAATCTGCTGAATCGCCTGATGTGTTTTATATTCAGCATAAATCACAATCGGAATACTCAGTTCCTGCGACAGTCTGCAGATTTTTTGTAATAAAAGCTGGAATCCGATACCTCTTTCAGAAAATGGCGGACAAATAAATACCAGTCTTTTCTCTTCAATAAAGTTTTTCTGGAATCGGCAGATGAAAAGGCTTTTATCGATATTATTGATAATTGAATCCACGTTTTCCCCAAAGATTTTATCCAGGAAACCCGTTTTTCTCGGCCAGCCCACAATCACGATATCCGACATAATTTCTTTTGAAGTTCTGGCAATTCCACTCGCAGGATTATGATCAATCCGGGCAATCGTATTGATTTTCACTTCTGAAGCCGATCCCTGAATTACGAATTTATCAGCCGCTTTTCGGTATTTCAGAATATTTTTTTCAGCCTGATCATTATTGGGTACAATGGTGAGTAACGTTACCGGATTAGACGATTTTTTATCTTTTATCAAAAGGGCAAAATCCAGAAGACTGGCTGCTGCTGAAGTTTTGGCCAGCGGAATTAAAATATGTTCATCTAAAATTTGATCTGAATCGCCATTTTCATGGGAAATCTCTTCTTCGCAGATGGCTATTTTTTTGGCTGCTTTTTCGGTAGCAAAAGAAGCCACAATACAGGTTATCAGAATTAAAATAATGGTTCCGTTTAAGATATTTTCATCCAGGATTTTTGCTTTGTACCCTACCAGAATAACAGCCAGTGTGGCGGCGGCATGCGCACTGCTTAATCCAAAAATAAGCTGTCTTTCGGTTTTGGTATATTTAAAAACAATCTGGGTAAAAAAGGCGGCAATCCATTTTCCAAAAATAGCAACCACACTTAAAGTCCCCGCTACAATTAAAGCAGTTGGACCGCTTAAAATCACACTTACGTCTACCAGCATTCCTACTGAAATAAGGAAAAACGGAATAAAAAGGGCATTTCCAATAAACTCGATCCGGTTCATTAAAGCAGAAGAATGCGGAATCAGCGGATTGAGTGCCAGACCGGCCACAAAAGCTCCAATGATGGGTTCTACTCCTGCCACTTCGGCCAGGAAGGCGGCAAAGAAAACCACCGAAAGAACAAAGATATAATGGGCATGTTTTTCACTCTCCAGTTTCTTAAAAAACCATTTCGCGATACGCGGAATCAGTAAAAACATAATCGCAGAGAAAATCGCCAGCGAAATCCCCAGTTTAATCCAGAACGCCTGATTTAAACTTCCCTGACTGCTTCCCATAATAACGGCCAGAATAATCAAAACGGCGGTATCTGTTAAAATAGTTCCACCCACAGTTATCGCTACAGCCTGATTTTTGGCAATCCCCAGTTTACTTACAATAGGATATGCCACCAGAGTATGCGTGGCAAACATACTCGCTGTTAAAAAGCTGGCATTAAAATCATATTTCAGCAAATAAAAACAAACCGGAAAACCAATGGTAAGCGGCAGAATAAAAGTAAAAAAACCAAACAGCAGACTTTTATTGCGATTCGCTTTAAACTCATTCATATCAAGTTCCAGACCGGCAATAAACATAATGTATAAAAGCCCAATGGTCGAAAACAAATCGACTGCCGAATTTTTTGCCAGAATGTTCAATCCATGGGGACCAATAATAACACCAGAAATAATCAAACCAATAATTCCGGGAATATTAATTTTTTTAAGTAAAATAGGTGACAGCAGTATGATAAAAAGTATCAAAGAAAAAATTAATACCGGGTTGCTGAGAGGTAATTCGAATTCGTGTAAAAAGTGCTTGAAAAATTCTATCATAATGTAATTTATCTTCTTGTGGTATTCTGAAATTTTCGTAAAAAAACATAAGCAGCATTCAAACGAAACCATTGAAGTCGATACAAACAGCAAGCCTTAAGAACTAAAAAGAAATTACAGATTTACCTATTTGTATCTTTACAAAAATACCGAAAAAACACAAACTTCAGACGAAAACCGCATATTAAACAATTAATTTTATTTCGTTGCCGAATTATTAAAATTTAATATCTTTTTTAACAATTACTCAAGATTAACACTCAAAAAGAAATCTTCATTGCATTATTCAATTATCTTTGTCTTAACAAAACTTGAATAATGGAAGAATGTATCTCTGTTTTTGATATGCTAAAAATTGGTGTGGGTCCTTCAAGCTCGCACACTTTAGGCCCATGGAGAGCCGCTGAACGTTTTTTGGAAGAGCTGAAAAACGAAGCTATTTTAGAGCTGGTCGTAAGGGTAAAAGTCGATTTATACGGCTCTCTTTCCTTAACCGGAAAAGGTCATGCTACCGACTTATCCGTCATGCTGGGATTAAGCGGTCAGGACCCGGAATATATTCCCGTTGAAAATATTGCCGGAATTATCAAAACCATTGAAGATACTAATGAAATAAATCTGGCAGGCCAGTGCAAAATTCCTTTTTACTTCCTGCAGGATATTGTTTTCAATAAAGATTTTCTGCCTTTTCATGCCAACGGTTTAAAATTTACAGCTTACAAAAAAGATGATTCAGAATACGAATCGACTTTTTATTCTATTGGCGGTGGTTTTGTAGTAAAAGAAGAACGTGAAAATGCCAAAATAAAAGAAGTCATAAAATGCGCCTTCCCGTTCCCGATTCAAAATGCAGTCGAACTTTTGAACTATACCGTTTCTGAAAATAAATCCATTTCTGAAATTGTTTATGAAAATGAAAAATCGATGCGTTCTGAAAACGAAATCCATTCAGAACTGATGCGCATCTGGAACACGATGTTAGAGTGCATGTATATTGGATGCCATTCTGAAGGAATTCTTCCGGGCGGTTTACATGTGCGCCGTCGTGCTTTTGACATGCATCAGAATTTAATCGGATTGTCCAACTATACAGATCCGCAGTCGTGGCTGGAAGAAATCAGAAAAACCGAAGTTAAATTCCGTCAGATCCTTAAATGGGTCAGCTGTTTTGCTCTGGCAGTAAACGAAGTAAATGCTTCACTAGGCCGTGTGGTTACGGCTCCAACAAATGGCAGTGCCGGTGTTATTCCGGCCGTTTTAATGTATTATATGGTAATTGAAAACCATAATGCCGGAGAAAAAGAAATCAAACAATTTTTGATGGTGGCCGGCGAAATTGGAAGTATCTTTAAAAAAGGCTCTACCATTTCGGCCGCTATGGGCGGATGCCAGGCCGAAATTGGCGTATCGTCATCAATGGCTGCTGCAGCACTCTGCGAATTAATGGGCGGAACCCCGGCACAGGTGTTAATGGCGGCCGAAATTGCCATGGAGCACCATTTAGGCTTAACCTGTGACCCAATTGGCGGACTGGTTCAGATTCCGTGTATTGAAAGAAATACCATGGGTGCTATAAAAGCCATCAATGCAGCCGAACTGGCTCTTGAAACCGATTCTAAAAATGCCAAAGTACCACTAGACAAAGTAATCAATACAATGTGGCAGACGGCAAAAGATATGAACTCCAAATACAAAGAAACATCAGAAGGAGGTCTTGCTGTTGCTGTAAACATGGCGGATTGTTAATTTTTTTTCACTGCGAATTTCAAGAATTTACACTAATTATTTTCTTCTAAATAGTATCATCAAATTCTTGAAAATTCTTGAAATTCGCGGCAGACAAAACCTAAATTTTCTTCATGAAAAAATTCTACTTTTTTATTGCATTATTCTGTTCTCTTTCATCACATTCACAGGAAACGTATTTTATTAATTCAGATACTCGTTTGTATACCAGTACAAATACCTCTGATTTTTTAGGTTATTTTAAATATGGAGCTCAGGTACAACTGTTGTCTGAGAGCAAAAATGGCTGGTATAAAGTCAAAGCTGATAATTTTTCTGAAGGATATGTTCCGGCTAAATTCATATCTACATCTTTAAACGCAAGTGATATAAAAACCACAGATCCGGAAAATCCTATTCTTTTTGGCGGAGATCATTATCATGGCAGTAATCACCTTTTTATACAGGCAGCGGGTTTAAAAGCCAGAGTGCTTCCTGATAAGAATTCAAAGGTTAGAGAGATTTTATTTACCGGTGATGCTGTTTCTATTGATTATCTTCCAAAAGATGAAAATGAATGGGTTAACCTATCCGGTGGTTTTAAGGAAGAATACATAATGTTTACGTTAAGAAAATTTGTTGGAAAAAGACCCAGCATGAATGCTTTACTTAAAGAGTTTGACAAATTAGATGTAAACAACATTCCTGATCGCAAGACAATCAGTGAACGTATTGTTGAATTAGCCTGGAATAGTGATAAAACAACTTTATCTCCGGCTTATCAACGATATTATGAAGTTGTAAAACAATTAAATAGCCCTAAACTTCTTGCTGAAACCGAATTGAACATGGCGATTGTTAAAGGTTTGATGAAATCTAAAACTGCAGAACAAATTATTGCTCTTACCAAAAAAGCCGAATTCAGTTTAAAAGGCATTAAAACAAGATCCTTTTATTTATCGCAGACAGAATTAGTTAACATATTTGGAAAACCTGCTAAAAAGGCAAATATCAGCGATGAGTGTGGTATTTACTTAAGTGATTTATTTTATTATTATCCTGATTTAGAAACTTCTGTTGACGAAAAGAAAAATCAAGCCGAAATAGTTAAAGTTTACATTAACGACAACAACAAGCTTATCATAAATGCCAATTCAGTTTTAGATAATTCGGTGTCCGAAAAAGCTTTCATTGAAAAATACGGAACTTATATCGATGCTTCGATAAAATCACCTCATATTTATTCTATCGCAATGGAAGACAGCAGATTTATAATCGAATTTAAAGATGGGAAAATATTTTCTGTCGAAATATTCTTTTATTGCTGATTCCCCTTTTACAATTATTCAATACTTTTACATTATCAAAAAAACATAAAATGTCAGTAGCAAAAAAAGATTATAAAAGAATCACCACAAAGTCATTAATTGAAATGAAAAGCAACGGAGAAAAAATCTCCATGCTTACAGCGTATGATTATACAATGGCTAAAATTGTTGATACTGCCGGAGTCGACGTGATTTTGGTTGGAGATTCTGCATCCAATGTTATGGCGGGCCATGAAACGACTTTGCCAATTACTTTAGATCAAATGATATATCACGCTTCATCTGTAGTTCGCGCTGTAGAAAGAGGTTTAGTTGTAGTCGATTTACCTTTCGGAAGTTATCAGTCAGACCCAAAAGAAGCTTTACGTTCTGCTATCAGAATCATGAAAGAAAGCGGTGCCCATGCGGTAAAGCTGGAAGGCGGAAAAGAAATTAAAGAATCCATTAAAAAGATATTAAATGCCGGAGTTCCGGTTATGGGACATTTGGGTTTAACTCCACAATCAATATACAAATTCGGAACTTACAGTGTTCGTGCCAAAGAAGAGCAGGAAGCCGAAAAATTAATCGAAGACGCACAGATGCTTGAAAAAATAGGCTGTTTTGGAGTTGTCCTTGAAAAAATTCCTGCTGATCTGGCTAAAAAAGTTGCCGAAAGTATCTCCATCCCGGTTATTGGAATTGGTGCCGGAGGCGGCGTTGACGGACAGGTTCTGGTAATTCATGATATGCTGGGAATGAACAATGAATTCAGCCCTCGTTTCTTACGTCGTTATTTAAATTTATACGAAGAAATGACAAAAGCAATTGGTCAGTATGCTGCCGATGTAAAATCAAAGGATTTCCCTAACGAAAAAGAACAATATTAATTTTTTAAGATACGAAGTCGCTCAGGTTCTTAGCAGCTAAGATTCTTTAGTGACAAAGTTCAAAAGTTTTATAAAGTACCTCCGGCTAAAGCTGGAGGTTTATTTTTAAACAGTCAGGCTATCGCCCAGCTTTTTTCAATTTAAATTTCAGGTCAAAAATGAAAATTCTTTCCGATAAAAACAATCTCCAGATTTTACATGAAGACAATCATTTAATTGTGATTAATAAACGTGTCGGAGACATTGTGCAGGGCGACAAAACAGGTGACAAACCCTTGTCTGATGTCGTGAGAGAATATATCAAAGAAAAGTACCATAAACCCGGTGATGTTTTTCTGGGCGTGATTCACCGCTTAGACCGTCCTACTACCGGAATTGTGGTATTTGCCAGAACCAGCAAAGCATTATCACGAATGAACGAATTGTTCAGTAATCGTGAAACCAAAAAAACCTATTGGGCAGTCGTAAAAAATAAACCTGCCGAAGCATCAGCCAGACTGGTTCATTACCTCAAAAGAAACGAGAAAAACAATACTTCAAAAGCACATCTGAAAGAAGTTCCGGACAGTAAACAGGCCAGCCTCGATTATAAAATCATCAAAGAACTTCAAAACTATACGGTGCTGGAAATCAATCTTCATACCGGACGCCACCATCAGATTCGTGCACAGTTAAGTGCCATTGGTTCTCCAATAAAGGGTGATTTAAAATATGGTGCCGACCGCAGCAATCCTGACGGAGGAATCCACCTGCATGCCCGAAAGCTGGTTTTTACACATCCGGTTACCAAAGAAAACATTACGATTACAGCTCCGGTTCCGGACGAAACGATTTGGAATGCCGTATGATTTTATGATTAAATTGTTAATTTTTTAATTTTTATCGATTAACTTGCATATCCTAAAAATCAAGCTGATCATAAAATGGACTTTAAAAACGACATCAGATACCGAAAAGAAACCCTGAAAAAGTTATTATATAACATTCAGAAAAACGAAGATCTGATCGTAAAAGCTTTATATGATGATTTTAAAAAGCCTGAATTTGAAGCTGTTTTAACAGAAACCAACTATGTTATTTCGGATCTGAAAGACACTATTAAAAACATTCATTCCTGGGCCAGACCCAAACGTGTTTTTCCATCTATACTCAATTTTCCGTCCTCAGATTATATCTACAAAGAACCTTATGGAAATGTTTTAATCATAGCGCCCTGGAATTATCCGTTCCAGCTGGCTTTATGTCCGCTTATTGCCGCTGTTGCCGCAGGAAACCGGGTAGTTCTCAAACCTTCTGAGCTAACACCCCACACCTCTTCCATCATCGCCAGAATTATCGAAAAAACATTTCATATCAGCCATGTTGAAGTTTTTGAAGGCGGAGTAGAAACAGCAGACAAACTCCTTGCGCAGCGCTGGGATTATATTTTCTTTACCGGCAGTGTTTCTGTTGGTAAAATTGTAGCAAAAGCGGCAGCCGAAAACCTTACTCCTGTTACACTGGAACTGGGAGGAAAAAACCCGTGCGTTATTGATGAAACAGCCGATTTAAAACTGGCAGCCAAACGAATTGTATGGGGAAAATTCATCAATGCCGGACAAACCTGTATAGCTCCTGATTACATACTGATCCAGAAAAATATGAAAGTTAATTTCATTTCTTTTCTAATGGAAGAAATCGTAAACGCTTACGGAAAAAAAATAGACAAATCGCCTGATTTTGCCCGTATCATCAATACCAAAAACTGGGTACGACTGGATCAGATGATTGATCGTGAAAAAGTTATTTTTGGTGGAGAAACCAATCATGACAAACTGTATATTTCGCCCACATTAATTGAAGAACCTGATTTAGACAGTGCCATCATGCGGGAAGAAATATTTGGTCCTCTTTTACCGATACTGACTTACGAAACTCCGCATGAAATTCATAACGTGATCAGCAGATATGAAAAACCTCTTGCTTTTTATATTTTTAGTGAAAAAAAAGCATTTGCTCAAAAACTCATTGGTGAATATTCTTTTGGCGGCGGCTGTATCAATGATACTGTGGTACATTTTTCTAATAAAAGACTGCCTTTTGGAGGTGTAGGCCACAGCGGTATTGGAGCTTATCACGGACAAAGAAGTTTTGACACTTTTTCTCATCATAAAGCCATTGTAAAAAAAGGAAACTGGCTCGACCTGCCTATGCGATATGCTCCTTACAGAGACAAACTGGCTTCCATCAAAAGAGTTCTGGACTGGATTTAACCTCTTAAAAACAATTTCGTAATGTTTTGTAGATTTTGATACGGAATTGATTAAAAATATTATATTTACGTCAAACTATAATTAGTAAAACGAAATATATAAAACAACTTTACTTTTTAAAATGAAATCCACACTTGAACAGATTGAAGACATCAGAAGAGATGGCTATTCAATAGATTTTTCCGCTGCTATTAATTATGCTTTCGAAAATTATAAAAAGATTGCTTTATATTCAGGATTAATTATTGTCGTATTTTCTATTCTTGCTTTTGCTTTAATAATAGGGACTATGGCTGTCTTTTTTGGAATACAGGCTTTCTCTGAAGAATTTATCACCCAATTTGAAAGTCAGAAACTCACTTATATTGAACAGCTTATTTCAACTGTTTCCATAGCAGCCGTTACTGCCGTTTTTGCACCGCTGGGGGCAGGATTTCTAAAAATGGCCGACTGTGCCGATAAAGATCAGGAATTTAACGTATCGACTATTTTTACTTATTACAGAGCACCGTACTTTTTACAGTTATTTTCGATGGCTTTTATGCTGGCCATTGTAAGCACCGGGATTTCTTATTTTCTGGAAAGCTCAGGAGTGCCGTTTTTGGGTGGTGTCATTTCGTTGTTAATTTCATTTTTTACCTATTTTGCGATTCCATTAGTTGTTTTTGGAAATTTAACTGCCATCGATGCCATAAAATCAAGCATAGTGGTCGTAAGTAAAAATCCATTGATTATTTTTCTATTGTTCATAATAGGCCTTTTAGGCTCAATGGCCGGTTTTGTGGGTTGTTGTATCGGGGTAATTTTCACCATAGTATTCAACACTTCCGTAAACTATGCCGCTTATTTTTCTATTTTTCATGCCGAAGAAGAACCCGATTCGATAGATTCGATAGGAAAAACAGATTTAGAATAAAACCAGAATTCTGAAAGAAACAGAAACTAACCAATTCTGTTTTTTAGAATTTAAGATTGCTATTTACTAAACCAAAAACCAAAATCTATGGTAGAAGACTATAGTTTTTTCAATTTATTGGTTTCAGGAATTGCCGGTTTTGGTAATACCCTGAAATCGATTATGACAAACTGGTATGTCTTCAACACGGATATCATTTTTTTTAACAATCCAAAACTTATTATCTTAGGACTTTCCTTATTGGCTTTTCTGGGGCTGCTGGTGTATCAGTTTTTCAGAATAAAAGCCAAAATTGGAAACTTCATCGAAAAAAAGAAAGAAGCAGATACTGTAAACAGGGAATATCAGCTTTATATTTTATTCTTTGGAATTGCCGTAATCGTAATTGAAATCATAAATGAGATTTTTAAAATCAGGCCTAAAAGTTTACTGGTTATAAACGTTTCTATAGGTTTTTCGGTATTGCTGGCTTATTTAATTACCGATAAAATAAAATGGCTCCGTGATAAAATCCAGAAGATTTTTATTTTCAGTTTCTTCATTTACATCAGTTATGTAGGATATAATATTATTTTTCTGTCCAATGATGTTGTTCCTGTTATCGTATTCCTGATTTCATTTTTCTTTTCGTACAACATCTTAAAACCCATAAAAGTTTACTGGTTCTTTGTTGGGCTTGTTTTTATCTTTTTAATCCTTACGATAGTCTTTCATTTAATTCCGATAAAATCATCAATACTGTTAATCAATTTCTGTATTCTGATTTTTATTATCAATCAGGTAAAATATGCCGTTTTATTAAACAACCGCGATAATTTCAGGTTTGCCAGCGAAATTGTGCACAAAGGAAATTCATTGACCATTGCCACCGATCAAAAAGGCGAAGTACTATTCTGCAGCGAAACCATTATCGCTATTTTAGGATATTACCCCGATGAAGTAATGGGGCCTAAATTCTGGAAACTCACCCGGGACGATAAGGAACCGTACGATTATCCCGCTCCTATAAGTCATGAAGAAAATAAAATCTATACCCGAAAACTAAAAAGCAAAAACGGAGAATACAAGTATATACAATGGAAAGACAAAAAATTCTCTGACGATCTGGTAATCAGTATTGGTCAGGATGTTACCGAACAGATTATTGTACAGGACCAGTACAAAAACTTAATTCAGACCGCAACGGATATTATTTTTGAAGTAGATGCCGAAGGCCATTTTACCTTTATCAATGAATTTGCTTATTCTCTTCTAGGCTATTCTGAAAATGAAATCATCAACAAACATTATTCTAATTTTATCCACGAAAAGTATTCCATAAGTGCCGTCGATTTCTATGAAAACTTTGAAAGCGACGGACACAATTTCCCCATAATCGAAATTCCGATTTTAAAGAAAAACGGACAGGAATTATGGATTTCCCAAAAAATTATTATCCGCAAAAGCGACCTTGGGCAAACTATAGGTTTTGCCGGAATTGCCAGGGATATTACAGAAATCAAAAACGCCGAAAACGAAAAGAAAAGACGTCTTGAAAAAATCGAGGCCTATACTAATTCGACCAAAAAATTATCCACCACAGATTTCAGCACTTACAATAACCTGAACTCTGTTATTGATTATATCATCAAAGAAGCTTCGACTGTCAGCAAATCAAACCGGGTAAGTTTCTGGAAATACTACAAAGACCTTATCACCTGCAAAAACCTGTACAGCATTGACAATCAAAACATAACTGACAAAAACATACTGGATAAAGAATCCTACCCTATCTATTTTGAAACATTAAAAAACAAAGCGATTATCAATGCTCCTGATGTTTTCAATAAACTGGAAACATCTGAATTCCAGACCCTGTATTTCACCAAAAATCAAATTAAATCAATGCTGGATGTTCCAATCTTCCTCAGCGGACAGCTGGCCGGAGTCGTTTGTTTTGAAAGCACTCAGGAACAAAGGGAATGGGACAATGAAGACATCAACTATGCCCGAACCATTTCTGACGTTATTTCGCTGGCGATTTCAATGCAGATGCGTCTGGAAACCGAAAGGCGTTTAGAATTTAAAAGTCAGCTTTTATCAGCACTTTCCCTTTGTACCGAGAAATTTTTGCTCAGCAAGTCTACCGAACAGATGTTCCAGGAAACTTATGAATTAATTGGAAAAGCTTCCAAGGCTGACCATATGTTTTATTATGAAAGAGACTTTACGACTAATACAGTCAGCCAGAAATACAAATGGTCCAGACAGGGCGTTGCGCATCAGATAACCCCTCTCCGCCAGATGACAGAGGAAAATTTAACCGAGATTTTTGAAGCGGCACGTAACAAACGAATTGTCAATACCTATACCCGAAAACTCGAAAAAACCTTTTTCAAACAGCTGCTGATTAACAATGAAATAAAATCCATCCTGATTCTGCCGTTATACATCAACGATATTTTTACCGGATTTATTGGTTTTGACGACTGTACAAAAGAAAGAAAATGGCTCGAAGAAGAAATTTATATTTTCCAGATCCTGGCCAATAATATTTCATCGGCCTTAGAAAGAAACCGAAACGAAGCCAAAATCATCGAGAGTGAGGAGAAATTTAAATTAATTGCCAACAATATTCCCGGAACGGTTTATTTATCAAAATTTGATGCTTTTTCGACCAAAATTTTCCTAAACGACGAAATTCAGAATTTAACCGGATATTCTAAAGCCGAATTCATAGAAAACAACCTGTCTTTTTTATCCCTTATTCATCATGACGACCGGGATGAAGTCATCAACAATCAGATTGACAACCTTCAAAGCGGAATACCACTGCATAACATTTACAGGATTAAACGAAAAAGCGGCGAATATATCTGGGTAGAAGAATTTGGAGATGTGATCAAGAAAGGAGATGAAATTGAATTTGTGGGCGGCATTTATTTCGATATTACCAATAAAAAAGAAACCGAAGATGCCATTAAAGCCAAACAGCTGGCCGAAGCAGCCAACAAATCAAAATCTGATTTCCTGGCCAACATGTCACATGAAATCAGGACACCGCTGAATGGAATTATAGGTTTTACTCATTTACTGATGAAAACCGAACTGGAAGAAATCCAGGAAAAATACATGACCACCATTAATCAGTCAGCACATTCGCTGCTCGAAATTATAAATGACATTCTGGATTTCTCTAAAATTGAAGCCGGAAAACTGGAGCTTTTCATTGATTTGTATGATATCAAAAAAGTATTGGGGCAGGTATTTGATTTAATTGTTTTTGAATCTAACCAAAAAAGCCTGCAGCTCGAACTTAATGTTGACCGTGATGTGCCTAAATACATTTGGACTGACATTGTACGAATCAAACAAATTTTGATCAACCTGCTTTCCAACGCTGTTAAGTTCACTCATGAAGGCTCAATAAAACTAAACGTTTCTGTTTTATCAAAAAACAAAAACAATCATTGCACGATTCGTTTCTCGGTGGTGGATACCGGAATTGGTATTATGGAAAAAAACCAGAAGAAAATTTTCAAAGCCTTTTCACAGGCTGATAGTTCTACAACGAGAAAATTTGGAGGAACCGGTTTAGGACTTACTATCTCCAATCAGCTTCTGGCCTTAATGGAAAGCCGTCTGCAGTTAGAAAGTAAAATTGGCGAAGGAAGTAATTTTTTCTTTGATTTAAATTTAAAAACCAGCAATCAGAGCATTAACGAAAAATACAATAACGAACTTAAAAACCTTCATATATTATCCAGTTCTGATGCAGACGAAGCAAACCACAGCGATATACGTTTCCTGATTGTGGAAGACAACAAAGTCAATATGCTACTTTTAAAAACAATCGTCAAAAACCTGTATAACAACGCCTTTATTTTTGAATGTGAAAACGGTTACGAAGCCGTAAAACAATTTGAAAGCATCAATCCCACCCTTGTTTTTATGGATATCCAAATGCCCATTATGAACGGCTACGAAACCACGAAAGCAATCCGGAACACCGCTATAGGAAAAGACATTCCAATTATTGCCGTAACCGCCGGAGCCGAAAAAGAAGAACGAAATAAATGTTTATCAGCCGGAATGGATGATTATATCTCAAAACCCATCATGAAAGGCTCTGTTGAAGAAACTCTGGTAAAATGGTTAAAATAAATTAAAAACAAAATTACTGCAGGACTTCATTTTTCCCGAAAATTCTATAAATTCGTACAAAGAAAAACACAAAAAGCTTAAAAACAATTTACTATGAAATGGCAAGGCAGAAGACAAAGTGATAATGTGGAAGACCGGAGATCAGTTCCCGGCGGAAAAATTGCTGTGGGAGGCGGTATTATCGGAATCATTATTCTGCTTCTGAATGTTTTTGGCGGTGAAACAGGTCAGCAAATAGCACCAATTTTGGAACAAATGCAAGGCGGACAATCGCAACGAACTGAAGCTGCTGCTCCATTAAGTGAGGAAGACAAAAAAATGGGAAATTATGTCGGAGTTATTTTGGCAGACACTGAAAACATATGGAGTAAAATTTTTGCTGAGCACGGCATGACATACGAAAAACCAAAATTAGTACTTTTTAAAGACTCCGATCAAAGTGCTTGTGGCAGTGCATCATCAGCCTCAGGCCCTTTTTATTGCCCTGCTGACCACAAAGTCTACATGGATTTAGCTTTTTTTGAAGAATTAAAAACTAAGTTTGGTGCAAAAGGAGGTGATTTTGCGATTGCTTATGTAATTGCGCACGAAATTGGTCATCATATTCAAACCTTACTAGGAACCTCTGCAAAAATGCGTCAAGCACAGCAGGGAAAAAGTAAAGCCGAAGCCAATAAATTATCTGTTGCTCTAGAATTACAAGCTGATTTCTATGCTGGAGTCTGGGCACATTATAATGAGGAAAATCTAGATGTTGGGGATATTGAGGAAGCATTAAGTGCCGCAAATGCTGTTGGTGATGATGCTATTCAGAGTAAATTACAAGGACATGTTGTGCCGGATTCTTTTACCCATGGAACTTCAGAACAAAGAATGTATTGGTTTCAGAAAGGTTACAAAACCGGAGATATTAAGCAAGGAAATACATTCGACGAGATTTGATAATACAAAAGCCAAATATAATAACCACCAAAAAGCCCGACTTTACAGTCGGGCTTTTTTAAATTCAAATAAATAATTTATAGAATTTTATACATTATTAATTACCTGTTAAAGTTTCATATAAAGTTGGTATTCTAGGAAACCCTCTTAAATCAATAACATTGTCACTCATCCTGCTTCCTTTCCACTTCATTCCTCCAGTAACTGTCTTCATTTCTTCTTTAGAAATAGTTTTTACTGAGTTCAAATCCATTTTTTTGATTGTTTTTTTCATAGTTTAAAGTTTTAAATAATTAATATAAATATACCATAAGCATATTTTGCTAACATATAAAAAAAATCCTATAAAAAATATAAAAAAAAGAAAAAATTTCTTAAAAAAAAACTCTCTCTTTAAAAAAAATAAAACCTCATATCCAACAGTAATTCCAATAAAAAAAATCCAAATTCCAAAATGAAGCACTTTGGAATTTGGAATTTCAAAAAATTGGGATTTTACTTTTTTTGTTTTCGTCAGAAAACAAAAAAAGCCCTGAATTACTTCAGGGCTTTAAATCTGGGTGGCTGACCGGGTTCGAACCGGCGACCCGCGGCACCACAAACCGCTACTCTAACCAGCTGAGCTACAACCACCATTTTTGCTTAGCGAGTGCAAATATAGAACAAAGGTTGAGTTCTACAAAGAAAAAAATGAAAAATTTACAATAAATTTTCTAAACTATTGACTGCCAAACACCTTTCAACCGTAAATCCTTCGGCAAAATCTTTTCCAACCAGTCTCCCTAAGTCCTGCGCACGATAATTTAAACTTTCAAAGAAGTTTTTACTCGTAATAGGCGTAGCAGGTTCTTTTGAAGCCGGATCATAAAACTGGGTTTTATAGGCCGAAATAGCTTCCACTTTCTTTTTTTCAAATCCGGTAATGTCTACCACAAAATCCGGCGTAATATTTTTCCACTGAATATAATGATAAACCACTTTAGGTCTCCAGGCTTCCTGCTGCTCTCCGTCAATCGAAGTTTCAATTTTCATCAGTCCCGACAAAAAACAGGCATCTGAAACCAACTTACTGCCTTTTCCGTGATCAATATGACGATCGTCGATGGCATTACATAATACAATTTCCGGTTTATACTTGCGAATCATTTTTATAACTTCTAACTGGTGTTTTTCGTCGTTCACAAAAAAACCGTCGCGCATACGTAAATTTTCACGCACCAGAACCCCTAAAATTTCCGCAGCATCTTTTGCTTCCTGATCTCTAATTTCGGCTGTTCCACGCGTTCCTAATTCACCACGGGTTAAATCAACAATCCCTACTTTCTTTCCAAGGGAAACTTCTTTTAAAATCGTCCCCGCACATCCTAATTCCACATCATCCGGATGCGCGCCAAAGGCTAGTATATCTAATTTCATTTTTTTTGTTTGTTTTGTTTCAGGTTTCAGGTTTCAAGTTACATACGGAACGTGAAACCTGAAACTTTAAACTTGAAACTATTCTTTTGTTATTTTTTCAAAACTTTTTTCATCGTCATCGATTTGTTGACGCTTTCTTCCCATTCTTTTTCAGGAATACTTTCTTTTGTAATGCCGCATCCCATATACAGAATGGCTTTATCTTCCTGAATCTGCATGCTTCGTAAATTTACGAATAAATCAGAACTTGAATTATTCCCTGCAAAACTGCTGTTTAATTCCCCCAGAAAACCACTGTAAAAGGTACGGTCGTACTTTTCGTTTTCGATAATAAATGTTTTTGCTTTTTTCTTTGGCAGCCCACAGACAGCAGGTGTTGGATGCAAAGTATCAATCACTTCTTCTAAAGTCGAATTCTCTTTTAAAACTCCTGAAATATCCGTTTTAATATGCCAGATTGATCCGGCTTTTAAACTGTAAGGTTTCGAAACTATTACAGAAGCAGCAAACTCCCGAAGTCTTTTTACAATAAAATCGGTTACAAACTGCTGTTCGTCTTTTTCTTTCTGCTGCCAGACAATTTCTGTTTGTGCATTATCTTTCTGCGTTCCCGCCAAAGCCATAGTTTCAAAATTATTCCCGCTTGCCTTCAACAGTTTCTCAGGCGTTGCTCCCATCCACAATCCAATTTTAGGATGAAAAAAACAATAACAGAATGTCGCAGGATACAACTGAACCAAATGCTGGAAGGTTTTTATAAAATCAAATTCGGATAAAAATACTTCTTCACTTCGTGATAAAACCACTTTTTTGAATTCCTCATTTGTAATCGCCTGAATTCCCTGAGCGACTAAATATTCGTATTGAAATTTAGCTTCGGGATCAAAACTCAAATCATCAGTTTCAATTGGTTCAAATGAAGTTGGTTCTTTTTCAGCAGTAATAATTTCAGATTCATTTTCCGGAATCAGAATCAGCTGTTTTTCATCAAAAGAAGCAAAAACAAATCCTTTTTCGCTATAGTCTGAAACGGTATGCAAAGTAGTATTCTGTTGTAAAATCCCAACCAGATTTACGGAATTGGGTTTAGAATAAAGAACAAAGGGTAAATTCTGCTCTTTATGATTTTTAATTTTTAAGAAAAACGGATTCATACTTTATTCACTTTTCTTTCTTTCCAAAACCATATTCGTTAATTTGCAAAGCGAAACCAAATTACCCTCTTCATCTGTAATCTTGATTTCCCACAAATGAAGGCTTCTCCCTTTGTGAATAATTCTGGCTGTGCCAAAAACATACCCTTCACGAATACTTTTTAGATGATTTGCCGAAATTTCGATACCTCTGACCTCCTGCTCTTTTGGATTGATAAAAAAGAAAGAAGCCGCACTTCCAACACTTTCCGCTAAAGCTGCAGAAGCGCCGCCGTGCAGTAATCCCATTGGCTGATGAACGCTTGGATTAACGGGCATTTTTGCAGTTAAAAAATCTTCTCCGGCGTCGATATATTCAATTTTCAGCGTTTCCATTAATGTGTTTTTAGAAAACTCATTACAGCGCGCCAAAATCTGCTCTTTTGTATAGTTCATTAAAATATTCTTTAAAATCGTAAAATTAAAGAAAGATAAGACACAAATCGAAAAATCGGATTCTAAAATTAAAAATCAATTATGAACTTGTCAGTTTTTTGCTATTTTTACAAAAACAATCAAAATCAATCTTTGGCATTTTTTAGGCCACAGATTATACAGATTAAAAAGATTTTTATCTGTCATTATGCAATTTATTCGCCACAAATTCACAAATTATTTCAAATAAAAATTCGTGAATTCGCGGCTAAAAAAAAACATCCAAATGCGTCAATACTCTGCCATCTTTATTCTCGGTTTAATTCTTGCTTTTAGTTCGTGCCGAACTGACTTTGATACTGTTCCCAGTACCGGGGATCTGAAGTTTTCAAAAGATACGGTTTATCTGGACACCGTTTTCAAAAATATCGGATCCAGTACGTATCAGCTAAAAGTGTATAACCGAAGCAAAAATGACATTTCGATTCCGGTCATCCAGCTTAAAAAAGGACTGAATTCGAAATACAGAATGACCGTTGACGGAATGACCGGCAGCGACGGAAAGATTTTTAAAGATGTTACGCTTTTGGCTAAAGACAGTCTGTATATTTTTATTGAAACCACCGCTGATATTACCGACGCTGATCCGACTGATTTTTTATATACCGATGAAATCCAGTTTGACAGCGGGGCTAATCTTCAGCAGGTAGCTCTGGTAACTTTAATTCAGGATGCTGTTTTTCTATATCCCAAACAAAATCCGGACGGAACCAAAGAAAAAATCCAGATCGAAGGTAAAGATACGGACGGATTCTACCTTAATGAAAATGATCCTGAAAATGGAAATGAATTAATTTTTACCAAACAAAAACCCTATGTAATTTATGGATATGCGGGAGTGCCCGAAAACAAAACCGTGACTTTTGAAGCCGGGGCGAGAGTACACTTTCATGCCAATTCAGGTTTATATATCGGCGATAAAGCTTCGCTGCAGATTAACGGAACGGTTTCAACAACTGATAAACTGGAAAACGAAGTTATTTTTGAAGGCGACCGTTTGGAATCTCTATATGCCGATATTCCGGGGCAATGGAAATCGGTTATTTTTGCCAATGGAAGTACTGATCACTCCATCAGTCATCTGACTTTAAAAAATGCTGTTATAGGTTTGGATTTTAAAGCTCCTTCAAATACCGTATCCATTAAAAACACACAGATTTACAATTGTGCTGAATATGGAATTTTCGCTCAAAATGCCCGGATTACCGGAGAAAACATCGTAATTAACTATTCTGGTTTAGCCAGTTTATCGTGTGTATATGGCGGAAACTACAGCTTTACACACTGCACTTTCAATAACAACTGGTCCAACAGTTCTCATTTTGCTGTAAATTTAAGTAACAGTATGACAGGTGCTGCTCCTGAAAGCAATCCGCTGACAAAAGCTGATTTCAACAATTGTATTATTTACGGATCCAGTACCAATGAATTCAATATCAGCAAAAATACAAACGCCGCTTTTGTATATCAGCTCAACAACTGCCTGTTAAAATTTGGCACTACCACAAATCCTGATTATCAGTTTAAAACCGACACCGAACATTATAACAATATCATTCTAAATGAAAACCCGAAGTTTTATAATGCTTCTAAAAATCAGTTTAACATTGATAAAACATCTGCCGCTTTCGCAAAAGGAAATCAGGCATACATGATTCCCTTTGATATTTTAGGAATTACAAGAACTTCACCTCCGGATCTGGGCGCTTATCAAAGTAAAGATTTTCCAAAGTAAAATTTTCAAACCATATAAGCGATATAAGAAATTTAAGTTTTGTGTGAATTTTGCTGAAAAATCTGAAAGTCTCAAATTTTAAAAATTTAATATTATCTAATGAAAAGAAGTTTTTTGACCATCATTTTTCTAGCTGCCAGTATTTTTACATTTGCTCAGAGTTCAAAAACAATCCAATGCGATTCTATTTACAAAAACAAAGGAATTACCATACAATTGAAAAGGTTTGAGACTGAAAAAGAGGGTTATGACGGAGACAAAAATTCAATTCTGACCATCCGGCAAAAAGTAAATGGCAAAAATTCAGTTTTACTAAAAGACTCTATTTTCAGCCTCGTCCAGGAAATAAAATTCGAAGATTATAACAATGACGGCATAAAAGATCTTTTAGTTCAAAATATATCTGATGTCAGAAGTAACTGGACCTACAATTTATATTTATATAACTCTAAAACCAATAGTTTCAAAAAAGTGAAAGGCTTTGATGAAATTAAAAATCCCAGCTATAATTCAAAATATAAAATTATTGAAAGCCTTGTAATGTCTGGCACAAACTGGACAGGACTTTACACTATCAAAAATAATAAAATTGATAATTACAAAATTGAAATTGACAATGATGGCAGTACCAAATATGAAAAAGAATACAGGGAAGCCATTAAAAAAATCACTAAAAGAAAGTAAAACTTAATACCCTGGCACTTTTACACAAAAATCAACAGTAAGAAAATATATCTAAAATTAAACATCGCTTAACGTATCGTATACCAAAAAGTAGTAGATTTGTTACAATATATTTTTAAAACACTACAAACCAGCATTTTAAAATTGTATTTCCAAACCAAATCTTAATCCGTATACTATGAAAAAAAATTACTTTTTACTATTGTTACTAGGGGTTACGAGTGTTTTCGCCCAAATTCCTTCGGGATATTACAGTACCGCAACCGGAACCGGTTATACTTTAAAAACACAATTGTACAACATTATTAAAGACCATACCAATAATGGCTATGCCGGTTTGTACACTACTTATTTAACTTCTGACGTTGACAACTTCTACGAAAACGACGGAACCATCTTAGACATGTATTCCGAAAATCCATCAGGAACAGACCCTTACACTTATACAACCGGAACCACTCAGAGATGCGGGAACTACTCTGTCGAAGGCGACTGTTATAACCGGGAACATATCATTCCACAGTCGGTTTTTAATGAGCAGTCACCAATGGTGGCCGATGCCCATTTTATAACTCCAACCGACGGAAAAGTAAACGGGGTACGTTCCAATTATCCGCACGGAAATGTAAGTTCGGCTACCTATACCTCTCAAAATGGAAGTAAATTAGGTTCTAGTGCAGTATCCGGATATTCAGGAACGGTTTTTGAGCCAATCAATGCTTTTAAAGGTGATATCGCCCGAATGTATTTTTATTTTGCCACAAGATATGAAAATACCGTTGCCGGATATTCTTACGCTATGTTTAATGGTTCAGCTAACCAGGTTTTTACAACAGCATTTTTAAACATGCTTTTGACATGGCACGCACAGGATCCCGTAAGCGCAAGAGAAATTGCAAGAAATAACGCAATCTACGCCCGTCAAAACAACCGAAATCCATTTATAGATCATCCCGAATATGTAAATCAAATCTGGGGTGGAACATCTTCTACAGACACACAGGCACCAACTGCACCAACAAGTTTGGCTTCGACTTCAAAAACAGCGGTTTCGATTACACTTTCGTGGACAGCTTCTACAGATAACGCAGCTGTTACAGGATATGATGTTTATGCAAATAGCACTTTAAAAACAACTGTTTCTGGTACAACCGCAACAATTACAGGTTTAACAGCCTCTACCGCTTATTCCATTTATGTTAAAGCAAAAGACGCTGCCGGAAATACTTCTGCGTCTAGTAATACTATTTCAGTTACCACCAACAGCAGCGGGACCGGAACCGCTACCGATTTGCTTTTTTCTGAATACATTGAAGGTTCCGGAAACAATAAAGCGTTGGAAATTGCAAACAATACCGGAAGTTCAGTCAGCCTGTCTGCTTATACCATCAAAAAACAAACCAACGGAGCAGGTTCCTGGAGTACAGGATTGGCTTTAAGCGGCACTTTAGCAACCGGAAGTAAATTTGTAATTGTAAACAGTTCCATTTCTTCCAGCTGTTTTTCAACCACTGCGGCCAATATTTCAACAACAGCAACCGAACTGACTTTTAACGGAAATGATGCAGTAGGTTTATTTAAAAACGGCGTTTTAATTGACATCATCGGAACCTTTAACGGCGGAACGGCTAATTTTGCGGTTGATGTCACTTTAAGAAGGAAATCGACCGTGACTTCTCCAAGCACTACTTTCAATTTAAGCGCTCAATGGGACTCGTATTCACAAGATACCTGTAATAATTTAGCAAGCAAAATGGTGAAACCAACAGAAGAAGTTGTGGAACTTTCAGATGAAATTGTGGTTTTCCCAAATCCTTCTGATGGAATTTTCAATATTGTTTTAGACAATCCAGAATCTCCATATTCTATAGAAATTCTTTCTTTTTCAGGGCAGAAAGTTTTTGAAAAACAAAACACGACAGATTCTTTAATTTCAGTAAGTCATCTTTCGAGCGGAATTTACGCTGTTAAAATCATTAAAGATTCAGAAACGATTATCAAGAAAATAATCATCAACTAATTTTTTTTTTCACGCAGATTAGACAGATAGGAAACTAAAAATATATTGACACAGATTTATTAGTAACTCTAAAAATTAAATCTGCAATATCTGCCAAATCTGCGTGAAACAAAAAACAGATAAATTCTTAATTTTTAGCCTAATTTCAGAGCAAGTTCATTTTTTTCAAAAGAGTTTGTTATCAAATTTGCGCCTGCTATTTATTTACACTAAATTTGCAGCTCAATACAACAAACTACACATCACAATGATCCATTTCTTTGAAAACCAAAGCAAAACAGTTTTTGCCGTACAAACGCAAAATGAACTTTCAGCTCAAGACATTTCAAAATTAAACTGGCTTTTTGCCGACGCACATAAGATCGAGAAATCCGCTTTGACGGATTTTTTTGTTGGTCCGCGTGCCACTATGATTACGCCCTGGAGTACCAATGCTGTAGAAATTACCCAGAACATGGGAATTTCCGGTATTATCAGAATCGAGGAATTTCATCCGGCAACGGAAGATTTTACTGATTTTGACCCAATGCTTTCTCAAAAATTCAATGGATTAGACCAGGAAATCTACACGATCAACATTCAGCCGGAACCCATTCTGGAAATTGATGATATCGCTGCTTACAATAAAGCAGAAGGCTTAGCTTTAAGCGAAGAAGAAGTAGAATACCTAAACAATCTTTCGACTAAACTAGGAAGAAAATTAACGGATTCTGAAATTTTTGCTTTCTCTCAGGCAAACTCAGAACACTGCCGTCACAAAATCTTCAACGGAACATTTGTGATCGACGGAGAAGAAAAAGAAACTTCTCTTTTCAAATTAATCAAAAAAACATCTCAGGAAAATCCTAACGATATTGTTTCTGCATACAAAGACAACGTTGCTTTTGTAAAAGGACCAAAAGTGCAGCAATTTGCACCAAAATCGGCAGACAAACCTGATTTTTACGAAATAAAAGAATTTGATTCTGTAATCTCATTAAAAGCAGAAACACATAATTTCCCAACAACAGTGGAGCCTTTCAATGGAGCTGCAACAGGATCAGGAGGAGAAATTCGTGACCGTTTAGCCGGAGGCCAGGGATCGTTGCCATTAGCCGGAACTGCTGTTTACATGACGTCTTACTCTCGTTTGAAAGAAGACAGAAAATGGGAAAATGCAGTTGAAGAAAGAAAATGGTTGTACCAAACGCCAATGGACATCTTGATCAAAGCTTCAAACGGAGCTTCTGATTTCGGAAATAAATTTGGTCAGCCGCTTATTACAGGTTCTGTTTTAACTTTCGAACACGAAGAAGAAAACAGAAAAATTGGTTACGATAAAGTAATCATGCAAGCAGGTGGAATTGGATACGGAAAATTAGATCAATCAATTAAACACAAACCACAAGAAGGTGATAAAATCGTAATTCTTGGAGGTGAAAACTATAGAATCGGAATGGGTGGTGCTGCGGTTTCTTCTGCAGATACAGGAGCTTTTGGTTCAGGAATCGAGTTGAATGCGATTCAGCGTTCAAACCCGGAAATGCAAAAACGTGCTGCCAACGCGATTCGTGGTTTAGTCGAAAGCGACAATAACCCAATTGTTTCTATTCACGATCACGGTGCGGGCGGACACTTAAACTGTCTTTCTGAATTGGTGGAAGAAACTGGAGGTTTGATCGATTTAGACAAATTGCCTGTTGGAGATCCAACACTTTCTGCAAAAGAAATTATTGGTAACGAATCTCAGGAAAGAATGGGATTGGTTATTGGTCAAAAAGATATTGATACATTACAAAGAATTGCCGACAGAGAGCGTTCTCCAATGTATGAAGTTGGAGATGTAACGGGAGATCACCGTTTTACATTCCAATCACAATCAAACGGTTCAAAACCGATGGATTATGCTTTAGAAGATTTCTTCGGAAGTTCTCCAAAAACGGTTATGACCGATTCTACTGTTGACAGAAAATATGCTGACGTTGCTTACAACGCTGCAGATTTCGAAAGCTATTTAAAAGACGTTTTGCGTTTAGAGGCTGTTGCATCTAAAGACTGGTTGACCAACAAAGTTGACCGTTGCGTTGGAGGAAAAGTAGCTAAACAACAAAATGCAGGTCCGTTACAATTGCCTTTGAATAATGTTGGAGTTATGGCTCTGGATTATTTAGGAAAAGAAGGTATTGCAACTTCTATCGGACACGCTCCTATTGCGGCTTTGATCGATCCGGTTGCCGGATCCAGAAATGCGATTGCAGAATCGTTATCAAACTTAATCTGGGCTCCAATTAAAGAGCAGTTAAAAGGAGTTTCATTATCTGCAAACTGGATGTGGGCTTGTAAAAACGAAGGTGAAGATGCTCGTTTATACGCTGCTGTTGAAGGTTGTTCAGAATTTGCAATTGAATTAGGAATCAATATCCCGACAGGAAAAGATTCACTTTCAATGAAACAAAAATATCCAAACGACGAAGTAATTGCACCTGGAACGGTTATTATTTCGGCTGCTGGAAACTGTACCGATATTAGAAAAGTAGTGGAACCCGTTTTACAGAAAAACGGCGATTCAATCTATTATATTAATTTGTCTCAGGATGATTTCAAATTAGGAGGTTCCTCTTTTGCACAAATCAGAAATACAATCGGAAACGAAACATCTACTATCAAAGACGCTTCTTTCTTCAAAAATGCCTTTAATACGATTCAGGAATTAATCGGCGAAAGCCAAATCTTAGCGGGTCACGATATCGGAAGCGGTGGTTTGATCACAACTTTATTAGAATTGTGTTTTGCTGATGTTAATTTGGGAGCTAAAATTGATTTTAGCGCTTTCGCGGAAAAAGACTTGTTGAAAATCCTTTTCGCAGAAAACATCGGGATCGTATTCCAAGCAAAATCTGATGCAACTGTTGAAGCTAAATTAAAAGCAAATAATATTGAATTCTTCAAATTAGGTACAGTTCAAAGCAAACCAAGTTTGGAATTTGGAATTTATAATTTGGATATTGCGGAGTACAGAGACGTTTGGTTCGAAACTTCTTATTTATTAGATCAAAAACAATCTAAAAACGGAAGAGCTCAGGCACGTTTTGAAAACTATAAAAATCAGGTTTTAAATTATACTTTCCCAGCACATTTTACAGGAAAAAAACCAGAAATCGACAATTCTAAACCAAGACCAAAAGCAGCTATTATTCGTGAAAAAGGAAGTAATTCTGAGCGCGAAATGGCAAATGCAATGTACTTAGCTGGATTTGACGTAAAAGACGTTCACATGACGGATTTGATCTCAGGTCGTGAAACGCTTGAAGATATCCAATTCATTGGAGCGGTTGGAGGATTCTCTAACTCTGACGTTTTAGGTTCTGCTAAAGGCTGGGCCGGAGCTTTCTTATACAACGAAAAAGCAAAAACAGCTTTAGATAATTTCTTCAAAAGAGAAGATACACTTTCTGTTGGAATCTGTAACGGATGTCAGTTGTTCATGGAATTAGAAGTTATTAATCCGGAACATGAAGTTCACGGAAAAATGCTTCATAATGAAAGCCAGAAACACGAAAGTATCTTTACTTCTGTAACCGTTCAGGAAAATAACTCTGTAATGTTATCAACTTTGGCAGGAAGCACTTTAGGAGTTTGGGTTTCTCACGGAGAAGGTAAATTCAAATTGCCTTATGCAGAAGACCAATACAACATTGTTTCGAAATATGCTTACGAAGGTTATCCTGCAAATCCAAATGGTTCTGATTACAACACGGCTATGATGTGTGATAAAACAGGAAGACATTTGGTGATGATGCCTCACATTGAGCGTTCGACTTTCCAATGGAACTGGGCGCATTATCCAAAAGACAGAAATGACGAGGTTACACCTTGGCACGAAGCTTTTGTGAATGCCAGAAAATGGATTGAGAAAAACTAATTTTTTACCATTAAGACATTAAGAAAGATTAAGTTTTAATAGCTAAATCTAAAATATTTTACTTAAAAGCGCCTGAGATTATTGGGCGCTTTTTTTTAAAATAGCCACGAATTCACGAATTATTCTTTTACAAATATGGATTAAATGATTAGACGAATTATCATCATCTGTTAAAATAAAATAATTCGTGGAATTCGTGGCGAATAAAAAATCAGCAGATTCTCGGCAATTGCTCTCCAACTAAAGGATTTACAACTCTTTTACCTCCAAAAGCACTTTCAATAATTATTTTTGACGGATGTTCTGCTGTAACAAAACCTATTTCTGAAGCACTTGAATTTACTTTTTGTAAAATCTTCAAAACTTCATCCTTAATTTCGGGTGCTGTAACACAAACAAAAATTCCTTCATTAGCCACATAAAGCGGATCTAAGCCTAGCAGTTCACAAGCGCTTTTTACCTGGTTTTCGACTTTTATATTTTCTTCAAAAAGGGAAATCCCTAACTTAATTTCTGTTGTTATTTCGTGAAGAACCGAAGCCAGTCCGCCACGGGTGGCATCTCTTAAAAAATGAATTTTATCTCCAAATCGTTCAATCAATTCCAAAACAACATGATTTAAATTAGTAGTATCACTTAAAATATCACTTTCAAATTCCAGTCCTTCACGTTCAGACATAATTGCCATTCCGTGCGAGGCAATTGGTCCGTTTATAATTATAACATCATTTTCCTGAATATTCTGAGTTTTGATATTGGCCTTTTCATGAATAATTCCAATACCGGACGTATTGATATAAATTTTATCACCTTTTCCTCTTTCCACTACTTTGGTATCTCCGGTAACAATTTGCACATTGGCTTTGTCTGCTGCCTGTTTAATTGACAGAATAATTTGGGAAAACTCATCCAGACCAAAACCTTCTTCAATAATTAAGGCCAGCGAAAGGAATTTCGGAACTGCTCCGCACATCGAAAGATCATTAACGGTGCCATTAACTGCCAGTTCACCAATGTTTCCTCCTTTAAAAAATACGGGCGAAACAACATAACTATCTGTAGAAAAAGCCAAATTTCCCTGCAAGTTTAAGGATGCACCGTCATGACGAACTTCTAAAATATCATTTTTCAGGATCTTAAAAATTACTTCGTTGAGCAATTTAGTCATATGTTCACCTCCGCTTCCATGATGCAGGTGAATCACTTCCGATTTTTTTTCCATTTCACAATTTTAAATCTCTTCGCCCATTTCTTTAAGAACTTCCATTGTCCTTTTGGCCTCAGCCTCATCAATAATACCAATGGCCGCTCCTACGTGAACCAGAAGGTAATCTCCAACTTCAGCCTCCGGAACAAGGGCCAAATTGACTTCCTTAATAATTCCTTCAAATGAAACATTTCCAATTCTGAACGTTTCATCAAGTTCGGCTGTGACCTCTTCAAGCCTTCCGGGAACTGCTAAACACATACTTATTGTTTTATAGATTGTATCAAATACTCATACCAGGCGGTTAAACCTTCGCCTGAGGTTGTCGAAACTTCAAAGAAAGTCAGATGAGGATTTACTCTCATTGCATATTCTTTGAGTTTGTCCAGATCAAATTTTAAATACGGCAGTAAATCTATTTTATTGATAATACAGATTTGTGATCCCGAAAACATATCCGGGTATTTAAGCGGTTTATCCTCACCTTCGGTTACCGATATAATGACAATTCGTTTCCCTTCTCCGAGATCAAACATGGCCGGACAAACCAGATTCCCAACATTTTCGATCATCAAAACCGAATCCTGAACCGGTTTCAGTTCTTTTACGGCTTTTGCAATCATTTCACTGTCCAGATGACATCCTTTTCCTGTATTGATCTGGATTACGGGAACGTTTAATTTATGAATCCTGTCGGCATCATTTGTAGTCTGCTGATCGCCTTCAATTACAGAAAAAGCCATTTTGTCTTTCAGGTCAGAAATGGTTCTTTCTAATAAAGACGTTTTTCCCGAACCCGGCGAACTTACTAAATTGACAGAGAAAATATTCAGGGCTTCAAAAAAACCTCTGTTTCTCTCAGCAGTAAGCTGGTTTTTATACAGGATGTCTTTCTCCAGCTGTACCACACTGATGTCATGAGAATGAGAATGATTATGAAAATGATCATGATCATGGTCATCGTGATCATGATCGTGGTCACAATGATGATCGTGATGGTGGTCATGATCATGGTCGTGATAATGAAAATGACCGGAATGAGAATGGAAATACTTCTCTCCTATTTTAGTAAACCTAATTTCGTTTTCATCAGAACTGCATCCGCAAGTGGTACACATAGCTAAACTTATTTTATGATTATTTTCTTTATTTTCAATTCCTTTCCGGAAATAATTTCTTTAAACGGACTATTACAATCCGGACAGTTGTCGAAAGTCTTTTCGATTGCGAATTCCGTTCCGCATTCCGCGCATCTTGCTTTCCCTTCCGGTTCTTCAATAAAAAGTGCGGCATCACTCAGAACATTCCCTACAATACACTGCGGCCAGACAAAGTGAAAAGAGCTCAGTTCAATTCCGGACAGTTTTCCAATTTCCAGATAGAGTTCCAGCACTTTTTGACCGTTTATTTTATGTACTTCTTCCCTGACAATTTTAACAATAGAAGTAACAACTGAAAGTTCGTGCATATTGATACATTTTAAAAAGTACATAACAATTGTTAAAAATACGCCGCATATTCTGGTAAAATACTGATAATTATCACGTTTAAAAAACAAATATTCAAATAGCTTTGAAATTCATTACAACCAAAAAAAGAGTATTAGTTCACGCTGATTCTCAAACAAAACCAGGCTTTCTCAAAATATAATCAGTATGAAAAATAAGGATACAGTAAATGAGACCTATTATAACAGTATTGAAAGACAAGGTTATAACAGAAGGGATTTTTTAAAATTCGTGGCTTACATAGGAGCTTATATGGGCGTACAAAGTTCCGCGATAGGTCAAATTACCAAAGCACTCGAAACCACGCCCCGTCTTCCCGTAATTTGGGAACATTTTCAGGAATGTACCTGCTGCAGCGAATCGTTTATACGTTCTGACCATCCTATTGTGGCCGACATCATACTGGATAAAATCTCCCTGGATTATACGCTGACTTTAATGGCTGCCTCAGGTCATCAGGCCGAAGCGGCTAAAAAAGCCACTATGGACAAATACAAAGGAGAATATATTTTGTGTGTAGAGGGTTCTGTTCCAATGGGGGCCGATGGTAATTACTGCTGCATAGGCGGAAGAAGCGCTGTAGACATTCTAAAAGAAGCCGCTGCAGGAGCCAAAGCTATCATTGCCTGGGGAAGCTGTGCTACAACAGGCTGTGTACAGGCTGCAAGACCAAACCCTACAGGAGCCGTACCTATTAATAAAATTATTACAGACAAACCCATCATAAATGTTCCGGGCTGTCCGCCAATTGGCGAAGTCATGGCCGGAATAATTGTACATGTTGTAGCCTTTGGAAAATTACCTGAATTAGACAGTTCGGGCCGTCCTAAAGCCTTTTATTCCAAAAGAGTTCACGACAGCTGTTACAGAAGACCTTATTTTGATGCGGGACTGTTTGCCGAAACTTTTGACGACGAGAATGCCAAAAAAGGATACTGTTTGTATAAAGTGGGATGCAAAGGCCCAAGTACCTACAATGCCTGTGGTAATATGAGATGGAATGGCGGTGTGAGTTATCCTATTCAGTCGGGTCATGGCTGTATAGGCTGCAGTGCTAAAGATTTCTGGGATGCCGGAAGTTTCTATTCAAGAGATACTTCTATCGGAGGCAGTGTAGAAGCCAATGCCGATACACTCGGAAAAATTGCCCTTGGCGGTGTGGCCGTTGGTATTGGAGCACATGCTGTTCTTGCCAATGTTTCAAAAAGAAAGGAACTCAAAACCCGAATTACCCAGGGAACTGAAAATGAAAAACACTTAGACGATTTATAAGCTAAAAAAAGAAACAAAATGGCAGAGAGAATAGTGGTTGACCCTATCACCAGGATAGAAGGTCATTTAAGAGCCGAAGTAGAAATATCAGACGGTACGATCCAGGAAGCCTTTTTATCATCGACAATGGTAAGAGGTTTAGAAAATATCGTAAAAGACCGAAATCCAAAAGATGTTTGGGCGTTTGTACAACGAACCTGCGGCGTTTGTACGGCAACCCACGCCACAGCTTCTGTAAGAGCAGTTGAAGATGCGCTGGGCATTGTAGTTCCGCCCAATGCAGAAATAGTAAGAAACCTTATGCTTGGTGCTTTATACATCCATGATCATGTGGTGCATTTTTATCACTTGCATGCTTTTGACTGGGTTGATGTAGTAAGCGGTTTAAATGCTGATCCTGTAAAAACATCTCAACTGGCACAATCTATTTCAAACTGGCCTAAAAGTTCTCCCGGTTATTTTTCTGATTTGCAGAAAAGACTTAAAAGATTTGTAGCCAGCGGACAATTGGGCATTTTTGCCAACGGATACTGGGGACATCCGCAAATGAAATTACCGCCGGAAGCTAATTTAATGGCTACGGCTCATTATCTGGAAGCTTTGGAATGGCAGAAAGAAATTGTAAAAGTACATGCCATATTTGGAGGAAAGAATCCGCATCCTAATTTCTTGGTTGGAGGAATGGCCTGTTCTATAAATCTGGACGATGCCAGTGGTTTAAATGCCGAAAGACTTGCTTTTGTGAGACAGCTGCTGGAAGAGGGAAAACGCTTTGTTGAACAGGTTTACCTGCCGGATGTACTTACCATTGCCGGTTTTTATAAAGACTGGGGTGCTGTTGGCGGGTTTCATAATTTTATGACTTTTGGAGATTTCCCAACGCAGGGGCATAATAATACGAACAACAATACTTTTAAATTCCCGTCAGGGGTTATTTTAAATCAGGATTTGACCAAAGTGCACGATTTAGATTTACGAGATCTTAAAACGGTAGAAGAATATGTAAACAATTCCTGGTACGATTATGAAGGTGACGGAAACTCGGGAAGACAGCCCTGGAGCGGAGAAACCAAAATCAATTACACAGGACCCAAACCGCCTTACACGCATTTAAATGTTGACCAGAAATACAGTTTCATCAAAACACCAAGATGGAAAGGACATGCTATGGAAGTAGGTCCGCTGGCAAGAATGCTCGTAGGATATGCATCCGGAAGAGATGAATTCAAAGAAATTGTAGATCATGCTTTATCAAAACTGCAGATTCCTGCCGGAGCATTATTTTCTACTTTAGGAAGAACTGCTGCCAGAGCTTTAGAATCGCAATTGGTAGCCAGCTGGAACCTGGAGTTTTTTGATGAACTGATTAAAAACATCAAAAACGGTGATACCAAAATGGCCAATATGGAAAAATGGGAAACCTCAACCTGGCCAAAAGAAGCACAGGGAGTTGGCCTGGTAGAAGCACCAAGAGGAGCTTTAAGCCACTGGATTGTAATAAAAGATGCTAAAGTGGCTAATTATCAGCAGGTCGTACCATCGACCTGGAATGCTTCGCCGCGAGATCCAAAAGGGCAGCGCTCTCCTTATGAAAGCAGTTTGTTAAAAACACCCGTAGCCAGTCCGGAACTGCCGCTGGAAATTATCAGAACAATACATTCCTTTGATCCATGCATTGCCTGTGCCGTGCATTTATACGACGAAAGTGGTAACATCATTAAGGAAGTTAACGATATATCTGTCTGTACTGTTTAATTTAAATGGAACACAATGCCAACAAAAACCAACGATTATAAAAGAGCTTATATCTGGCAGTTACCCATACGGATTTTCCACTGGGTAAATGCCTGGGCTATTACAGGTCTGGTTATTACCGGATTTATTATTGGTAATCCGCCGGGAATTATTTCTACAAAAGAAGCTTCAGACCAGTTTTGGTTTGGATACATCCGCGAAATTCATTTTATATGCGCTTACTTACTGACTGCCGTTATGATTCTCCGCATTTACTATGCCTTCAGAGGAAATAAATATGCCAGCTGGAGAGTCTTTTTTCCTTTTAAAAAAGAAGGTTTCAAAAGAATGTGGCATGTTATTAAATATGACATTTTTCTGCAGAACGAAGAAACACACGGTTCACCTACCGGGGCGGTGGGACATAACAGTGTCGCTGCTGCCTCTTATCTGGTAATGTTTTTTATGGCGCTTATCATGATCGCAACCGGATTTGCCATGTATGCCCCCACTTCTACCTGGTTTTTTCCTAAAATGTTTGGCTGGGTGGTAAATCTGGTTGGCGGTGATTTAAACGTCAGAACAATTCATCATTATACCACCTGGACTTTTATTTTGTTTGTCATAGTACATGTGTATCTCGTTTTCTTTCATGACTGGCTGGAAGGTCTGGGAGAAACATCGGCTATGGTGAGTGGTTATAAATTTGTACGGACTGAAAGAATTAAAAAAGAAAAAGAGGCAGTTTCTGAAGCAGAAGCAGCCAATCAGACTTCAGTTCAGACAGAAGATTTTAGTTAAGGAATATGGAAACAGTTACTAAGCCGCGAAAATTAGATGAATTTCATTCGGGCGGAAATACCATTTTAGTCCTTGGGATTGGAAATTATTTAATGGGAGATGAAGGTGTTGGTGTACATTTTATAAACCGGATCGATCCCAGTCAATTCCCGGAAGGAATCTCTTTTATTGATGGGGGAACTGGCGGTTTTACCTTACTCCCTTATATAGAAAACCATGAAAAGGTAATTATCGTTGATGCCACAATGGACGGAAAAGAAGAAGGAACAATTACTCTTTTGAAACCCCGTTTTTCAGATGATTTTCCTATTTCACTAAGCGGACACAATTTTGGACTTAAAGATATGGTAGAGATTCTGTCGATGATGAATACCATGCCCGAAATCTATTTGTATACCATAACCATTTCAAAAATGGAACCTATGTGCATGCAGCTGTCTCCAAAAGTAGAGGCCGCTATAGAGAACGTAACCCGGAAAATTATCCGTCAGCTAAAAAAATCATAATGTAAAACTCACTTTTTTGATACCCGCATTTCAAATAACAATTTCAGGCATAGTACAAGGTGTTGGTTTCCGGCCTTTTGTATACAATCTGGCCATGCGGTTCTGTTTGAAAGGATATGTTTCCAATAATGAATCCGGTGTTGTGATACTCCTGCAGGAAAATGAAAAAAAAGTAACCGAATTTGTCCACGAAATAAAAAAAAGATATCCCAAAAAAGCGAGGATTTACGACCTTCAGGTTTCAGAAATTGCGGTTGAAGAAAGCTTTAGTTATTTTTCTATACAACCCACACCAAAGGATATTGCGGTCAACGCTCCTTTAACTCCCGATTTTGCTATCTGTAAAAACTGTCAGGAAGAAATTCTGGATCCTCAAAACTCCCGGTATTTTTATCCGTTTATAAGCTGTACTGCCTGCGGACCAAGATACGCCATTGCTGAAAAATTTCCTTTTGAAAGAGAAAACACCAGTATGAATGTTTTTAAAATGTGTGAAACCTGTAAGGCAGAGTATAAAAATCCTCTGGATATCCGTTTTCATTCGCAGACGAATTCATGTCCGGACTGCGGGGTTAAAATTTTGCTTACAGACCATAACGGAACTCTCATATCAGGAACCAATAAAGAAATTTTTGAAGCGGTTTCAGAAAAATTAAATGACGGAAAAATAATAGCGGTAAAAAATACAACCGGCTACCTTCTTTTGTGTGATGCTTCCAATACAGAAGCAGTACGGGAATTAAGAAGGAGAAAAAAACGCCCTTCAAAACCTTTTGCAGTGTTGTTTACTAATTTACAAAAAATAGAAAACCAGCTTTTTTGTGACAGCACAGAAAAAAATCTGCTTAAATCGGCAAAAGCTCCTATTGTGGTCCTGCCTTTAAAAAACCACAAAGATTTAGCGGTAAACGAAATAGCTCCCCATATGAAAAGCATTGGAGCTATGCTTCCCAATTCGGGAATATTATATTTAATTTCTCACTTGTTCAAAAAACCTCTAATTGCAACGAGCGGTAATTTTAGCGGTTCTCCCATTTGTTCCGGTCAAAATGAAGCAGTCACTTGTTTAAAATCTACAGCCGATTATTATCTGCATCACAATCTGGAGATTCTAAATTCACAGGACGATTCGGTAATCCGGTTTTCAAAAAAAAACAAACAAAAAATTGTACTGAGACGGGCAAGGGGTTTTGCTCCTAATATAGATTATAAACTCTACCCGCATAAAACCACAGAAAAAGTACTTTGTTTAGGGGCCGCTTTAAAAAATACGGTTACCATTTCGCTGCAAGATCAGCTGTATACGAGCGAATACCTGGGGAATGTTTTTCATTACGACATTTTTAAACGATTTGAAAACCGCATAGAAAAGTACCGGCGCTTTTTTGATTTCGATCCGCAGACTATTGTTTATGACCTGCATCCTGATTATGAAAACAACAAAATTGTACCTGCTTTTTTAAAAGAAAACCACAAGTTAAATGTTCTGAAAATTCAGCATCATGAAGCCCATTTTGCGGCCATTCTGGGTGAAAAAAAACTTTGGAAAAAATCGAAAATATTAGGAGTTATCTGGGATGGTACCGGTTTTGGAAACAAATCAAAAATTTATGGCGGGGAATTTTTCACCTATCGTTACAGAAAAATTACCCGCATAGGCCATTTACAGTATTTCTCCTGGATATTAGGCGATCAAATGGCCCGGAATCCCGGAATGGCGGCACTTTCTATTAGTCAGAATCACAGCTATTTCCAGTCTTTTTTTAATGAAAATGAATTAAAAATTTACACGAAACTCATTAAAAACAGTTCGATAAAAACGTCCTCAATGGGAAGACTGATTGATGCTGCGGCTTTTACACTGGGTTTTAAAGGAAACATTTCTTTTGAAGGTGAAACAGGACTGTTTTTGGAAAATCTGGCGCAAAAGGCTTTACACCGCTTCGATATAACCTTAACCGATTATCTGAACGATGGAAACAGCACCGGCATTATCCCTTCTAAAAAATTGCTTTTACAACTTGTAAAAGAATGTAAAAAGAAAACAGACAGCAGTATTATCGCCTTAAATTTTCATTACACTCTGGTAAAATGTATCGAAAGAGCGGCTTTATTCTCGCAGTCAAAAGAAATTGCTTTTAGCGGCGGTGTGTTTCAAAACCCGGTACTTGTTGATTTAATTCTGGATCACTTAAAACCTCTATACAAATTACATTTTCATGAGATACTTTCACCAAACGATGAAAATATTTCATTTGGTCAGTTCAATCATTATTTACATCTAAAAAAATAAACTATGGACATTCTTGAATTATTAGGGCCTGTTGGCAAAACAGAGGAAAAAGATAAAATTTCGTATTCTGCCGGAGTAGTAATGGCTTTAAGCCTGAAAGATATTGGATTTGAAGAAATTAAATATAACGATTATCTCGACGGAATGAAATCTGTTTTTGAAAAGTCAGGAGAGAAAATCTCCCCTAAACGTTCCATTGAAATTTTTAATAACTATGTCGCTCTGCTTCAGGAGGAATTAAAAATAAAAAACGCGGAAAAAGGAGCTGCATTTCTGGCAAAAAATGCATCGAGAGAAGGGGTTATTTCACTGCCAGGCGGATTACAGTATGAAGTACTGGCCGAAGGAAATGGTCCAAAACCCAAAATTACAGATACCGTTAATGTTCTTTATGAAGGCTCCTTACTGAATAAAGAAGTTTTTGACACTACCAAAGATACCGGACCTCAAAAGATGAGGGTTTTACAAACCATTAAAGGCTGGCAGGAAGTATTGCCCTTAATGTCTGAAGGATCGCGCTGGAAAATCTATATTCCGCATTATCTGGCGTATGATGAAACGGGAGCACCTCCTATAATTCAGCCCAATTCAACTTTGGTTTTTATTATTGAACTTTTAAACGTCATTCCGCATGAAATACATGTCTGAATACCGAAATCCGGAACTGGTAAAACACTATCTGAATGAAATACATAAAATAACCACAAAACCGTGGAATATTATGGAAATCTGCGGTGGTCAGACGCACTCATTAGTCAAAAACGGTTTACTGGATTTACTGCCCGGGAATATCAGAATGATACACGGCCCGGGCTGTCCGGTTTGTGTGACCCCTGTTTCATTAATTGACAAAGCCATTGCGTTAATGAAACAGGGAGTAATCCTTTGTTCATTTGGAGATATGATCCGGGTTCCCGGCTCTTCAAAAAGTTTACTGCAGGCTAAAGCGGAGGGAGGTGACCTTCGTATTTTATACTCTCCTCTTGAAGCCATAAACATCGCGTGTAAAAACCCCGGCAAAGAAGTCGTATTTTTTGCCGTTGGTTTTGAAACCACTGCTCCAAGTAATGCCCTGGCGGTTCTTCATGCACAAAAATTAGGTCTGTCCAATTTTAGTTTATTAGTTTCCCATGTACTGGTTCCGCCTGCTATGGAAGCTATTTTGTCGGATGAATTTTGCACACTGAATGCTTTTCTGGGCGCGGGACATGTATGTACTATAGCCGGTCTGGAAGAATATTATCCCATTGCTCAAAAATATAAAATACCCATTGTAGTTTCAGGATTTGAACCTGCCGATATGGTCAGGGCCATTTATCACACCGTTCTGCAGCTGGAGCAGGGAAAACATGAAGTAGAAAACCAATATACCCGATTGGTAAAAAAAGAAGGAAACCTAAGGGCCAAAGAAGTCGTTGCTACTGTTTTTACTATTGGCACGCAGGAATGGCGTGGAATTGGAGTAATTGAGAACAGCGGACTTGTATTGCGGGAAAACTATAAAACATATGATGCCGGCACCCGGTTTTCTATAAAAACGACCGACGAAAAAAAGGAAAATTTGTGTGTAGCCGGACAGATTTTAACGGGAAATAAAAAGCCGGACCAATGCCCTGAATTTGGCAGAAAATGCCGGCCGTCAAATCCACTGGGAGCACCTATGGTTTCTTCTGAAGGAGCTTGTGCCGCCTACTTCAACTATTTATAAAAATCAGAATGATAGGATTATTGATTACCGTTTATGCCGGACTGGAACATGCTTTTGAAGCAGATCATCTACTGGCTGTAAACAATCTTGTGACCAACAGGACAAAAATAAAAGATGCTCTTAAGGACGGAATGTTTTGGGGAGTGGGTCATACCGCCACTATATTTATCGTAGGGGTTATTATGATTGGTTTTAAAATTTCGATAAGCGAAACCATTTTTAGTTATCTCGAAGCGGTAGTGGGTCTAATGCTGATTATTCTGGGAATAGTGCGTTTGTTTAAACTTTTATACAAAAAAAGACATTCCCATACTTACTATCACAGCCACGAACATACGCATCGTAACGGTGTTACGCACACTCATATGCATGCCCATACTTATTTTCACTCGCATCCTGTTGCTTCGTTTAAACATGCACATTACGATGGCTCTGTCAATTACAAAACGGCATTTGGTGTAGGGCTTATTCACGGATTAGCCGGGAGCGGATCGTTAGTTATTCTGGTTATTTCCCAGATGAAAACACCATTGGAAGGTCTGCTTTACATTTTAATTTTCGGAGTCGGATCGATATTGGGAATGTTTATTGCTTCGGGATTGTTTAGTATTCCTTTTACCAAAAGCATCCTTAAATCACAAAAGTTACAATTTGCTTTAATTATAATTTCGTCTGTAATCTGTATTGTTTACGGACTAAAAATCGTGTATACCAATTTATTCTAAAACAAAAACGCCCCGATGCTATCCCCCCGGACCGGGGCATTCTTGTTAGTTTTTAAAGGCAGTCGCAATACCTGTTACGATATTGGAAGCACCATAAGCAAACATTCCTGAAGCTATTGCCTGCTGACCGGCAAAGAATTGGTTTTCTGCAATAGCACTGCTGAAGAATGTTCCTCCGGCAGCTGCGGCTACTAATCCTAAACCAATAGCGGCAACGGCCCACCAGGGTTCCGGATCAGGCGGTGGCGGCGGGTTTTTCAAAAAACGTCTCCACCAGCCCGGATATCGGGTTCCGCACCAGCCCATGGCTAAAAAGAAAGCTGTTTCCATAGTTTTAAAATTGAATTACTGCCTACTCTTTCTGCTTTTCGGCTTACGCATTTAATCGTAGTAAAAGTAAAATAAGCACCATTAGGACAGTCAGGGTTAACTACCGTTTTTAAAGGGGGAAATTTCCCGTTTTTTATAACAGTTAATGAGACTCTAATAGACATATAAGAATTGCTTAATGATATCTTAAGGCAGTTTTCAAACCTTCATGTGCCGGGATAAATATCTTTGTCACATGAAAAAAATGATCCTACATACCGCCTTTGTTATTCTTATATTCCTTATAAGCCCCTTTTCATTTGGACAAAAAACAACTTCTTTAAAAGGAACTGTTACTGACGGAAAACTTCCGGTAGAATTTGCCGACATTATTCTAAAAAGTTTCCGTAATCCTCAGGAAACAGCAAAATACACTGTGACTGACAGTCTTGGTAATTTCAATATAGACCATCTTGTTCCCGCTGTATATCAGTTTGAAATTAAACTAATAGGGTATAAAAGCTTTATACAGCAAATTACAATTGGAGAAACACCCTTGTCTCTCGGAACACTGACTTTACAAAACGACACCAATCTGCTGAATACAGTAGTGGTTAATTCGCAGAAAAAACAGATCCAGAAAACCAATGAGGGTTTTGTTTTTAATGCGGTTTCTACTATTTCACAATCCGGAGGAACAGCTGTTGACATGCTTAAAAATATTCCAACCGTTGCTGTTGATGCAGACGATGTTATTTCGCTGCGAGGGAAAACTCCGCTGATTTTAATTAACGGAAAAAATTCTGCTATTACAGATATGAACCAAATTCCGGCAAGCAGTATTGAAAGTATTGAAATTATTACAAGTCCCACAGCAAAATACGATGCCAATGCCGAAAGCGGGATTATTAATATCAAACTACGAAAAAACAATTTAAACGGATTAAACGGCTCGGCAGCTCTGGGCGTTGGTGCGGGTGCCAAAGGAAGAATGAACAGCTCGGTTCTTTTAAACAACAAAACCGATAAATGGAATATTGGGCTTGCTTATGACAACCGTTTTGCCGGAAGAACCAAAAGTGTAAAAGGAGAAAGAACCAATTACTTCATCGATGATGAGCATTTTATTGATCAAAACCGACAGGACCAAAGAACCGAAGGTCTTCAAAATTTAAAGTTCAATGTCGATTTTTTGCCTAGTGAAAGAAACCGTTTTTCGTTTGAAGTTCTTGGCAATATTGAAAACAAGGATAATGACGAAACCTTAAAAACCAGTATTTATGATAATTCGGGTCAGTTTTTCTCCCGCAGTCAGCGCCATTCAATGGAAATACAAAAAGCCAAAGCAGCAGAAACAGCGCTTAATTACGACCGGAAATTTTCTGATGACCGGAAAAGTTTAAATGCCGGTATCAGCACTTCTTTTAATTTTGGAAGGGAAAATACAAATATCGACACCAATTCATACAACGAAAATCAAAATATCTCCGGAGAACCGTTTTTACAACAAACCCATAATTACGCTAAAGAAAATATTTCTAATGTTATTTTCAATTATGCCTTTCCTGTTTCTGAAAAATCTATAGTGGAAACAGGTTATAAAGGAACCTTTCGTTTTTTTAATTCCGATTTTCAAAGTGCCGATTTTATCCATAATGAGTACGTCGTAGATCCGCTCGTAAGCACCGTTTTTGATTTTAACGAGCAAATAAATGCCGTTTACGGACTTTTGAACTCCTATTCGGGTCCTAAAGAGGATCCTAAATGGAAATACAATTTAGGGTTTCGTGCCGAACAGGTTTCCAACAACGGAAAAACGCAGAACAACAGTGACCAGTTTTCAAATCACTATATAAAACTTTTTCCGTCGGGTTCTCTACAATTGAATTTAGAATCAGATCAGTTTTTGAAACTGGTTTACAGTAAGCGAATTAACCGTCCGGATTTAGAAGACTTAAATCCTTTTATTGATATCACCGATTCCCTGAACCCGCACGGCGGAAATCCGTATCTGAAACCTGAAATCATTCATATTGCAGAATTACAATACAATAAAGAATGGTCCCTTTATTCGCTTTCCGGAAATGTTTTTTTCAGAAATGCCAAAGATGCCATCAGGCAATATGCCCTACTTCAGGATAATGGAGTGGTTTTACTCCAGCCTCAAAACATTGGAAACACCGTTACTTACGGACTGGAAACTCTTTTTACATTCAAACCGTTTTCCTTTTATGATGCGAATATAAGCCTGACAGCTTTCCAGCAGAATATTAAGGCCGATAATCTGGAACAGGCTCAGAATACTGTAAAAAATGCTTTTAGCTGGTATGGTAAAATCATTAATAATTTTGTTCCCTGGAAAGGCGGAAAATTACAGCTTATTGGGAATTACAATTTGGCCGCGGCCACTGCCCAGGGTAAAAGAATTCCAATTTACAATGCCGACATGGGGTTTCAGCAGAAACTCGGGAAAGGAAATGCCCGTTTAGGACTGGTGGTAACGGATATGTTTAATACTCTCGAAAGCGGTTATAAAAACAATACCGCTTTATTCAGCAATACCCGGATTAACAAATCGGATACCCGTGCTTTAATGCTCACTTTTGCTTATACTTTTAAATCTGATTTTAAAGAAAAGTTACTGGAAAACCAGTTTTCTACGGAATAAAATCCTCTTAAAAAAGTACTGAAGACAAAAAATACGGTACTGAACCCGTATATTAAGAGTTTCTATTAAAATTTAAGTTATATTCGCTAAGTAAAAATCGGCCACAGGTTTTTATTAAACGCCAAAAACACTTAAACCTATTATAGAAATGAAATCTGTACATTTATTCTTTGCTGCCTTATTTTTTATTGCGCTGAAATCTTATTCCCAAAACGAAGTCAACCAAATCACCCATAATTCTAAGGACCGTTATATTACTACCTCTATAGGTTATCCTGTTCAGGGCACTTATGCCCCAATTGGGTTAAAAGAACCTATTACAGTTTTAAATCCGGACGGAACAGGGTTTATTCAGGCAGACGATTTAAGCAAGAAAAAAATCAACTGGGGAATTGAATGTACAGAAGATGGTGTTCCGGTTTTTAAAGAAGGCTTTAACAGTAAATCCTATACATTCTGGTACAGACCCAATGACGGCGATGAATGGTACTATTCTCAATTCTCTATTCACTTTGCCAAGAAAAAAATGTTCTTAATGGGTGAAAGAGTAAAAGCGTACGAAGATTATAACGTACAATAGTGCTCTTAAAAGCAGTTTCAAATTAAATTTTTCTTGATTTTTGGGATTGTTTACGAGAAAAAAGAAAACGTTTTCGTTGATTTTTAATAGTCTGTATAAATTTTGCCATAAAATTCCATAAAATAAAAAATCTTACTTAAATTTTATTTAATTTGCAGTAAAATTCAATATATTAAACATGGTTTCAATCACACGCCTTTTTGATTTTCCCTATTATCAACAAGAAACTTATAACCTTCCGGTTGCCCTGGCGACCAAAAAAAACGGGGTCTGGGAAAAAACATCCAGCAGCGAATATATTGCAAAAGCAAATGCTGTTTCGAGAGCATTACTGCGCATGGGCGTTCAAAAAGACGATAAAATTGCTTTAATTACTTCTAACAACCGTACTGAATGGAATATCATGGATATTGGTATTCAGCAGACCGGTGCGCAGAATGTGCCAATTTACCCAACCATTGCCGAAGAAGATTACGAATATATATTAAATCACAGCGGCAGTATTTACTGCTTTGTGTCTGATGAAGAAGTACTTCAGAAAGTAAACGCTATTAAAGCTAATGTGCCTACTTTAAAAGAAGTGTATTCTTTTAATGAAATTCCGGGCTGTAAACACTGGTCTGAGCTTTTGACTTTAGGTGCGGATGAAAGTAATCAAAATGAAGTAGAAGCCCGAAAAGAAAGTATTACGACTGATGATTTAGCGACAATCATTTATACTTCAGGAACTACCGGAAGACCTAAAGGGGTTATGCTTTCCCATAAAAATATTGTTTCCAATGTTTTAGACAGCGCTCCAAGAATTCCGTTTGATCCGGGCAAAAGTACAGCTTTGAGTTTCCTGCCTATCTGCCATATTTTTGAAAGAATGATTCTGTACATCTATCAGTATTATGGTGTTTCCGTCTATTTTGGTGAATCGATTGATAAAATCAGTGATAACTTAAAAGAAGTTAAACCAACGGTTATTACCGCTGTACCAAGGCTTTTAGAAAAAGTATACGATAAAATTTACGCAAAAGGAACCGAATTAACCGGGATCAAGAAAAAACTGTTTTTCTGGGCTATCGATTTAGGTTTAAAATACGAGCCTTACGGAGCAAATGGTTTCTGGTACGAATTCCAGTTAAAAATTGCCCGAAAACTGATCTTCAGTAAATGGAAAGAAGGTTTGGGAGGTAATCTGGAATTAATGGTTTCCGGAAGTGCGGCCTTACAGCCTCGCTTGTCAAGAGTTTTTGCTGCTGCCGAAATTCCGGTTATGGAAGGGTACGGCTTATCTGAAACCTCTCCGGTAATTGCCGTAAACGATCAGAGAAACAGAGGTTTTAAAATTGGAACTGTTGGAAAACCAATCCGTAATATTGAAGTAAAAATTGCCGCAGACGGTGAAATCCTGTGTAAAGGTCCTAATGTAATGTTAGGGTATTACAAAGATCCTGAAAAAACAGCTGAAGCTTTACAGGACGGTTATTTCCACACCGGAGATATTGGAGAAATTGACAGCGAAGGTTTCTTAAAAATCACCGACCGTAAAAAAGAAATGTTCAAAACATCGGGAGGAAAATACATTGCTCCGCAGATGATTGAAAATGCCATGAAACAATCCCGTTTTATTGAGCAGATTATGGTAATTGGCGAAGGCGAAAAAATGCCGGCGGCGTTTATCCAGCCAAGTTTTGAATTTGTAAAAGAATGGGCCAAAATCCATAAAATTACGTTAGGAACTACTGATGCCGAAATTAGTGCCAACCCTGATGTTATCAAACGCATTGATGAAGAAGTTGAAAACATCAACAAAAAATTCGGTCACTGGGAACAGGTAAAACGTTTTGAACTTACGCCGGATGTCTGGTCAATCGATGGCGGACAGCTGACTCCTACCCTGAAATTAAAACGTAAAGTAATCAAGGAAATCTACAAAGACCTTTACGCAAAAATCTACGATCATAATTAAATCAAAATAATTTAACCAAAGGAAAAGGCTTTCTCTAACCGGAAAGTCTTTTTTTATTCAGAAAAGTTTTTTTTATTTTTAAAACAATCATTTTCAAATCCTTATAAAAAACCAAAAAATCTATTTCAATTTTATTGATATACATTAAAAGTTTTTTAGTATGTTTGGTAAAAAGTTTAAGAAATACCTTGCTTTTCTTGTATAAAGAAAATGATGATGTTTCGTCATCGCCGTAAGAATATCTAACACTCAGCACTACTTCTATCTTATGGATGAGAAAGGGTACTATACGTACAGTTTCGGTTCCGACTCCTTGAGATTAACTGTACGTATAGTACCCTTTCTCGGGAGTTGATAGACATAGTCCTCAGAAAATACGAAGGTTTTAAACTTTAAGCCCTATTGCTGCAATAGGGCTTTTTAATGTAAAAAAGTATTCTAATATGTCTGAACAACTTAGTAAACAACAAATTTATGACCGAATAAGAGCTGGCTCAAAAGACAGCTATATATTAGAAGAAATGCAGCGTTTAGGTTTCTGGCAGTCAGGATCAGAACCTACACTTTCTGAAATTCTTATTAATCAGGAAGCTAAGATTGAAAAGGAATTAAATGACCTTTTGGCTCAGGACAGAAAGTTTAGCAACAGAGAAGCAATGGTGCTTGAAATGCGCAAAGCGCGAATGAAAGCGGCTAAAGAAAAAAGAGTCGAAACCAAATTAAATCAGGAAAAAAAACGACTGGATAAGGCTGAAAACTGGAGGCTGTTACAAGAAAAACAAATTTTATATTTAGGAGAAGAAGTATCCAAAGGCCTAAATATTACTGAAAGTGATTCGATAATTTTAGAGAAATACAATCTGCCTGTTTATGAAGATTTATTGGCTTTGGCCAAAAGCATGCAGATCGATCTGAAAGCACTGCAATATCTGGCTTATAACAGAAAAGTTTCTAAAATTAACCACTATCATACTTTTGAAGTCGAAAAAAAATCCGGAGGAAAGCGCAAAATATCCGCTCCAAAGTCAAAATTAAAAGAAATTCAAAACTGGATTTTAGAAAACATACTTCATAAAATACCTTATACGGCCGAAGCACATGGTTTTATCAAAGAACGTTCTATTGTAACCAATGCTCAGCCTCACGTTAATAAAGATATTGTGGTTAATATCGATTTAAAAGATTTTTTCCCAACAATAACCTACAAAAGAGTAAAAGGATTATTTCAAAAAATAGGCTATTCAGAACAAATTGCTACCGTTTTGTCTCTTTTATGTACCTACTCTGAAGTCAATGAAACAACTCTGGACGGAATTACCTATTATGTTCAGTCCGGCGAACGTAAATTACCACAGGGTTCTCCCGCAAGTCCTGCTATAAGCAATATTATCGTTTATAAAATGGATAAAAAAATCAGCGGATTAGCCCAAAAACTAAATTTCAGTTATACCCGTTATGCCGATGATATGACGTTTTCTACCAGTGAAGAAAACAGTAAAAATGTCTCCCGATTATTATATTTCACTAAAAAAATAATAGAATCAGAAGGTTTTCTAGTTCATCCGGACAAAATACACATCATGCGGAAAGCGATGCAGCAAAAAGTTACCGGAGTTGTGGTAAACAAGAAACTGAATATTGATCGTAATGAATTGCGTAAATTTCGTGCTCTGCTTCATAATATTGATCAAAACGGGTGGAAAGATCAAAAATGGGGAAAAGCGATTCACTTAATTAATGCCATTGAAGGTTATATCAATTATGTCTATATGGTTGCTCCTGATAAAGGAACTGCCTTAAAAGAAAAACTGAAAGCGATTATAAAGAAACACGGTCAGCCGGTGATTACCAAAATAAGTATTCCAGAAAATGCGGTTCCAATTCCGGTTTCTGTTCCTGAAAAAACAAATGAAACAATTGTACCAGAAGAGAAATCAGGAAACTGGTGGAATATTTTTTAACTAATACCCTTTTCAATTATGAAATTAATTAAGCAAATTAAACTTTTCTATAAAGAAGGGAATTCAGATAAAGTATATGAAATAGACTTATGCGCTATTGATGCTGATAATTATGTCGTAAATTTTAGATATGGACGCAGAGGTGCTGCCCTGAAAGACGGAACTAAAACTCCTGAGTATGTTTCGGCCGAAAAAGCGCAGACAATTTTCGACAAACTTGAAAACGAAAAAAAAGCAAAAGGCTACGCTTCAGAAATAGAAACCCTTATTGATCTTCCTTCACTGGAAGCTGTTGAACCTAATTCTAAAAATGGCGTAATTCTGCAGCGCTTAGAAAATGCAGTTACAGGCAGACAAACTTTCAACACGGAATGGAAAACCAGCCGTGTTATCTGGAAAGCGGGATTACTGGACATTCAGGAAGCTATCCCTTATATTATTAAACTGGCTTCAAAAGGAGACGAAATGCAGACTTATTCCTCTCTTTGGGCTTTAATAAAACTTAAATCCCAGGCAGCAGCTGCAGTTTTCAAATCGTATGCATTACAGAATAAGCAAAAAGAATATATCCGAAATCTGGCTCATGAAGGCTTGTTGGGAATTTTAAAAGACGAGGAACTGCAGAAACATATTTCAACGATTCTGGAGAACATTCCGCCTGAAGCAAAATACTATATTGATAAAAAAGATTTTGATTCGCTGGTTACCTTTTTACAGGGAGAACTGGCTGAAAACTCGATTAAATATCTCACCTCTTTATATCTGGCTGCAAAATTTGATGCAAAATTACATGAAATTGTTGTTTTCTTATTAGAAGCTGTTCCGTTCCGACCTCCTTATTTTAAACATGTCAGAGCCATTTACAAACTGGCTCATTTACGAAATGATGCTGATGCCATCGCTGTTCTTGCTTATCGCTTCGAAAATGAAAGTCCGATGTTCATCACAACTCCTGTACTAGCAGAACAATTACGCAGAGAAGATACCAAAATTGCCTTTTCAGCTTCAACCAAGCTTTATTTTCAAAAAAACAGTCTTCGTTTTCTGAAAGAATTAAACGCTGAAACCGAATCTAAAAAATACCTCAAATTTGCGGTATCCATTTTATCACAATACACCGAGTACGATTATTCAAAAGCCGACAAACAGCCTGTAAATACCTATGGCCATTACAATTATAACGATCGAAAATATTATTATACCGTAATTGACTATCCCGAATGTTCTAATCTGACTTTGCTGTCGACAATTTTATTTGGGAATGACCCAAAACGAATTTTAAACTCCAAAATGAAATTCGTTTACAGTCAGGAACTTTTCTCCAGTAATAATTATTACTACAATGCCAGCGAAGTAACCAGAGTTAATGGTAAAAAATCTGCAGAAGAAAAGAATTCTTTTGAAACAAATGAGAATTCTGGATCTGTGCTGGATATTGCTAAAAAAGCTTTTTCTGTTTTTTTTGGCAAAAAAGAAACACAGCAAAATACTGAAAAGCCAATAATTCAGGAAGAAGAAAAAATTACGACAGTTAATTCACCAGCTCGTTTAGAATTATTTCCGGAACATTGGGATGCTTTTCCTGAAGCTTATATTCAGCTTTTGATGGAAGCGCAAATGAATCTTGTTCATCAGTTTGCTTACCAAAATTTAAAAGCACGAAACGATTTTAATATGTTACTAAATCGTTTTGACGAAACCAGTATTCTGACACTTTTAAACAGTGATTTCACTATTCCTAATACTTTAGGATTTGAAACCATCCTGATGAAAAAGGATATACTTTCTGCTAAGACTAATTTTATTACTGCGGTTCTGAATTCAAAAACACAGGATGCCAGAAATTGGGCAAAGAAAAACATCGAAGCCAATACAGCGTTGTTCCTTACTGATACCGATTGTACTGTAAAAATACTTTTTAATGACGTTCCGGATTTAAAAACATGGATAACCAATACTTTGGAAAATTTTTCATTTACGGAAGATAAAGCCAAAATAATAACCGGAAAAGTAATCCTTGAACTGTTATCATTTGAAGAGTCTGAATCTAACAATGCATTAGCTTCAACAGCGGTTGACAGGTTAAAGAAAATAGCTTCATCGCAGCTTGAACAACTAAGCTGGGATATTACAGCCCAATTGATTTCTTCTGAGTTAAAAACAAATAATCTTCTTGCTAGTACTATTCTGATTTTAAAATCTAAAACTGTAGCTTCGAAAGAAATTCCGTTATCGCTTATTGTGCTGTTTTTAGGAGATGATAATTTCGAAATCAGAAAAAATGGTATTGAGCTGTTAAATAACTATGATAACGAATATTTAATAACACAAACTGATTCTTTATTGGATTTATTCCAAAATGAATACTCCGATGTTATTGAGGCTGTTTTGACCTGCATTATTAAATTATCAAAATCAAACCCTTTGATAATCGACAAGGCACTTCCTGCTGCGGTTTATGCCATGATTCGAAAAGAAAAATTTGAAGGAGCCCATCTTATTTTCAAAAAATTCATACTGGATGAAACCACAAATCACTGGAATACGGCTTTAAAACCGCGTGATATTATCAAATTAATTCATGCTAATTACAGACAAAGCCAATTAACCGGTTATGAGATATTGAAAAAATGGAAACCTAAAAATGATTTTACGCTCCGTCAGGTTATCTCATTAGGAAACCATGAAATCCTGGCCTTAAGACAATGGTGCTGGAATTATTTTATGGATCAAAAAGAACGAATCCGTGCCGAAAGAAATGCTGCTCTGGGTATTTTAGATACTTCATGGGATGATACAAGGGCTTTTGCTTTTCATTTTTTTAAAACTGAATTTGATGAAACCGACTGGGATTTAGATTGTCTGATAAGCATAGTCGATTCTGTGCTTCCTGCTGTTGAGCAATTTGGAAAAGAAATCATTACCCAATATTTCAATCCGGATGACGGTCTAACCTATTTAACCAAATTAAGTGAGCATCCGAGTGTCAATATTCAGCTTTTTGTAACCAATTATCTCAGCACTTATGCAACGGATAATCTGCCTAAACTCAAAGAACTTGATTTTTATTTCAGGTCAGTCCTCACACGTGTACACAAAGCCAGAACAGCCAAAGACCGTATTTTTAAATTCCTGCATCAGGAAGGTCGAAAAAATGAAGACGCTGCTTTTTTTGTAACCGAAATTATCGACAACGTTTCGGCTATGGCCTCTATACAGGATAAAGCCAGTTGTATTTACATCCTGACCGATTTAAAAACATTGTATCCACAACTGAATACCCATTTAATTCTTAAAAACTAAGTTATGTTATTTGACTATAAATACAGTGGCAGCACAATCGTAAATAACACCTCCAATAGTACCGGAATGAGTTTTTCGCCGGATACTTTGAGAGAGCCTACTTTTTTTGTTGGAAAACTAAACCAGAAAATAGCGTTTAGAGAAGCTATTTCGGCATTGCATGATGTTGTAATTTCGGATTTACGCTTTACTCCAAAGGATAAAGAACAATACAAATTATGGGCGGCCGAACAGGAAAAAATATGGCTAAGCGAATATATGGCCGATTTTCAGATTGAGAATGTCCGTGCACGTATTCAGGAATTAAAAGAAGAATTAAGCACCGTTCAAAAAGAAAAAGCAAAAGTGATGGGGCCTTTTAACAAAGCCAAAACTGCTTATTTTGACTACTTATACAAAAATGATAAAGATGCCTGGTATGTACTGGATCCCGTAATTACGGTACATCCTGATGAAGTTTTTTTTGAATGTTTCAGCAAAGACGAATCCTCTTATGGAAAACTAAGCTGCAACTATAATATTTTTACTGAAATCAGTGATTTTAAATGCGGTACTACCAACATTGATTATTCAGAAGGGTTATACAATGAATTTCAGAAAATACGCAATTATAAAGAAACCGAATTTAAAATTGACCCGTCAGGTTTTGAAGCTAAAACTACAAACGAACAGGTTTATAAAGAAGTCAAAATAGACTTACCGGATTCCTGGGTCAGAGGATTTTTACAGGTGAGTTCAGCGATGACTTTACCTGCAGCCGTATTGGATTTACATCCGATGGACATTTTCAGTTTGTGTCAGTATTTAAGACGTTTTAAAGAAAAGAAAGGGCCAAGAGCTTTACGCTTTGTACTGGAACCGGACAAGCCTATTAAAGCCGTTTTTGAGCCTTCGCATGATGAAATTACGTTTCACCGTTCTCTTTTTCAGGGAAATGAATCTAAAACTATTCGTATCTGGGGAAGACGACGTTTGTTAATTCTCGAAAGATTAATTCCTGTGGCACGAAATTTTAAAGTTGTTTTATTAGGATCTGGTCTGCCGTCTTTCTTTATTGCCGATTTAGGAGATATGTCTTATACACTGGGTCTTTCAGGATGGACAAAAAATGACTGGAGTACTGCCGGAAATTTCGATTTAATGGCACCAAGAACCAACGTCGATTTGTTCACTCAGGAAAAAGTTTTCAATGCTTTAAAAGAAAACTGGTTCGATACTTCTCATGCTTTAGCAAAAAAATTAAATCTTGATCCTTCTGTAGTTTCAGCATCATTAACCGCATATACTCAGGCCGGACGTGTTATATATGATTTGAACTTAGGCGTTTATCGTGTAAGAGAACTGACTCAGGAACCTCTTAACATGAAAGATTTACGTTTTGCCAGTCCGCAGGAAGAAGCAGCGAATCGTTACATTAGTGAAAATCGCATCAAAATTGACTCCAGTGTAAAAGGAGATACTTTACAAATTCGGGGAAAAATAACCGATAACGATTTTAGATACCACACTCTTGCCGTATTAGACAAAGATAATCGTCTAATTGAAGGAAGCTGCGAATGTTCGTTCTACAAGTCCAATCAGCTTAAAAAAGGACCTTGCGAACATATTTTATCAACCCGAATGGCACTGCATGCCAAAACTGTGGCTGCAGCTGTATAAAAAATAAAAAGGGCATAGTCTATAAAGCCCTTTTTGCATTTAAACTTATCTCGTCCTAAACTAAAGAATCCTACAGAGCGGGATCCCGTTGATTTACAACGTAACCCGCAAACCAATTCCGTTTTGGTTGGAAAGAATGTTAATACTTTCGACAGTAAATGCTGTTTTTTTCGCCTGTAAAGATTCATTATAACCCTCAACGGCAGATTTAATTTTTTGGGAACGACCGGAGAGTACCGGAATTGAAATTATTGCCGAAGCTGCCCCCAGATAAGTAAATACAGTAGGATATCCTATATCTTGTGTTGCTCCTGCGGCCACATCGGCAGCCATAAGACCAAGACCAAAACCTAACATAAATCCTCCTACTGAGGTTTTGGTTTTTCCGGACTTGTATTCAGATAAAAGTTCAGGAGTCGGAGTTAATAATTCTTTTATCTCCGCGTTAGATAGTTTTTTATTTTCAGCATTAAAAATGCGGCCGTTTTTATAGGTTAACTGCTGAGAAAATCCCACAAACGAGAGCATGAGCATACATGCGATACTGATTTTTTTCATAAAATTTTGTTTTTCTGTTGTTGTTTTCGTGCGTTTATACTGCTTTTATTTTCTATTTCTCCAGAGTCTTTCTTTGCTATACAAATTCTACTGAGATACATATTCTAAAAAAGCAGGACTTTAAAAATGTCTTTTTTCACTTAAATCTAAAACCCGTAAAAGTTTTACTTTAGTCATTATAAGTCATAACTGCTTCCTGTTTAAACGAAAAAGACAGTGTAAAAACACTGTCTTTAATTATCTAAATTCTTACCCAAAAATCAAACTTACAAGTCTGTTAGTCTAAGAGATACCACATAAAAGATTACTTATCCCTTTTTGGATTAACATCTGAATCATTATTCTGTTTTGAGTTTATAGGAACCTCATTTGATTTTAACTCGCCATCATAAATTTTGACACCATTCTTTAACAATTCTTCGTAATTTTCAATTGGCATATAACTAGATATATAATCAACATTATTTTTAAATACTAACTGAAAAAAATACTGATTTTCAAAACTTACATTTGGATAAAAATAATCCCAAAATTTAAAGTTGTCTCTATTTCTTGATGAAAATGGCAAATACACAACAGTTTTAAATGTTTTAGACTCTTTTGGAT
>NZ_JBMDKA010000027.1:0-85444 GCF_057809475.1 Flavobacterium sp. FG19 | reverse complement strand
CCTTTCTTTTAAGAATCCTCATCATTTATTTGTTGAGGATTTTTTGTTTTATAATACTTCCTCTGGGTAAATTCCAAAATCCATCCAAACTCCAAATCCCAAAATTCCAAATCCCAAAATTCCATATTCCAAATTCCAAATTTCAAATTCCAAAATCCAAAAACCGAATCGCTTTAAAAGACTTTATAAATGAGTTTTATTTTTATATAATTTATTGATTCTTTACCACTAAATAATCTGCATTCACCTCATTTTGTTGTTGAAGTTGTTGATTACACCTATTATTGCAGGTATAACTTTATAAGTATATTGGTACATTGGCTATTATAATGAGAATCTGCTCGTAATGATATTCTTGTGACCTTTATTAATGCTTATTTACAACTTCAAATTTTAAATACCAAATAATTATGAATGCAAGAACATATTTCTATTTCGGTCTGATTTTAGGCATTTTTGCGATTTCCTGTTCAAAGGATAATGATACTGACGAGGAGGAAAATACTATTACAACTGATAATCCTGTTACGATTAATGCGGAGGCTGCAAAAGGAACCGCAGAAGGCTCGTCAGAAACAGGGGCAAATGAAGACGATATACTGGCTAATTCAACCTTTGATTCTACAGTAAAAATAACATTTAACGGTACAGGTGCGATGGTAGAGAATGCAGTAACAGGAGTTACTATTACCGCTTCTGGTGCCGATGTTACAATTAATTCTACTGCTTCCGGAGTAGCATACGAAATAACAGGGAGCACGACGGATGGAATGCTCAAAATATATAGTGATAAAAAGTATAAGCTGACCTTGAACGGGGTTTCTATAAAAAACAATGACGGACCGGCTGTCAATATCCAGTCAGGTAAACGTGCATTTGTTGTATTGAGCGGAATAAACACATTAGAAGACGGAACCGTTTATACGGCATCTACAGAAGATCAAAAAGGCACTTTTTTTAGCGAAGGACAGCTTATTTTCCTGGGTGACGGTTCTCTAACAATTACTGCTAACAATAAACATGGTATTGCAGCAGATGATTATGTACGTGTTCAAAGTGGTACAATTACTATAACTAAAGCATCTTCAGATGGAATTCACACGAACGATGGCGTTTATATTGACGGTGGTAATCTTGTTATAAATGCGTCTAGTGATGGTATCGAAGCAGAAGAAGGGCCTATTATCATTAATGACGGAACTATCACTGTGAATGTTGCCGATGACGGAATAGTAGCTTCATACGATACAGATGACACAATTGATCCCTATGTGGTCATAAATGGCGGCACAATTACAATTACGACTACAGGTGAAGGTGGTGAAGGAATAGAGAGTAAAAGTGTTTTGACAATAAACGACGGGGATATTTACATCAAAGCGGTTGATGATGCTATCAATGCAGCTGATGCCATTTATATTAATGGAGGGAATATAGTGGCCTATAGTACAACTAATGATGGTATCGATTCTAATGGGACACTTACTGTAACCGGAGGAAGAACTTTTGCTATAGGAGCTAAAAGCCCGGAAGAAGGTTTTGATTGTGATAATAATACATTTAAGATTACAGGTGGACTGTTAGTTGGAGCCGGAGGAGCAACCAGTTCACCAACGGCAGGCGTATCTACTCAGGCTTCTGTTATTTTGGGCAGTGGAAATGCAGGAACTATTTTTAGTGTTTTAGATAGTGATAATACAGAGGTAATGACATTCAGGTCACCTGTAAGTTTTACTACATTATTACTTTCCGGAAGTAAATTCAGTTCGGGTAAAACCTATAAATTGGTTACGGTTGCTGCTACAGCAAATGCTTCAGATTTTAATGGTCTCTATTTAGGAGGAACTTTTACCAACCCTACACTATCATCCAGTTTTACATTGACCTCCATGGTTACTAAAATAGGTGGAAGTACAGGTCCGGGAAGATAATTAAGTAAATTCATTTTTAAATATATTTAGGAAGAAGTCCATGCCTGATTGGGTGTGGACTTTTTTTGTTGTTAGATATTACTTTTTTTGTTTCAAAAAAGCATCAGATTGAAAGATTGTTATGGAGTTATAGAAAAGTTTCCTGTGTGATGAGTTATAGATTGGGATTGTAGTTGTTTTATTCTTAAGAAGCAAAATATATTAAAATTGGTGAAGATTAATTTTACTTTGCAAGAATGAGCGGATAAAAAACATCTTTTATACTGTTGCCTGGAAGTGCATCGTATCTTTACTTCAGGTATTTATTTTGATTACGATAATCCCCAGGAGTAAGACGTACTATCTGCCTGAATATTTTTGAGAAATGCGGCATACTTGAAAAGCCGGTATCTATTGCAATTTCTAATAAAGACTTATTGGTAGTTGCAATGAGATACTGAGCTCTTTCTATTTTCTTTTCGTGTATGTAATGTAAAGGTCTCTGACCGGTATGAAGCAAAAATTGTTTTGAAAAATAATCCTGATTCTGATTCACCCGTTTTGATAAATGGGAAACGGACAGGTTCTCATTTAAATGCAGCTGGATGTAACTTATGGTATCCAGAATTTTAGAAGATGTAATCTGAGACTGGTCAGCTTTAAAGCTTTTGGCATTAAGAAATTTAGAAATTAATAGAAAAAGGATCCCCTGATTTTCAAATTTAACCGCTATTTTCATGGTATCATTTAGAGATTGATATTCCTTATAGTAAACGGTTTTTTCGTATACCTCTGGGTTGTCAGATCTGTTAATTCCTCTTCCCGGATTATTTTGCAGCATCATTTTTATGAGCGTTACATCCAGTTCCTCTGCCCTTAATTTAATAACATTTCTATTACTACTGAATAAAGAGGTTCCGTCTGGAGATTCTTCAAAAAACTGAATAAAAAACTGGCTTAAATACGCATTGCAATTCAAATTACAGGTTGTAAAACTGGGAATAAGATATAAGTATCCTGGTTCTAAAATAAAATCGCCACTGCTGTCTGAAACGGTACCCATTCCTTCATCAATATAATATAAACGAAAATAAGGGCTTATAACATTGTTAAAATTCCAATGCTGATTAAGTTTTACATAATCAATATGTAACAAGGAAAAAGAATGTTTAAAAGTGTTTTTGGACATAATGATTTAAAATCGTTTTTGAATAATAAAAAATCGTTTTTGTATAAAAAATTAAAGTTTAGCTACGTTACATTTGTTTGTGCCGTTTTTAAAATGAGCATCAAATAAAGTTAATACTAAAATTTATAGTCTGTAAATATAGGATTTATTAAAATATTTAAGATTTAGATTTAAAATTAACTAAAATACGATTTAAAACTGAATAGTCGGAAATGTATAAACTATAATTAAAATTATAGAAGATGAACAGAAGAAATGCTTTAAAATTGGGCGCAGCGGCTCTTGCCGGATTTTATTTGTCTCCTTTACTGGGACGTACATCAATATTGAATAAGCCTTTAGCGGAAGGACCGTTTGAACCTAATTGGGATTCTCTGGGTAAATATCAGGTTCCGGATTGGTTTCGTGATGCCAAATTTGGTATGTGGGCGCATTGGGGACCTCAATGTGAACCGGAAGCCGGCGATTGGTATGCGAGAGAAATGTATATGGAAGGGTCTCGACAATACCAATTTCATATTGATAAATACGGACATCCTTCTAAATTTGGTTTTAAAGATATAATCCATGTCTGGAAAGCGGATAAGTGGAATCCGGAAGAATTGGTTACTCTATATAAAAATGCCGGTGCCCGCTATTTTATGGCTATGGCCAATCATCATGATAATCTGGATCTTTATGACAGTAAATACCAGCCTAACTGGAATTCGATACAAATGGGGCCTAAAAAAGATATTATTGGCGGATGGGAAAAAGCGGCCCGAAAAGCAGGACTTCCTTTTGCTGTAAGCGTACATGCCGCACATGCATGGAGCTGGTTTGAAACAGCACAAAGATCTGATACAAAAGGGGATTTTAAAGGAATTCCGTACGATGGTAAACTGACTAAAAGCGATGGAGAAGGAACCTGGTGGGAAGGTTTAGATCCCCAGGAATTATACGCACAAAACCATGTGTTAAGCGAAAACAGCCTGGATAATGGGGCTATACACAGTCAGTGGAACTGGGGAAATGGAGTTGCAGCCCCCTCTAAAGCCTATATAGAAAATTTTCACGACCGGACTATAGATTTGATCGAAAAGTATAATCCTGATTTGGTTTATTTTGATGATACAGCATTACCATTCTGGCCGGTTAATGATGCCGGATTACGCATAGCAGCACATTTATACAACAAAAGCCTTAAAAAGAATAAAAGTGTTCAGACAGTTGTTACAGGTAAGATATTGAATGAGCAGCAGCGTAAAGCAATGGTCTGGGATATTGAAAAAGGACAAAGCAATAGTATAGAACCTTTACCCTGGCAGACTGATACCTGTATTGGACACTGGCATTATGACAGAGGAGTCTATGAGAGTAAAAAATACAAATCGGCCAAAACCGTCATTCATACTTTAATAGATGTTGTGAGTAAAAACGGCAACCTTATGCTGAATATTCCGGTAAGGGGAGATGGAAGTATCGATGAACTGGAACGGGCAGTCGTTGAGGAAATCGGACTCTGGATGAAAGCAAATGGTGAAAGTATTTACGGAACAAGACCATGGAAAATATTTGGAGAAGGTCCTCAGCAGGAAAGCGCCGGTGCATTAACAGCTCAGGGATTTAATGAAGGAAAAGGTAAACCTTATAATGCCGAGGATATTCGTTTTGTGCAAAAAGGAAAAATCCTTTATGCTACGGTCATGGAGTGGCCGGAAAATGGTACCGCTGTTATTAAAAGTTTAGGAAAAGCAAAGCCGTATTATAGCAATAAAATAACACAGGCAGTACTGGTAAGTACAGGAGAAAAACTGAAATTTAAGCAGACTGAACAAGCTCTGGAAGTATATTTTCCTGATCACAGACCTGAAAAATCATATGCTAATGTGCTGAGAATTTTGTAATTATTTTTATAGACGAGGTTTAGATCTTAATACAAAATCATTCTCTGAAATAATTCTGGTTTTGTGAAGAAAATAGTTAAAGTAATTTCAGGATTCATTTTTTATGTAACACTTTTAAAATCGGTTAAAAACAATACTAAAATTTTTAGATTGATTAAAATTAAACCTTTACAGGTTTTTAAATTCTAACTCTGTCAAACAGCTGCATCAGGGAATAAAATCAAAGAAATGAATTGAGGAACTGTTTAAGCTTTATATCAGGAGATGGAGGTGGTGTTTAATGCTTAAAGAATTTTAAAAGAAAGAGTATAATTTAAACCTTTATAAGATGAAGAATATAATACTTGTAGTTTTTTTTTCTTTTTTTAATCTGCCAATATCCGCTCAGGAAAAAGAAGTAGATTTTATTATTAACAGAGAAATGCGGGAACGTAAAATTCCGGGGCTCCAGATTTCGGTTGTGAAGGACGGAAAGACGGTTTTATGTAAAAGTTATGGTATTGCAAATGTTCAGGACAATATACCTGTTACTAATCAATCTGTTTTTGCCATTAATTCGATTACAAAAGTATTTACTGCCGTTGCCGTGATGAAACTTATGGAAGAAGGAAAACTGAATCTTTCAGAGCCGGTAGCAGGATATTTAGATTTTTATCCGCCCAACTGGGATTCATCTGTTACTTTAAAGCATTTACTGACCCATACTTCAGGACTTCCTGATATGCTTAAAATTCTGGACAATAATACAGGAAGCGTCGGCAGTCTAAAGAATGAAGAAGGAACTTGGGAAAAACTTAAAAGTATGCCTATGGATTTTAAGCCGGGAGAAAGATTCAGTTATAATCAGACCAATGCTTACTTATTAGGAAAACTGATAGATAAATTTTCCGGGAAACCTTTTGCGGAATATTTTTATGAGCAGCAGTTTAAGCCTTTAGATTTAAAAAACACCCTTTTTGGTGATTCCCGTGATGTAATCCCCAATTTCGCCCCAACTTATTTTTGGAGAAAGAATCTGGACGGCAGGGAGCTAAAAACAGCAGTACTAGTTAATAATTACTATGAATTTCCTTATTTTAGAAGAGCTGCGGCAGGTTTAAACAGTACAGCTGAAGATATGGCACAATGGGTGCTGGCTTTACAGCAGGGAAGGCTGCTTCATAAAATATCTCTGGAAATGATGTGGTCCCCATGGCAGTTTAATAACGGAAAAACAACTCCGTGGAGCTTAGGATGGGGGATGAATAAATTTAGAAAAAAGCATAGAGCCGTAGGAATGTCCGGCGGCGGAAGGTCTGCTTTTCTGCTTTACCCGGAAGATAATCTTGCGGTTATTGTTTTAACCAATTTAGGAGGCAGTTATCCCGAAGATTTTCTGGAAGAACTTGCCGGAATATATAACCCCGAAATTGTAAAAGCAGATCCTGTTACTAATTTAAGAGTTGAACTTAGAAAAACTGGTTTTGCCAATGCGATTCCTTTTGCAAAAAAAGAAATAAAAACAAATCCGCTTTTTACCCCTGATGAATTCGAACTAAATGAATGGGCATACAGAATGATGGCAAAAGGGCAGGATAACGAAGCATTGGAAATTTTTAAGTTAAATGTTTATCTGTTTCCTGAAAGCTGGAATGTTTATGACAGTTATGGTGAAATCCTGGTAAAAACAGGAGATAAAAAACAGGCTGCCGCCATGTATAAAAAATCCCTTGTACTGAATCCCGAAAACGAAAACGGGAAGAAAGCATTAGAGCAACTTCTTTAAATTAACTTGTAGTTTTCAAACGGTATACCTGAAATTGAAATTTGTAAAGCGAGAACAATTGCGGCAGATTATTTTTTTTAGTTCCATGTATTTCGCTTTTGTACTATTTTAGAGTAATGTTTGTGTTTATTTTTATTTTTGTATTCATCAGTTAGTTAACCAAAGGAATTAAGGATATAAAAGCTAAAAAAATGTATAGAAAAGCGGTTGTTTTTTGTCTGTATATGTGGTATGGTTTCGTTTATTCGCAGAACCCTGCTTCTGAAATACAGGACAATTCTCTCTCAACGCCCGAAAAAACATTTGAAGTATTCTTGAAGACATTTGATGATAATTATGCATTTTTCGAAATGAAGAATATGGACTGGAAAGCAGCTTATAAAACATATAGACCTACGGTGAATTCAGAAACCACAAATGACAGCCTGTTTTCCGTGCTTTCCAGGATGGCTGCTCCTTTGTTTGATGACCATGTAAATATTATTATTCCAAATGAAAGACAGTTTACAGCTCAGAAGCCTTCCGTATTTTTAAAAGAATTCCCTACGAAATCTGCTCAGGATTCTTTATGGAAGGCTGTAAATTCGACATTATATAAAAATGGATTTGCCTCATTAAAATCAACTGGACCTGACTATAAAGGAAAACCTCTTTTTTATTATTCCAATTCCGATTTGTATGGTTACATCCGAATTGGAAGATGTTTTACCTCTTCTGAAACAGAAGACGAACCCAAAACGGATGCTGATTCTGCAGGGAAACTGCTGGATTCAGTTTTAAGGAAAATTAGCAATTCGAAAGCGCTGATACTTGACCTTCGTTCGAATATTGGCGGAAATGATGAATTTGCTTATGCCGTAGCGGGACGTTTTGTAAAAGAAAAAAAAATAGGGCATTACAAACAAACAAGAATAACAGGAACTCAAAAATATACCTCTTTAGAAAAATGGTATATAAGCCCTCAAACAAAAATGCCTTATACTAAACCGCTTTTAGTGCTGACAAATGATCAGACAGCAAGTGCCGGAGATGTTCTGGCCATGATTTTAAAAGCACTGCCGCAGACAACTCTTATTGGTGAAAATACATTGGGGATTTATTCTGACATGTATGGTTTTGAACTCCCAAACAAGTGGCTTGTATCCTTATCAAATCAAAAATATTTTTCTTCCGAAATGATATATTATGAAGGAAAGGGCACCCCTGTAAATATCAGGGTTAGAAATACAAGGCAGAACCTTAAGACAATGGAAGATCCTGTAGTGTGGAGAGCTTTACAGTATTTTTAATAAAAGATAGAATGAAATCTTTAACAGTATTTAGAAGGTAAAAATATGAAAAATCTTAAAACTATATTATTTGTACTACTGGCGTTTTTTTGCGCAAAAATCAACGCTTGTACCATGGTTTATTATATAGACAGTAAAACAGGTAAGATATATTTTCTGAACAATGAAGATTACTGGTATGATGTTAAACCCTATATTCAGATCACTCCGGGTTCTAAGAAGGAATTGGGAAGAATTTGGTACGGATGGAAAAATTTCGGGCAGGGAGGCGTTAATGAAAAAGGACTGGTTATTGATGGTGCGGTAACACCTGACCAGGTGATTCCTTCCGGATACAATTCTCCAAAAGGAAACATTACAGATGAAATACTAGCTAAATGTAATACAGTTGATGAAGTACTGCAATTTTTAGAAGAAACAAAAACAGCTTTAAAAAATGCCCATATTTTATTAGGAGACAGAAATGGTAAAGCTGTTATTGTAGAGTGGATAAATGGCGTGCAACGAATTGTTGAAATAAAGAATAATCGTCTTGTCGCAACCAATTTTCATCTTTCGGACTCTGAGAATATAATAACCTGCCCCAGATATTCGGCGGTACAGCAGGGTTTAGACGAACTGGATACTAAAGAAGGAAACGATTTAAAAGCCGTGGGCAGTGTACTGGCCAGAGCTGTTCAGCTGCCTCAGACTAATTCTGAAGGTAAAACGGCAGGTACTTTATATTCTACTTTTATGGACCTGACTGATATGAAGATGGTTTTAGTTTATAAACTGGATAATTCTAAAATTCAAAAAATTGATATTCTGAAGGAACTGCATACCGGAAAGAAGCGGGAAATTAAATTAGAATAATATGAAGCGTTTTTATTATATCAGTTCAAATTTCTATATTCTTTAGGGGCATATCCGGTTTTAAGTTTAAAAAGTTTGCTAAAGTATTGAGGGTACTCAAAACCAAGAGCATAAGCAGTTTCTGCAACCGAATTGTTGGTACTTAGAAGAATATTTTTGGCTTCTTCAATCAAAAAGTAATGAATATGGTCCTGAGCATTCATTCCGGTTTCTTTTTTTAAAAGATCAGTTAAATAGTTGGGAGAGAGATGTACTTCGTCCGCTAAATATTTAACTGTTGGGATCCCTGTTTTAGTTTTGTTCTCAGAGCTAAAATAATCTTTTAACAGGGACTCAATTTTAGTAATAATATCTTTATTGGTACTTTTTCTAGTTATAAACTGACGGCCGTAATAGCGCGAACAGTAATTCAGTAAAACTTCTAAATTGGATACAATAAGGTTCTGGCTGTAACTGTCGATATTCTCCTGAAGTTCATTCTCAATTTTTAAGACACAGTCATAAAGAATCTGCTTTTCTTTTTCTGAAAGGTGCAGGGCTTCTGAAGTTTCGTAGGAAAAGAAGGTGTATTCCTTAATTTTTGCTCCCAGAGAGGTGTTTCTTATCAAATCAGGATGAAAGAAAACGCCCCATCCCATCATATCTTCCCGTTTTTCAATTTCAGTATCCATAGTGAGAACTTGTTTGGGAGCAATGCAGATCAGGCTTCCATCCTGAAAATCATAGTTCTGCCTTCCGTATTTTAAACCGTTGATACAGTAATTTTTAAACATAATAGAATAAAAATCACAGCATATACGGGTTCCTTCTTCTACATATTCGTCTGATTTACTAAAATCGATAATAGCAATTAAGGGATGATGTGTTTTTCCCTGCCGGATGAACTTGTTTATATCTGAAATACTGTTTAAAAGGATAACCGGTTTCATTATAATTTGTTTTTGTACTGTGTGACTAATTTACAGTAATAAAGATACTGTTTATGAAAAGAAATAGGCTAATTTACTGTTTATAGCGATGCCAGGTTACGGTTTTACCCAGAAGAGAAATCCCCAGAAAACCTCTTAACGAGAGTTTGTCATTTTTAATCCATGCCTTGCAGGTGTAAGTATCCCCGCTTGGCGGATCGTAAATTTTACCATCAGTGTATTGTTCACCATCCCATTTTAAATTGGTCAGACTTATTATCCCGATAATATTTCGGTTTCTTAACTGCGGATTTGGGTTTTTCAGATCTTTTTTAGAAGTAGTTCCGTCTTTTTCAACGATAAGATTTCCCCATAAAAGTTTTGCGCAATAATGGTCTCCATTTTTAAAAAATTCCATACGTACATCTTTTTTATCGGATTCCCAGAACCCGATAATGCTCTTTTCAGTATTTTGTGCCTGTAGTGTAGGAAACGTGAAGAAGATTAATAACGATACTAATGTAACTGTTTTTATAAGCTGTTTCATTTTAATAGATTTCATTTTACATCTGGCTCATTACAATTTTATCAAACAATCTGTCGCCCAGATACGTTCTCATCCAAACCATCGGTTTTGCAAATTTCCCAACTCTGTAACGTGTTTTAGGTTTGCTGCTGTTCACAATTTTTACAATGGTTTTTGAGATAACCGATGGCTGGGAAGAACCATTTCCTTCAGCTGCTTTTTTGGTTCCTTCGATTATTTTATCCATTACGTTTTTATAAGCACTTTGTCTGGTAATTTTAGAGAAATTATCCAGTAAAACAGATCCGAATTCGGTGGCTATAAATCCGGGTTCCAAAACAACAACATGAATGTTAAAAGCTTTCAGCTCCAGTCTTAAGCAGTCACTTAAACCTTCTACGGCATGTTTGGAGGCATGGTACCAGGCTCCCATCGGGAAGTACATTTTACCGCCCATCGATGACGTATTAATAATAGTTCCTGAATTTGCCCGGCGCATATGAGGAACAACTTTTTTTGTAACGGCTGCTATTCCAAATACATTTACTTCAAACTGCCTTCTGGCTTCATCAAGCGGGATATCCTCTACAGAACCGTAAAGACCGAATCCGGCATTATTCCATAAAACATCGATTTTTCCCTCTTTCCTGATAATGAAATCAACTGCCTGCTGTATTTCAGATTCACTGGTAACATCCATCTCTACGGGATGTGCCCCTAATAGTTTTAGATCCTGCATTAAATTGATTCTTCGCGCAGCGGTATAAACAGAATGCCCCTGCATAATTAGTGCCTTTGCTGTTTCTTTTCCCATGCCGGAACTTGCCCCGGTTATAAAAATTACTTTTCTCATTTTTTAATGTATTTAATTATGAGGCAAAGTTACTCGCAGCGAATAGCAGCAAATGAATACAGATTTCAGATTGTTGTATAGTTTTCTAAGATTATGGCAAACAACAGCAGTAGTTAGTATCTGAAAAAAATAACAGAGCGAACAATTTTTAACTATTTAATTATGTATTGTCTCTTTTTTGAATAATGTTTAGTTCCTTATTAAAAGAGCTTCTGTATTTTTTGATATATTCTGAAGGTTTCATGCCAAAGAGTTTTACGAACTGCTGACGGAAATAGCGCTGATCTTCTATACCTACCTGAGGGCCAACCTGCGCAATATTAATATTTTCGGTAAGCATGATTACTGCGGCCCTGCGGATTCTGATTGACCGGATAAAAACATTTACCGTTTCTCCTGAAATAGCTTTAATCTTTTTGTAAAGACTGGAATGGCTCATGCCCATTGCTGCAGAGAAACTTTTGAGGTTAAATTCGCTGTTTTCAAGATTGGCTTCGACGATTTCGATACATTTATCTAGAAATTCTTTGTATTCGAGAGGCACTTTGTTGATATTTTCATGAAGTGTTATACTGTCCAGGAAATACTTGCGTAACTGTCCTCTTTTTCGAAGAACAGAATCAACTCTGGCCAAAAGTATATCACTGTCAAAAGGTTTGGTAACATAATCATCGGCACCCTCTGTAATACTTTGCAGATGAATATCATTGCTGGTCGTAGCTGTTAGAAGTATTACCGTAATATGACTCAAATCGTCATTTTGTTTGATTTTTTTGCACAATTCCAGACCATTCATACCTTCCATAGAAATATCGCTGAGTACCATATCAGGCATATGTTTCTCAACAAGTTTTAATCCTTCAATACCATTGGCTGCAGAATAAACGATATAGTTTTTTGAGAAAAGCTGTACCAGATAATGATTCATTTCAGGATTGTCTTCAACAATTAACAATACTTTTTTGGTGCTGATTAATTCTTCCTTCAGATTTTCCGGATAGGATGGTTCTGTTCTTTTTTCATATGTATTTTGATGATCAGCAGGCATTCCTTCAAGGAGTTCGCCTACAATTGGAGACATATGCGGCTGCTTGTCGTATATATTCATTTCAGAAAAATGACTACTCCCTTTTGGAAGCTTGATACTAAAGGAAGTACCTTTTCCAACTTCACTTTTGCAGGTTAATTCACCATGATGTTTGTTCACAAAATATTTGGCAATGTAAAGTCCTATTCCAAAGCCATTACTGGTTTTAGACTCAATCTGTTTGAATTTTTCAAAAATAGTATCAATATCATTTTCGTGAATACCGCTTCCGGTATCGGATATAATTATCGAAACATCATTAGTATTTTGAATAATTTCAATGGTTATCGATCCTTTATTAGGGGTAAATTTGAAGGCATTTGAAATTAAATTGAACAGTGTAATCTCTATTTTTTCATAATCACCATATATTTCTGTAGGTGTTTCCTCTTCAATAAACTGGTAATTTAGACTTTTAACAGCTGCCATTTGTGTAAAGCTGTCATAGATTTCTTTACAAAGCAGGTTTAAATTAATCTTCGAAATTTTGAGTTCATCAAGATCTGTTTCCGCTTTTCTAAACAGCAGTAACTGATCGGTAAGACTCAACAGTCGTTTGGCATTTTTATAAGCAAGATTCAGGTCAAGATCATCTTCCGTACGGTTTATTCTTTCAATGGCACTTTTAAGCGGATTGATAATTAACGATAAGGGAGTGCGTAACTCATGAGCCATATAAGTAAACATAGAAAACTGCTTTTCGGCATGTTCCTTATCTTTTTTATGTTCCATTCGGGCAAGCTTTACTTCATAGCGAAGCCTTTCCTTGTTTTTATGATAATCTACGTAGGCATAAATGGTACCAATTGCACCAATTAAATATAAGGCATATGCCCACCATGTTCTGTACCAGGGCGGCAGAATTTTTACTTCTGCCAGTGTGACTTCATTGGTCCAGTTTCCAAAAACATCGGTTGTCTTAACTTTAAAAAGATAAGTTCCCTCAGTAAGTCGGGAATAATTGGCCCTGTTATTCTTCGACGTATAATTCCAGGTTTTATCCCAGCCATCAAGAAAATAAGCCGTATTGATTTTTTCAGAATTGACATAATCAAGGTAAACAAAATCAAAACTTAATGCCGATTTTTCGTAAGGAAGCTCGACACTGCTTATCATTTCGAGTTTTTTTTCTGTTATGTATGGACTGTCTAATGGTAAAGACTGATTGTTTACCAGTAAATCATTTAGTAAAAATCTGCCTGTATTTTTTTTGTCTTTTATATTATCAGGATTAAAAACATTGAATCCGTTTATACCTCCAAAAATGAATTCTCCTGTAGAAAGCTTAGTGCCTGCATTCCAGCTAAATTGAGTGCCCTGCAGTCCGTCAGTCGTTCCAAAATTTCTGAAAGTATCATTCTTTGGATTAAATCTTGAGATTCCGTGATAGGTACTCATCCATAAATTTCCTTCGCGGTCTTCTAAAAGGCGTAGTATTGTATTGCTGGACAGACCATTTTGAGTGGTGTATTTTTTATAAGTTCCTGTTTTTCTGTTAAAAAAAAGCAGACCGCCTTCCACTGTGCCAATCCAAAGATTGTCATTTTTATCTTCAGTTATACATCGGATATTGTAGTCCGAATGATAGTTTTTAACTTTTTTTGTCTTCGCATCAATCTCAAAAAAAGAATTGAATGTTCCGCCCCATATTTTGCCGTCTTTAGTTTCGTACAAACAGGTTACATCCCGCAAAGTATTGTTGTAACAGATAAATTTATTTTGTTTTCTGTCAAATTGATATAATGCGCCTCCATTAGTTACAGCAAGCCACAATGTTTTTCTTGAATCTAAGAAAAGAAGCCATGATTCCTGCTCGGCTTTTTTAGTGTATTGATTATAAATGGAATAATTTTGTATTGCTTTTGATTTTGGGTCGATACGGCATGCACCGCCTTTCCACATGGCCACCCAGATAGCATTGTCAGAATCTCTGACTATGCTGGTAACAAAATTACTTTGAAGTTTTCTGCCCGGAGCTGATGTAGCAGAGTAGACATCGTAAGTATTTTGTTTTCTGTTCCAGTATCGCATTCCGGCACCATCTGTACCTATCCAGATGTTTTTCTTTTCGTCTTCACAGAAAGAAAGCATGAAATTTGCTGCCGGATCTTCATCTTCTTTATTAGTCTGCGGATCCTTGCTTTTAAAATGATTAAAATACAGCGGTTTTTTTCCCATCATACTTACACCTCCGCGCAGGGTCCCAAACCATAATTCCCCGTTTTTACTTTCAAATATATCATAAAGAGATTTACTTTTAAGTAATGAAACAGGTCCGCTTGCCTTATAAGAAACAGGAACCGACTGGTTTTTTGTAATGGTGTACAGGCCGGCACCGTCCGTAGCGATCCAGAGCCTGTTTTCCTGTTGAAAAAAATCACGTACTACCGTTTTTTCCTGAAAGTAATTTTCAGAATAGCTATTCAGTTTCTCATTATATAAGTATGCCCCTTCATCGGAACCAATCCACAGTCCTTCAGTTGTAAGTTTTATACAATTTGCACCTGTAATGGTACGATTGAGCAGTGTTAGTTTTTGTGATTTAATATCATACTGGCAAAGGCCGGTTCCGGTTACAAAAACATAAAATATTTTTTTTTCTGCGTCGTAAGCTATTGAGCGGGCTATGTAATTTAATTTTCCGTTAAAAGGTATTGCCGTTCCAATTTTTTCACCTTCCTTATAAAGTACAATGGCTTCTTTTGCGGCAACAAGTATAAGTTTTTCAGAATGTACAGCAATGATTTCGTAAGCGGTAACTTTTAAAGGTTTTATTTTTTTATTAATGTCATAATATTGCAGCGGACTAAAAGAGGAACGTTCTGCATTAAAAACAACAGGCCCTGCTGTTGTGCCAATCCACAAATTATTTTGATAGTCACCTTCAATACAGCTTATGGCATTTCCCTGAATAGAATTAGGATCAGTATGAATATGACGGTAAATTTTAAAATCATTTCCGTCATAGCGGTTAAGTCCGTCAAAAGTTCCAAACCACATATAACCATTCTGATCCTGATATATGGATGCCACAGAATTATTGGAAAGCCCTGATGAAATATCAAGATGTCTTATTGGGTAATTCTGTCCAAATACCTGTATGGAAAGAAAACTGATAACAAGAAAGGACTTTAGTTTATCCATGGAATTTTTTTTTAAATCTACTGCTTTTTGATATACGGAAAATACAGGGAATGTGATCTCACCCGGATTATTATTTATATCCTTAACAGGCAATCTGCATACTTTGCGAAAATAAGGTATTTATTATATAGTGTGTAAAAATAACATTTGTTTTTTAGCGTAATTACTGTCTCGTTTATATGCATTTTTTCTCCTGTTTTGGATGAAGATTTTGAAATGACGTTATATAAAACTTTTAGAATTTAAACGAAATAAACAAAATTCAGGCTCATTGTTAAATATATTATTATAGTCTCTTATTATTGATTTTGTTGTTTTTTTTAGGGTGAAAAAATGAAGAATATGTTTTTATTGGCTATTAGAGGCAGTCTTTTACGAAATTGTCCCCTTTTATAAATGAATTTTTCCCCGTCTTAAAAACTTGCTGTATCCTTAATTTGCAGTGTGAGTTGATAAGCTATAACGTTTGAAAAAGGATTTTTATATTTTTTCTTTTAAATAGTAAGTCAATGAAAAAAACTAACAATTATCTTAACCAAAAACAATTTAAACATGACCCGTATTCCTCTTAAAATTTACTGAAAGAAAACATAACAGATTTATTTGAAGAAGTCTGTTAAACGATTTCTAAGACTATAGTTTTAAAGAAAACAAATGCTGTTTCTTTAAAGCCATATCGCTTTGACCACTTTAAAACCAACTTAAATTTACAAAAACTAACTTAAACCAAACCAATTAAAAAAGTATGAAAAGAACTAAAAACAACTTTTTGCTTTTATTACTCTTACTTCCTTTTTGTGTTTTTGCTCAGAACACAATCAGCGGTGTCGTCTTGGAAAAGGGTTCCCAACAACCCATACCGGGAGCTAACATAAGAGTATTAGGTGTTAATAGCAGCACCTCTACTGACTTTGACGGGAAATTTCAATTATCCGGAATAAAAGCAGATAGTAAAATTATAATTTCATTCACGGGTTATGTCAATCAGACTGTTACAGTTGGAGGGCAGAAAAACGTAACGGTATATCTTGAAGAAGATACAAATCAGTTAAAAGAAGTAGTTGTTCAGGTAGGATATGGAAGCGTTAAAAAGAAAGACGCTACAGGATCTGTTACAGCCCTTACTACAAAAGACTTTAATAAAGGAAATAATATTACAACAGAAAACCTTCTTAACGGAAGGGTGGCTGGTTTAACAGTAAATTCAACGGGTGCTCCGGGTTCCAGTTCCCAAATCAGAATCAGGGGAGGAAGTTCCCTTTTCGCCAGTAATGATCCGCTTATTGTAATCGACGGACTGCCTCTTGATAATGCAACCAATACTGGTTCTTCTTCCTTTTTGGCCTCATTAAACCCGGCAACAGTTGAATCGATCACGGTTTTAAAAGATGCATCGGCTTCTGCAATTTACGGTTCCCGTGCTGCAAATGGTGTCATTATCATTACCACTAAAAAAGGAAGCAAAACCTTATCTGTAGATTATAATGTACAATATGCTGCGGGAAGACTGACCAAAACGGTTGATGTTTTTAGTGCAGACGAATTTAGAAGCGTTATTGCAGACAGAAGAAGCGATGACCTTGATAAACTTGGAACGGCCAATACAGACTGGCAGCGTGCCATTTACAGAAAAACCGGAACAGTAGATCAGAGTTTAGCGGTGAGAGGGAATTTATTCGATATTATTCCAACAAGCTTAACCCTGGGAAATACAGATCAGCAGGGCTTGAGATTAACAAATGAATTCAAAAGAAACACTGTTGGTTTAGTAATGAATCCGGCATTCCTGGACAATCATTTAAAGTTAAGACTTTCGGCCAATTATACAGACGAAATAAACCGATTTACAGATGCTGTTGAAGGAGCTGCGATTGGTTTTGATCCAACACAGCCTATAAAAGTAGAAGGTGCTCCTTACGGTGGCTATTTTGAATATACTACCGGTGTTGATGCCAACGGAAATTACCCGTTAGTATCTACTGCGGCAAGAAATCCGGTTTCACAATTACTGAATACAAATGACAGGGGAACAAATAAAAGAATTTTCGGGAATTTTGAAATCGATTATAAATTCCATTTTCTTCCTGCTTTACGAGCCGTTGTAAATGTTGGTTTTGATGAATCGAATGGAGAAAGAAGAAGACTGGTTGGTGCTGATGCCGGTTCTGCTCCGTCAAACAACAATATTCCGTATGGTACAAATGAATATACAGAAGCGACCAGAAGAAATAAATTACTGGACACTTATTTAGTATATAACAAAACGTTCAATTCTTTGAATTTTGAAATGACTGGTGGTTACTCGTATCAAAAATTTCAAAGTTCAAGATATGAAACCGGAAACGTTTTAAATCCGGATCTTCCTTCAACATTTCCTGAAACTACGCTGGATACAGATGTGGTTTTATTAGGCTTTTTTGCCAGAACAAATTTAAACTTCAGAGACAAATATTTATTAACGCTGTCCTACAGAAGAGACGGTTCATCAAGATTTGAAGAAGCAAACCGCTGGGGGAATTTTCCTTCTGCCGCTTTTGCCTGGAAAATGAAAGAAGATTTCTTTAAAGACAGTAAAACATTATCAGACTTAAAACTTAGACTGAGTTATGGTATAACCGGGCAGCAGGATATTCCTGAACCAAACGGGTACCTGCAGAAATACCAGGTTGGAGGCGGAAATTCCGAGTATTATTTTGGAGACAGCCCGGTTCCGGTTGCGCTTCCTTCAAAAAGAACCAACAATCTGAAATGGGAACAAACCACGTCATACAATGCAGGTCTTGATTTTGGATTTTTAGAAAATCGTTTATCTGCCGGATTGGATGTATATTACAAAGAGTCTAAAGATTTATTGGTAAATGCTGCTATATCTGATGGTAGTAACTTCTCCAACCGCGTGTACCAGAATGTGGGAAGTTTTACCACAAAAGGAGTCGAGTTTACCCTGAACGCAAATGCCGTTAAAACAGAAAATTTTAACTGGAACATGAATTTTAATATTGCCAAATTCGAAAGAAGAATCAAAAATCTGGTTAACGGAACCGATATCTTTTTAGGAGACAATATTGCAGGAACAGGAACTCCGGGGCAGATTTTCAGAGAAGGTTACACACCGTATTCATTCTACGTATACAAACAATTATACAACAATGAAGGAAAACCAATAGAAGGTGCTTTCGCAGATTTAAATGGTGATAATATTAAAAATGATTCGGATAAATACATTTACAACAATCCGGATCCGGATTTTACATTAGGATTTGCATCGAACATGAATTACAAAAAGTTTGACTTTTCATTCAATTTAAGAGCAAGTATCGGGAATCGAATTTTTAATGCTGTAGATGCCAGCAGAGCGCAGTATGATGCTATGGAAAACGGAGGAGTTTTAAGTAATATTCCTTCACAGATAACCGAAACTAATTTTCAGACCACTTCCAATGTATTGTTATCAGATCTGTATATTGAAAATGCTTCTTTCTTAAAATTAGACAATATTACGTTAGGATATACTTTATCGAACTGGTTAAACAGTAAAGCTTCATTAAGAGTATCAACGGGAGTTCAGAACGTTTTTGTAATTACAAAATACAGCGGTTTAGATCCTGAAATTACAAATAACGGAGTAGATAAAACCATTTATCCAAGACAACGATCAATCTTATTTGGTCTTAATCTTAAATTTTAATAGCGAAATCATGAAAAAATATATAGTACTAACAATAACGGCACTGACTGTAATTTTTCAGTCGTGTACAGATGATTTAAATGTAGTCTCAAAAGATGACGACGTTCTTTCTTCTGATGTATTATTTTCTACTCCTGACGGATACAAAAAAGCATTTGCGGGAGTGTACGGAAATTTAACATTAACCGGGGTTTTGGGACCTGATAACTCTTCACTGGAAGGAGTAGATGCAGGAACAAGCCAGTTTACCAGATGTTTATTATACCTGCAGGAATTAACAACAGACGAGTTGGTGTGGAGTTATGAAAATGACGGAGGAACAGCAGAATTACAGCGTAATATCTGGACACCTGCAAATCCGGTTATTTTAGGGATGTTCAGCAGAACGATGGTTTCTGTGGCTTATGCAAATGAGTTTTTACGTCAGAGTACACCGGAAAAATTAAGTTCCAGAGGGATAACAAATGCTGCGACTTTGGCCGATATCGCACTTTATCGTCAGGAGGTTCGTGTTTTAAGAGCATATGCCTATTACAACATGATGGATTTGTTTGGAAAAGCACCTATGTATACCGAAAATGATCCCGTAAATTTTACCGGACCTGAATTTAACCGAAAACAATTATTTGATTTTATCGAAGGTGAATTAAAAGCCGTTCTGCCTGATTTAAAAGCTCCCAGAACAAACGAATACGGAAGAGTAGATCAGTCTATGGCACGTATGGTTCTGGCTAAGATGTATTTGAATGCCCAGGTGTATATTCAGGCCAATCGTTTTGATGACTGTATCACAATGTGTAACGAAATTATCGACGGCGGTTATACACTGAAACCAAAATACCTGGACAATTTTAAGGCAGACAATAACACTTCTCAGGAAATTATTTTCGGAATCCAGTCAGATGGAGCCGTTTCTCAAAACTGGGGTGCAACGACTGTGTTAACGAACGGACAAATTGGTGCCTGGGAAAATAATGGTGCCGACTTTGGAATTGGCGGCTGGACAGGAGCACTAAGAATCAGAAAAGAATTTGCCCAAAAATTTGATGGGGCAAAATTCAGCCAGGATACCAGAAATACCATTGGAAAAGGTGTTCAGGGCGATCCGGCAAAACAGAGATCGATTGATATTGAAGATATTGGGGTAAAAACACAAGGATATATTTTATCGAAGTTTTCTAATAAAACGTCTGCAGGAGTTAACGGAATAAGTTCTACTTATGCTGATACTGATTTCCCATTATTCAGATTAGCCGATGTGTATTTAATGTATGCAGAAGCCACTTTAAGAGGCGGAAACGGGACAACTGCCCAGGCATTAAGTTATGTAAATGCTTTAAGACAGAGAGCCAATAATAATGCAGCTATCGGGAACATTACTTTAAGTGAATTAACGCTTGATTTTTTAATTGATGAAAGAGCAAGAGAATTACACTGGGAAGCGCACCGAAGACAAGATTTAATTCGTTTTGGGAAATATACCGGAGGATCTTATAACTGGGCCTGGAAAGGAAATTCTTCAAAAGGAATCGCTATTCCTTCTTATATGAGTGTTTTTCCTATTCCGGAAGGATCTTTGGGAGCCAATAGAAATTTGACTCAAAACACAGGTTATTAAAACTTTTTTAAACTTAAACGATACACAAAATGAAACTTATATATAAACTATTTATTGCAGTAGCAGTACTTACAGGATTTTGGTCTTGTGAAAACGAAGAAAATCTAATGATCTTAGAGCCTCAGGAAGCGGCTTTTGCTTTGATAACTCCGGAAAGCGGTTCTTCTGTCATTTTAAGTAAAGACACACCAAACAATACAGCTTTAACTTTTACCTGGGAAAAAGTAAGTTACGGAACCCCAACGATTGTTACCTATACCGTACAATTTGCGGCAAGTAATACAGAGTTTGCAGCACCCGTAGATATTACCACTTCTACCACTACCCATGCTTCTATTACCGTAGCAGAACTGAATGCAAAAGCACTGGAGCTGGGATTGGTTTCTGAGGAAGAAGGTACTATCGATATCAGAATTAAGTCTACTGTTGGAACAACGCTTTCTGAACCAAAATTCTCAACACCAATTACAATCAGCGTAACACCTTACAGAGGAGAACTTCCTAAAAAAGATTTGTTTTTAGTAGGACCTGGTACTGCGGCAGGATGGAGTGTAACCAGTAACAACATGCCTATTTACAGAGATCCAAAAGAAAATGCAAAACATTATTATACAGGATTTTTTAATAAAGACGGATTTAAATTAATAGAACAGATTGGTTTCTGGGCTCCGGCTTACGGAACAAACGGTGCTAAAGTACAATACAGAGCAACCGAAAGTGATACCGATCCGGGTGTTTTCCCTACAGCTGCTGCAGGTTATTACAGTTTTGAACTTAATATCGAAGATTTAACCTATAAAATTACGCCTTATACAGGACCAATGACCACTTATGCAACCATTGGTCTGACCGGATCAGTGTTAACAGGTGATGATGCGGGATGGAATACAGAAGTGCCTTTAGTGAAATCTGATTTTGACGGTCATATCTGGAAAGTTACCCAAACATTAAAAGCCGGAAAAATGAAATTCAAAGCCAATAACAGCTGGGATGTAAACTGGGGAGATAATGGCGGCGACATTATTGTTGAGGCAGGAAAATATGAAATCTGGTTCAATGACTTGGATGGTCGTTATATGTTCATAACAACTCCATAAATCAGAATTAAAAAATAAGAGAGGCTGTCCGAAAAGGATTGGACAGGAAAAACGCTTCGGAGAAGCGAAATATTTGTAGAAATTCATTTATGTCAATATAAAAGAGCTCCAGCGGAGCGAAATATACAGTTTCTGTAGAAAAAATGGCGCTCCGCCGGAGCTTTGCTGTCGATAATAATTCAATTTCTACAAATATTTCGCTCCTCCGGAGTTCATTAAAATATACAGGTATAAAAACAGAATAGACTGTCTAATGCATTTCGGTCAGCTTCTTTTTTACATTAAAAGAACTTATTTTAAATTCAAAATTTCAATTATTAGAACTCCTATCATGAAAAAATATATAAAACTTTTTGGGTTACTGGCTATAACGGCAATTCAGTTCTCATGTTCAGGTAATGATTCTGAAGATACAGAAGCGGTTAACCCTCCAGATGCATCAGATACTTTTATCAGGGCTTCAGATGTTTCTTTTCTTCCTCAGATGGAATCTCTGGGGACTAAATTTTACAGTAACGGCAAAGCCGAAGGAATGCTTACCACTCTAAAAAATGCAGGCTGTAATACCGTTCGTATTCGCTTATGGAAAAATCCGGTAAACGGACGTTCCGGTTTTGAAGAAGTAAAACAATTGTCTAAAAAAGCAAGACAGGCTGGTTTAAGAGTCTGGCTCACTGTACACTATTCTGATAATTGGGCCGATCCGGCAATTCAGACTATTCCTCAGGAATGGAAGAATTTATCTTTTACAGAATTAAAAACAGCAGTTTCAGATTATACAACAGCAATAGTTACAGAAATCAATCCGGATATTATTCAGATTGGTAATGAAATCAACAGCGGATTATTATGGCCGAAGGGAAATTTAATCAGCAATGAACAACAATGTATCGCTTTATTAAGTGCCGCGAGTGCCGCAGTTCGCAATAAAGCGCCTAACACCAAAATAATGATTCACTATGCAGGTGTAAATGGCGGTGGTACCGATTGGTTTTTTACCAAAATGAAAACTATTGATTATGATTATATAGGATTGTCGTACTATCCTGTCTGGCATGGTAAAGACTTAACAACAGTAAAAAATACCATTGACGCTCTGGGAACGAAATTTGGTAAAAAAGTGCTGATTGCAGAAACTGCTTATCCTTTTACCTTATTGTATAACGATCAGACCAGCAATATTGTAGGTACAAGCGACCAGCTGGTTCCGGGATATCCGGCAACTCCGGCTGGACAAAGAAATTTTATCACGGATATTAAAAACATCGTAAAAACATCACAATACGGACAGGGATTTGCTTATTGGGGCGGCGAATGGGTTGCTTTTAAAGGTCAGCAGTCCACAAGTGGGTCTACATTCGAAAATCAGGCCCTGTATAGTTTTGATAACAATGCCTTATCAGTAATGCAGGCTTTCAGCAAAGACTAAAACATGAAAAAATCTCTCAAAATTATCTCTTTTTTAATGCTCATTAGTATTGCTTTTACTTCGTGTAAATCAAAAATGATCAGCGAAAAAAACTCCTTTTCAAAAGGAGCAGATGTAGGCTGGCTGCCGCAGATGGAAGCAACAGGTTATAAATTTTATGATGCAGACGGTTCTCAAAAAGACTGTCTGCAATTATTAAAAGACCGGGGTATAAACACCATAAGGTTAAGAGTCTGGGTAAATCCAAATGATGATAAAGCCAGCGGCCACTGCAGTCCCGAAGAAACGGTTGTTATGGCAGTTCGTGCACAAAAAATGGGAATGCGTATCATGATTGATTTTCATTACAGCGATTCCTGGGCAGATCCCGGCAAACAAAATAAACCTGCCGCCTGGGCAAAACATTCTTTTCCGGAATTGTTAACCGATGTTTATCAACATACTTATGATGTTTTGAAAATGTTGAAAAAAGCAGGAGTAACTCCGGAATGGGTTCAGGTTGGAAATGAAATTCCGGGCGGGATGCTTTGGCCGGAAGGCAGCACCGATAATTTTAATCAACTGGCACAGCTGCTTAATAAAGGATATGAAGCCACAAAAGCTGTTGATCCAAAAATGAAAGTAATTGTTCATTTGGATGAAGGAAATAAAAGTGAAAAATTCAGATGGTTTTTTGATAAAGCAGCCGAAAATAAGGTAAAATATGATGTAATTGGTTTGTCGTATTATCCATACTGGATTAAAACCGATTATCAGAGTACTATTCTGGATTTAGAAAATAATCTAAAAGATATGGCTTCACGTTACAATAAAGAAGTTATGGTCGTTGAAGTCGGTGGTGATTACGAAGCAGTACAAAACACCAAAGAACTGCTCGAAGCAACTATAAAAGCCGTAAAAAGTGTACCTGATAACAAAGGTTTAGGCGTTATTTACTGGGAACCGCAAGGCGAAAAGAGCTGGAGCGGTTATCAGCTTAATGCCTGGCTTCCTGGCGGAAAACCTTCTCCAGCATTAGATGCTTTCAAAAATTAAATAAAAAATTAAATTTCACCATTAAGATAGTAAGAGATTTAAGCTTTATGAACTTAATTTCTTAATGGTAAAAGAATAAATAGAAAAATGAACTTAATTTCTAAATCAGTACTATTCCTGTTTTTACTTCTTTTTTCATCCGGAAAAATGATGTCTCAATCTACTACAGTTGTTTTAAAAGAAAACTGGCGCTTTTCCAAAGACGTAAAAGGAGATGCTTTTTCGGTAGATTTTGATGCTTCAAAATGGGAAAAAGTCAGTGTGCCGCACGATTGGGCAATTTATGGACCTTTTGATAAAAAATGGGACATTCAAACAGGAATTATTGAACAAAATGGCGAAAAAGAAGCGACTGAAAAAACCGGAAGAACGGGTGCGCTGCCCCATATCGGAACGGGTTGGTATCGTAATACATTTTCTATTCCCCAGTTCAAAAAAGGAAAAAAAGCATTTCTTATTTTTGAAGGAGCGATGAGCGAGCCTCAGGTCTTTTTAAATGGAAAAAAAGTAGGGAACTGGGGATACGGATACAGTTATTTTTATATTGACATAACCAATGATCTTATGGCTGGTTCTGAAAATGTTTTAGCTGTCAAACTGACCAATGAACCTTATTCTTCAAGATGGTATCCCGGAGCAGGACTTTACAGAAATGTTAGTGTTGTAATAAAAGAAGAAGAAAGTTTTGCACAATGGGGCACTTTTATTACCACTCCCGAAATGAAAGGTGATAATGCTGTTGTTGATATCAAAGCAGAGGTTCCTGGAAGTAATGTATCAATGATTACCGAGATAAAGGATGCCGCTAATAATGTAGTTGCTGTAAAAAAGGGAGCAGAAATGAAAGAGGGGAAATTCCATCAGATTATTGAAGTGGCCCAGCCTCATTTATGGAGCCCTGAAACCCCTTATTTGTATACAGCAGTAACCAAACTATATGCGGCCGACGGAACTTTAAAAGATGAACAAAATATAAAATTTGGAATCAGATTTATTAAATATGAACCTAATAAAGGATTCAGTCTTAACGGTAAAATAACCAAATTTAAAGGCGTTTGTCTTCATCATGATTTGGGGCCTCTGGGTGCAGCCATAAACAAAGCGGCACTTCGCAGACAGTTGACAATTCTAAAAGATTTAGGATGCAACGCAATCCGCAGTTCTCATAACATGCCCTCTTTTGAACAGCTAGAACTGGCAGACGAAATGGGATTTATGTTTCTGGCAGAAAGTTTTGATGAATGGGCAAAGCCAAAAGTAGAAAACGGATATCACCGTTTTTTTGAACAATATGCAGAAAAAGATATTGTGAATTTAGTGAGGGCGACACGTAATCATCCTTGTATTGTAATGTGGAGTTCAGGAAATGAAGTTCCGGATCAATGGGGAGCAGAAGGGGTAAAACGCGCCAGATGGCTCCAGGATATTTTTCACCGTGAAGATCCTACAAGACCCGTAACTGTTGGTATGGATCAGGTAAAGGCAACTATGGAATCTGGCTTTGGAGCTTTACTTGATATTCCGGGATTAAATTATAGAGTGCATCTTTATGAAGAAGCATATAAAACATTTCCGCAAGGATTTATATTAGGTTCAGAAACAGCTTCAACTGTGAGTTCAAGAGGAATTTATAAGTTTCCTGTAGTTCAGGCAAAGAATAAAGAATACGATGATTTTCAAAGTTCTTCTTATGATTTAGAAGCCTGCAGCTGGTCGAATGTTCCAGATGACGATTTTGTACTTCAGGATGACAAACCGTGGGTTATAGGAGAATTTGTCTGGACTGGTTTTGATTATTTGGGAGAACCAACTCCGTATGATGAAAAATGGCCGTCAAGAAGTTCTTATTTCGGAATTTCAGATTTAGCCGGACTTCCTAAAGACCGTTTTTATCTGTACAGAAGCAGATGGAATACAAAAGATAAAACGCTTCACATTCTGCCGCACTGGAACTGGAAAGGAAGAGAAGGCGAAATTACGCCCGTTTTCGTTTACACCAATTACGACAGCGCTGAGCTTTTTGTAAATGGAAAAAGTATGGGAATTCAGAAAAAAAACAATTCAACTCCGCAGAATCGTTACAGATTAATGTGGAACGATGTTAAATATGAACCCGGAACAGTAAAAGTAGCTGCATTTGATTCAAATGGAAAAATAGCGGCAGAAAGTGAAATTAAAACCTCCGGAGATCCCTATAAAATTGTATTAGATGCCGATCGCAAAGCAATTAAAGCAGATGGAGATGATATTTCTTTTGTGACCGTTTCGGTAGTAGATAAAAACGGAATTCCATGCCCTGCGGCTGTGAATGAACTGCAGTTTAAAGTTACCGGAGCCGGAACTTACAGAGCAGCTTGTAATGGCGATGCGACATCATTAGAAATATTTCATGAGAATAAAATGAAGCTTTTCAGCGGTAAGCTGGTAGTCTTAGTCAAAGCCCTTAAAACTCCCGGCGCAATACAATTGGAAGTAACCGGAAAAGGACTTAAAAAAGCGATAATAGATTTAAAGTCAGAACTTTGATTTTGAAGCCATAAAAGTTTTTTGCGAGAGGACAAATCACTAGTAAAATGCTTTTTCAGAACCTGAAATAAAATCAGAAAAAAACCGAATTCAGTATACTGAATTCGGTTTTTTTATTAGAGGATTTAACAAGTCAGAATTAGTTTAACCGTCTTCAATATGTTTTAAACATAAAACAGTTTTTCTATTACTTACAAAAAAAATTACCAGTTTCCCTGTAAACCTTCTTTTAAGGCACTGTTGTATTTTTCCAAATCAAAACTGTACAAATCGGGGGCTTTGTGCGCACCGCCTTTACGGGATTCGTCTAGTTTCGTCAAAATATCATAACGAAGAATTTTTCTGTAAAAATTGCCGCGGTTCAGTTTTTTTCCTAAAATACCTTCATATAATTTCTGTAATTCCGGCATCGTAAATTTCTCTGGAAGAAGACTATAGCCGATAGGATGATTGTTTAACTGCTCTCTCAAAGTAATTAAAGCTTTATCAAAAATGGCCCTGTGATCCATCATAAATTCAGGAAGATTTTCTATCGAATGCCATTTAACAATGCTCGAAAATTCATCAATATCCATTTTTACCTGACCATGTTCTGCTAAAGCATAATATCCAATAGAAATAAAACGCTGTTTGTGCCACATATTGTCATCATAATCCTGAAAAGCAAACTCAGAACGGTTTAAGTTTCCGAAAGTGTAAAATTGCTGCAGATAAATATTTTCGGTCCCGGTTCTGTCTTTCAATATGCGAATCGCCGCATCGTCAACATTTTCAAGTTTTTCGACATAACCGCCAGGGAGTCCCCATTCTTCACGGTCTCTTAATTTTAAAAGTAAAACCTGAAGTTCATTTTCGTGAAAACTGAATATGACGCAGTCAATAGAAAGAGTCGGAATAAATCTTTTCCAGGACTCTTCGGAACGTTTTTCGAGTAATTTTTTGAAATCCATGATGGTAGAATTAGCTTCAAATTTAAACTTTTTAATCCGTACGAGTCAAATTGTCTAAGTTTTTTCTGTCTTTTTAAAACACATCACAAATTTAGCCTTTGATGTGTTTTTTTTATTTCTCCTTTCAAAACGTTTTTGCGTTTTTCTCATTTTCAAATCTATTTTTTTCAACAATTACAATGCTTTACGCAAACGAGGTAGTTTTTTTGAAGTGTTAATTTAACATTTTCAAGATAATAGCTTTTAGTTGTTTTTATGGAATTTATAAAGGCTATTTTATGCGAAAATGAAAATAATAACAGTAATAATTTGTTGAAATGAGAAATAGTAATTAATATTGCTTCATTATGAAGCAATGAAAAATTCATAATGACAACCTAACTTAAACTACTCATGAAAAAATTAATTATCACGACCATCTGCCTGGCTTTTTTTCCAGCTTTTGATGCCTTTTCGCAAGAAGATAAAAAACAACAAGCCACAGATTCAATTAAAAAAACTACCAAAATTGTAGAATCAGACACTAAAGAAGAAAAAAATAGAAATGTTATGCTTAATGCGGCCAACAACACTGGCCCGCGTGATGTAAATATCGGGTTGCCGTCAACTGTGGGCGGTATCACGATTCAGGAAAATGATTTACCAGTGGTTTATTATTTCTGGCCAGAACTGCCAAACCGTACTTGGAGACAAAGCACGAGTTTAGGACGCACCGGATTATTAAAAATTGGAGAAGCAGCCATTACCACCGGAGATTTGGGATTTGCTGTTAATTCTTATACCAAACTCGGAACAGACAAACTGGAAGTCGTGGGGAATTTTTCAGGTTCCAGTTTCGGATGGATGAAAGGCGACCTAAATGTTTCCGGGCCGTTAGCAAAAGGCTGGTCCTATACAATGGGCGCTTATGCCAATTTTGATCCAAACTCTTTCGATTTAAAATTTGCCAAATATTCAGATCGTACACAAATTTACAGAGCAGGTTTAACCAAGAAATTCAATAACGGAAAAGGACAAATCAGCTTTTTGTATAAATATGCCAATTCAGCTTCGTTAACAAATTATGCTGTTTTCAGATACAAAGAAGGCGGAAAAGTAGAAGAATACAACGACTTTAAAATTGGACGTGATTCGTACATTGTTAATGACGGAATCATGAAGTTTAAAGACATCATGACGGGTGAAACGAAATTTGCAGATATGAGCGGAAGCGATGCAGCATCGACTTCTCACACTTTTGATATCTTAGGAAATTATGATTTAGCGAATGACTGGAAATTCAATTTCACAACTCGTTTTCGTTATGCCGAAGCTTCTCAGTTAATCGCTATTCCACTTGGAATTTTTGAAGCAACCGCTGCTGATAATTTCACCTACAAATCGAATGGGAATGCTTACGTTGGTAATGTAAATTCTATGCTGGGATTATACACAGACGGAACACCGACGAAAACGGCAATGTCAAGATTTGAAATCACCAAAAACGAAGAAAAACATAAATGGAGATTTGGTTTAATGGAATACTATTATCAGGTAGATGATTTTACGTCAAGCCGTTCTTTCTTTAACCAAACAGTAAGTGCCAACCCTGATAAATTGGTTCGTAACACACCAGGCGGAACTTCTAACACAGATGCTGACGGATTTTACAACTACAATGTCGGAGGTGAATACCACAATGGTTTCGAAAACAAATTATCCGGATATTTCTCCGATAACTGGACCATTACAGACCGTTTGAGTTTAGCTTACGGAGTGAATTTAAGATACCACAAATTAAAAGGAGACTATTACTTAACGCCAAGAACGCCAGATTTAATATTTGATCCAGGTCAGAAAACCTATTTTGATAACAATTGGTTTCATTTGGGAGGTTCTATTAATGCGGTTTACAAAGTAACCAAAAGAGCCGGAGTTCTAGCCGACTTTACTTACACAGAAAAAAACGGACAGTTAGAAAGTTATTCAGGAGCGGTAGCGCCTAATAATGCGAAATCAAAAAGTCCATTGGCAGCGTTCGGATTGTATTTCAATCATGATAAATTCAGTATCGTTTCTCAGGCAACTTATTTAACTCGAAATAATTATTTAGCAAGATTAAATTTAGTGAATCCGGCAGATGCCACTCAGTCAGAAGTAGCGACTGTTTTCTATGATATCCAGACTTTAGGATGGACAACAGATATTGTGGCAACGCCATTTAAAGGATTTAATCTGCATTATTTAATTACGTTTCAGGATCCGGTTTACAAAAATTATGATTTTGCTGCTTTTGGAAACAACTATTCTTATAACGATAAAAACGTATTGGAAATTTCTAAGGTTTTAATGGAAATTGATCCAAGTTATACGTATAAAGATTTCAAATTTTGGGCAAGTTTCAGATACTTCAGCAAGCAGTATGCGAACCAGACCAATGCCTTATATTTTGCGCCAAGATGGGAAACCTTTGGAGGTGTAAACTACAAAATCAACAATCATTTTGATATCGGCTTGACCGCAGTAAACTTCTTGAATCAGACAGGAGCAAAAGGGACAATCAACGGAGCAGAATTAATTACAGACGCTTCAGGTTATTACGATCAGCTTTTGGTTGGATCATACATTCGTCCATTCACTTTAGAAGCTTCACTTAATTTCAGATTCTAAATTTCATTCTATGAAAAAAATAGTCATAACTGCCGCTTTCGCTTTTTTTCTAAGCGTAACGATGCAGGCACAACAAGGAAATTTTACTATTGTTAAAAATAATAAAGGTGCAGATTTGGGATATTCTCCTGAATCTGGCATCAAAATATTGACGGTTAACGGTAAAAAGTTTAAGGATTTAAACAAAAACGGAAAACTGGATAAATATGAAGATTGGCGCCTTTCGGCAGATGAAAGAGCCAAAGATTTAGCTTCCAAAATGTCGGTGGAGCAAATTGCGGGATTGATGCTTTACAGTCGTCATCAGGCTTTACCAGCTGGAGTTTCAGGTTATAATGCAGGAACTTACAACGGAAAAATTTTTCCGGAAAGCAATGCCAAAGCTTCTGACTTAACCGATCAGCAGAAAGCCTTTTTAAAAGAAGATAATCTGCGTCACGTTTTAATTACAAGTGTTCAGACTCCAGAAACGGCGGCTTTGTGGAATAATAATATGCAGGCTTTTGTAGAAGGAATTGGTTTAGGAATCCCAAGTAATACCAGTACAGATCCGCGTCATACTGCGAATGTGACATCTGAGTTTAATGCTGGGGCAGGAGGAACGATTTCCATGTGGCCAGACGGATTGGGAATGGCTTCGACTTTTGATCCAAAAATTGTAGAACAGTTTGGACAAATTGCAGCTAAAGAATATCGTGCCTTAGGAATTGCAACAGCACTTTCTCCACAGATAGATTTAGGTTCTGAGCCAAGATGGTACAGAATTTCAATGACTTTTGGCGAAAGCCCAGCTCTAACAAGAGATATGGGAAGAGCTTACATTGACGGATTCCAGACTTCTTACGGAAAAGACGAAATCAAAGAGGGTTGGGGTTACAAAAGTGTAAACGCCATGGTAAAACACTGGCCGAGTGGTGGTGCTGAAGAAGGCGGACGCGACGGACACTGGGCTTACGGAAAATTTGCGGTTTATCCGGGAAATAATCTACAGCAGCATATCGATCCGTTTATTAATGGGGCTTTTAAACTAAAAGGAAAAACAAGCAAAGCTTCGGCAGTGATGCCTTATTATACCATCACTTTTGATCAGGATAAAAAATACAACGAAAACGTAGCCAATGGTTACAGCAAATATATTATTACCGATTTACTGCGAGATAAATACGGTTATGATGGCGTAGTCTGCACCGATTGGTTGGTAACGGGTGACGAAGGAAAAACACCGAATCTTTTTGCAGGAAAACCTTGGGGAGTGGAGAATCTTTCTATAAATGACAGACATTACAAAGCGATTATTGCGGGAGTAGATCAGTTTGGAGGAAATAATGATAAAATGCCAGTTTTAGCAGCTTATGAAATGGGCGTAAAAGAATTTGGAGAATCTTTTATGAGAGCTCGTTTTGAAAGATCGGCTGTTCGATTATTAAAGAATATTTTCAGAGTGGGTCTTTTTGAAAATCCCTATTTGAATGTAGCAGAAACGAAAGCAGTTGTCGGAAATCCTGAATTTATGAAAGCAGGATATGAAGCACAATTGAAATCGGTTGTTTTATTGAAAAACAAAGCAGCGGTTCTGCCTGTAAAAGAAAAGAAAACCGTTTTTATTCCAAAGATTTATACCGCTTCAACCAAAGACTGGTGGGGCGTTGCGAGTCAGCCAAAACTAGAAAATCCTGTAAATCTGGAATTGGTTAAGAAATATTACAATGTTACCGAAGATCCATCAAAAGCAGATTTTGCGATTGTTTTTGTAACGAGTCCGTTGAGTTTAGAAGGCGGTTATGATTTAAAAGACAGACAAAACGGAAGCAATGGTTATGTACCGATTTCCCTTCAATACGGAACGTATACCGCAACGGAAGCCAGAGCAAAAAGTATCGCGGCCGGAGATCAGGTTATCGATCCAACGATTAAAGACAGAACCTATAAAAACAAAACCGTTACCGCTGCCAATACAATGGATTTGAGAACGATTCTCGATACCAAAGACATGATGAACGGCAAACCGGTTATTGTTTCGGTTACTGCTTCAAAACCAATGATTTTTAATGAATTCGAAAAACAGGTTGACGGAATTGTATTGAATTTTGGAGTTTCTTCTCAGGCTGTTTTGGATATTATTTCAGGAAAAACAGAACCTTCAGGATTGCTTCCGGTACAAATGCCAGCCAATATGGAAACGGTTGAAAAACAATTCGAAGATGTTCCTTACGATATGATTCCACACAAAGACAGCGAAGGAAATGTGTATGATTTTGCTTTTGGATTGAACTGGAAAGGAGTTATTAAAGATGCTAGAACGGAAACTTACAAGAAGCAGTAATTTTTTATACCATTTTATTAAACCTGACAGGTTTTAAAAACCTGTCAGGTTTGCTCAGTAAACAGTAAAACCACAAGTAACATGAAAATTAAATATCCAATACTATTTGCTTTCAGTTTGCTTTTAAGCATTTGTTCACAGGCACAATCCACATCTAAAAATTCATTTTCTAAAGATTTAGTTGTGCCTAGAATGCGTGTTATAGTCGACAATGATTTTAGCGGCGATCCGGATGGCTTGTTTCAATTGGTGCATCAGATTTTATCGCCTTCGGCAGAAATTCGAGGTATCATTGGGTCACATTTAAAACCGGGAGATGGTTTTGATTCTTCTTCAGAAACAGCAACCAATGCGGTGAAAAAAGTAAAAGAACTTTTGGAAGTCATGAAACTTCAGAATTCTTTTCCGGTTTATGAAGGCTCCAATTTACAATTAAAAGATGCAAAAACACCCAATATTTCAGAAGGAGCAAAAGTCATTGTAAAAGAAGCGATGCGTGATGATGTAAAAACACCACTTTATGTGGTTTGCGGTGCAGGTTTAACAGAAATAGCAAGTGCCTATTTGATGGAACCAAAAATTGCAGAGCGTCTTACTCTGGTTTGGATTGGCGGTCCTGAATATATTGATTTGGCAACACCGCCACCAGGATATACTTCGTTAGAATATAATCTGGGAATTGATATTACAGCAGGACAAGTCATTTTTAATGATTCAAAAATTCCAATCTGGCAAGTGCCGAGAAACGTCTATCGCCAGACTTTAATGTCTTATGCTGAATTGTTTTTAAAAGTAAAACCACAGGGGAAAACTGGAGAATACCTTGCTGAAAAAATAGAAAGCCTGATGAAAAGAGTACAGCAATTCAACCTTCATATTGGAGAAACTTACATTATGGGAGACAGTCCGCTGGTTTTGCTGACGGCGTTGCAATCTTCTTTTGAAGCCGATCCGAGTTCGAGTTCTTATGTTCTGAAATCTTCTCCTTTGATCAATGCGCAGGGACTTTATGAAACCAATCATAACGGAAGAAATATTCGGGTTTACAATCAATTGGATACTCGATTAATGTTTGAAGATTTCTTTGCCAAACTGCAATTGTTTAAAACAACTAAATAAAAATCAGATTATGAAAATTATATACACATTTTTAGCAACAGGATTTCTGTTGTTGGGAACTTCGGTTCAGGGGCAGGAAACGATAAAATTATATCAGGGAAAAGCACCGGGATCTGAAAACTGGACCCAAAAAGAAGCGGAGATGTATTCGGATTTATTTAAAACCGAAGTAGTCTACAATGTAACTGATCCGACTTTAATCGTTTACCAAGTTCCAAAAGGAGTTAAAAATACAGGAACAGCCATTGTAATTGCGCCGGGAGGAGGATTTCAGAGTTTATCGATTAACAGAGAAGGAAAAGAACTGGCTGCAATTTTAAGTAAAAAAGGAATTACTGTTTTTGTTTTAAAATACCGTTTGAACAAAACGGAAACAAACGATCCAGCAAGAGAAATGATGGATAAATTAAAAGACAGAGCGGCTTTTGAAAAAAACTCTCTGGCGACAATTCAGCTGGCAGCACAGGACGGAAAAAATGCTTTGAATTATGTTCGTGCTAATGCATCAAAATACGGAATTGATACTAAAAAAGTCGGAATCATTGGTTTTTCAGCTGGAAGTACTGTGGCAATGGAAACGGTTTTAGACAACAAACCAGAACAGCTTCCAGATTTTGTGGCGAATATTTACGGTGGCCCAAGACCAGAACTTTTAAGTGTTCCTGCACCAGATAAAAAGATTCCGATGTTCGTTTGTGCAGCAAGTGACGATCAGTTGAAATTGGCTCCAAGAAGCATTCAAATGTATAACAAATGGCTGGATGCTGGTCAGACAGTCGAATTGCACATGTACTCAAAAGGTGGACACGGTTTTGGAACTGGAAAACAAAATTTACCAGTTGATTCCTGGGAAACCCGTTTTGAAGAATGGCTTTCGTTAGAAGGATTTTTAACTAAATAAGCAGAAAAGGTTTCACGCAGATTTAAAGGATTTAAGCAGATAAACGCAGCTATATTTTACAAGTTGGGTGAAACTAAAAAATAAATTTAAACACATAGAAACATAGATTTCAGTACTGAAAAAAGAGATACAAAAGAAACAAGTTTCCACACATAGTCAAACTATGTGCATTTAAATTAGTGAAACGCCTTTTTCAGACCTTCAATAGACTATGTTTCTATGTGTTGAAAATAATTACACCAGGCAGGCATATTTTAATTAAATCTGCTCAAATCCTTTTGAATCTGCCTGAAAATTAAATAAGGACTTAATAAAACTATATATTATGAAACATACAATTATAAAAACAGCCAGAGTAACGCTTTTGACAGCGTTAGTGCTTTCTAATTTATCATGGAATACCATTCCGAATGATGAAACGAATCCGCCTCTTGTTACGATTAAAGGGTTTACGTTTGCCGATTTTAACAGAAACGGAAAACTAGATCCGTGGGAAGATACACGTCTTACTGTTAATCAGAGAATTGATGCCATCATCAAGGAAATGACCAATGCAGAAAAAGTAGAATTACTAATCGGAACAGGAATGCCTGGAATCGAAGTCTTAACAGGGCCAGTAGGTGATTCAAAACAGGGATTGGTTCCTGGAGCAGCGGGGGGAACTGCAGCCTTTGAACGATTTGGTATTCCTGCAACGGTTGTAGCCGATGGCCCAGCAGGTTTAAGAATTGCGCCAACCAGAGAAAATGATTCAAAGACCTATTATGCAACAGCATTTCCGGTTGGAACAGCTTTAGCTTCGACTTGGAATAAAGCGCTTTTGGAAGAAGTAGGAAAGGCAATGGGAAATGAAGTGAAAGAATATGGAGTTGATGTTTTATTGGCACCAGCTTTAAACATTCATAGAAATCCATTAAACGGAAGAAACTTCGAATATTATTCGGAAGATCCGCTAATTTCAGGAAAAACAGCTGCGGCAATTGTAAACGGAATTCAATCGCAGGGTGTTGGAACTTCAATTAAACACTTTGCAGTAAATAATGAAGAAACCAATCGTTTAACGGTTAATGCACATGTTTCAGAAAGAGCGATTAGAGAAATTTATTTGAAAGGTTTCGAAATCACAGTTAAAGAATCTGATCCGTGGACAGTGATGTCTTCTTATAATAAATTAAACGGGGAATATACTTCTGCCAGAAAAGATTTATTGACAGACGTTTTAAGAAACGAATGGGGTTACAAAGGAATTGTAATGACAGACTGGTTCGGTGGTTTCCCAGGATTCGAATCGATTCAAAAAGGTTCAAATTCAGATGTTGTCAAACAAATGATTGCCGGAAATGATTTGTTGATGCCGGGAATTCCTGTTCAGAAAAAAGCGTTATTGGAAGCTTTAAATTCAGGTAAATTATCTCAGGAAGCAGCCAATACCAATGCGAAAAGAATTTTAGAATACATTTTCCGTACGCCGACTTTTGCTAAATACAAATACAGCGATAAGCCAAACTTAACCCAAAATGCAGCAGTAACCAGAAATGCGGCTGCAGAAGGAATGGTTTTGCTTAAAAATGAAAAAAATGCACTGCCATTTGCTGACAAGCAAAAAGAGGTTTCTTTATTTGGTGTGACTTCTTATGCCTGGATTACGGGCGGAACGGGAAGTGGAAGCGTAAACAACAAACATACGGTTTCTCTTTTAGAAGGTTTAACAGCTGCAGGATATAAATTAGACAAAGAATTGGTTGATTTGTATCAGCCTCACGCTGAAAAAGAAGTAGCAATTGAAAAAGAAAATAGAAAAGCAAGAGGAATTTTGGCTTTGCCGGAAAGACTTCCAGAACTAAAAATGGACGATGCTTTTATCGCTAAAAAAGCAGCAAGTTCTGAAATTGCCTTTGTAACGCTTGGAAGAAATTCCGGAGAAGGCGGAGATAGAGTGGTAAACAACGATTTTAATATGGCTGATGAAGAAATTCTAATGCTGGATAAAATCTCAAAAGCTTTTCATGCTCAAGGGAAAAAAGTAGTGGTGATTTTAAATATCGGCGGTGTAATCGAAACGGCTTCCTGGAAAGATAAAGTAGATGCTATTTTGTTAGCCTGGCAGCCAGGTCAGGAAGGTGGACATTCTGTAGCAGATGTGGTTTCAGGAAAAATCAATCCGTCCGGTAAATTGACGATGACTTTCCCAGTGAAATATTCGGATACTCCTTCAGCGAAAAACTTCCCTGGAATTCCAGCAGATAATCCACAGGAAGTAACGTATGAAGAAGGTGTTTATGTGGGATACCGTTATTTTAATACGTTCAATATTAAACCTTCATACGAATTTGGTTTCGGAAAATCCTATACTTCTTTTGAATATACGGATGTGAAATTGAGTTCAGCATCATTCAAAGATAAACTGACGGTTTCTGTTACGGTAAAAAATACAGGAAAAGTGTCAGGAAAAGAAGTAGTGCAGGTATATCTTGCAGCTCCTTCAAAATTTATTGATAAACCGAAAGAAGAATTAAAAGCTTTTGGTAAAACAAAAGAATTAAAAGCAGGCGAAAGTCAGACCTTAACTTTGACATTGTCTTCAAAAGATCTGGCTTCTTTCTTAGAGAGTAAAAGCGCCTGGATTGCCGAAGCAGGCGAGTATAATGTACTGGTAGGAGCCTCTTCCTCGGATATTAAAAAAACAGCAAAATTTTCTGTTGAAAAAGAAATAACAGTTGAGAAAGTGAAGAAAGCTTTTGAATTAGATTCGAAGTTTACTGAGCTTAAACCTTAATTAGTTATTGTTTGGTTAGTTAGCGAAAACCGTCTCAAGTTATTGAGGCGGTTTTTTTGTTTAGTATGGGTTTTAGTTATCTCTTCCTGATTAACTGCCGGGAAGCAGCTAGTACATCTGCTGCGAAATAGTCTTATGCTTTTATTTCGACCTTTCATGGAAAAAAAATCCGCACTCGTACCTTTTTTTTAATTTGAAATGTGGTGTTATAATACTTTTAATGTAGAAATGGGATAAGGTCTTTACGGAAAGATGCTTAAGAATCAATGTTTGGTAATAAGGATTTACTGTGTTGAAAATTAATTGATTACGTGGTTGAGGTCTCTGCAGAAGTAAACGAAAAAGATTTGAAGAAAACACCAAAAACAAACCTAACATATAATCACAAAAAAAATGAAACCTACAAAAGAATTTACGGTAGCAGACTATCTGCTTACCCGGCTTAAACAATTAAATGTCACCGAGGTTTTTCAAATTCCGGGTGACTATGTAAAACATTTTACACAGGCTTTGGAATATTTTGATGGTATTGAAACCATTGGAACTTCAAACGAACTTGATGCCTCCTATGCTGCAGATGCGTATGCACGAACCAGGGGTTTAGGGGCAGTATCCTTACAATACGGAGTAAGTACTTTTAGTGCCTTAAATGCTATCGCCGGTGCCTATGTAGAACGTAGTCCGGTTGTGGTCATTAGTGCCACGCCCGGAGCAGATGCAAGGCAGATTGGGAGCATGTACAACGTCTTGTATCATCATTCTACTGGTAATCTCAGTGCAGATCAGGAAGTTTATGAAAGAGTAACCGTAGCAGCCGAGACGCTGAGCAGTTCTGTAGACGCTCCTGAAAAAATAGACAAATTACTTGTTGCGGCACTTACGCATCAGCGTCCCGTTTATATAGCCTGTTATAAAGAAGTATGGGGCGAACCCTGTCCAAAACCATCTAATAAAAAATTGGAACCTCTGGTGATCAAGAGTGAAGCAGCGGCGCTTGAAAATGCGGTTGCTCAGGCATGGACTCAGATTAGTCAGGCAAAAAATCCTTTGATTTTGGCGGGAGTAGAGCTTTTGCGACACAATTTAACAAAGCAGTTAGAAGAACTTATTAAAGCCAGCGGAATGCTGTACACGACAACTTCACTCGGAAAAACAGTTCTGGATGAAAAAGGAGATAAATTTATTGGCACCTATTCTGATCAGGCTTCTATACCCGAAGTTATAAAACTGGTCGAAGCTTCAGATTGTATACTTTCCCTGGGAACTATTATTACCGATGATTATTTATGGCTGGTAGAAAATAAATTTCCTAATATGATTCAGGCAGATACTCAGGAAATAAGAGCTGGCTATTTTAATTATGCTGGTGTAACTTTAAAAGACTTTATTGAAGCTTTAACAGAATGTTTTAAAAAAGCTTCAGGATATCCTTTAAAAGTAAAAGCTCCTGCCCAGCCAAAATTTCCAGAACCCTGGCGCTCCAATTCTGATCCTAAATACGATAAAACTCCGGAAGTAATCACATTTAACCGTTTTTTTGAACGTGCTGTATTTTTTCTGGAAAAGCAAAAAATGCTGGACGACATCGTAATGACTTTTGGTGTTAGTTCCTCAATGTATGTAGCTACGAATATTTACGGTTTATCTCAGAACGCCTATATTTCTTCAGCTGCCTGGCAGTGTATTGGTTTTGAAACCGGTGCTGCTTCCGGTGCTCAGCTGGGTAGTGGTAAACAGGCATGGACGGTTGCCGGCGACGGTGGTTTTATGATGATTGCACAATCACTTTCGACTCTGGTAAAATACAACATTAACTCTGTCATTTTTGTAATGAGCAATGGTGTATATGCCATTGAACAGGTATATGTAGACATGGATTCGTTTAAAGCAGGTCCGTCTCATAAGTTTGATGCCTTTGATATTCTGCCAAAATGGGATTATCAGGCGCTTGCGAAAGCATTTGGAGCAAACAGCTATCGTGCCGAAACCGTTAAAGAGCTGGACGAAGTACTTCTGAAACTAAAGAAAAAAACAAATCTTCCAACACTGGTAGAAGTTGTGATTCCTCAAAAAGACCTGGCGCAGCAGATGGAAAGACTGGGAAATGAATAAAAACCTCTAACAAACCTAAAAACATACAATCATGAGCAAAAAAACATACTCTATTTTTGGAGCAGGTGCCGGGGGACTCTATACTGCGTGGCGATTACTGGAAGGAAAATCCAAACTCGAAAAAAACGAAAAAATGCTCGTTAAGGGCGATATACTGGAACTCTACGACTGGGGGAAATACGATTTTTCTATAAAGAATCCCGGAACCAGAGAACCGGGCGCGCGTGTCTGTACCTGGCATTATAAAGACAACAAAGACAATTCGTACCTGGAACTGGGAGGAATGAGATATTTATATTGGGACGGCACTCCTAAAGGTCCCGGACATCGTTTAGTGACAAAAACCATTGAAGAATTGGATTTAAAGAAAGATTCAGTTCCGTTTAATGAATCTGCAGATCCTTTAATGTCCCTGCGTTCTAAAAACATGTATATCTCAGATATCAATTCTAACCAGCCGGCTCCCTATTTCGCAAACAATTATGCTCAGGATGCTCCGCCAGATGATGGTTTTACAACGATACAATCTGTAGCCATCACACAAACATCAGGCCCGACTACCCGAAGAGAATGGTGTAAATTTTATGAAGAAGGAAGAATCAATATTGATATGCCGGACAGTTCCATCTTTCAAAAAGGAGATTTACTAAAAGAAATCGGCTATTGGAACCTGGGGTATGATATGCTGGGGCAGGAAGGATTTGGTTATTTATCTGATGGGAATGGTTATAGTTCAAACGTAGTAAACACTAATAGCGCCCAGTCATTTAACGTGAATGATGAATTTTTGCCGGGAACAGAATACAAAACTTTAATAAAAGGATATTCCAGCTTATTTGACAGCTTATTTGAAAAAGTTGAAAAATTGGCAAAACAAAAAGGAATCACATTACATTATTATCCGGATGTCAGGCTGCGTTCTATTTTGCATACCAAGTCAGGAGTCAATTTTACGACTGCAGCACGCAAAGATCCCGATGCACTTGCAGAAAGAAAAAAATGTGATGCCGCATTTCTTGCGATGCCCAGAGCAGCAATTGACTTAGTAGCGCAAGCAAGCAGATACAGTGATGAGGAAGGAATGGATGTATTGAATCATGAAAAAGTACAGTTGTATTTAGAATCTGTATTAATGGAACCTTCATACAAAATAGGGATGTTTTTCGATACACCCTGGTGGAGAACAACCGAGGCCGGAAGCCCGACTTATCCTGCTAAACTAACAAGTTATTTCCTGACACAAGAAGGAATTGAGAAATTAAGAAAAGAAAATTTCCCGGCTAACTATCTTAAAAAAATAGAATCGGCTAAAAATCCGGTCATTATTGCTAATTCATTTAATGATAAGGCGAGCTTTATAGCTGCGGTAGAAAATGCAGTCGAAGAACGTTTGACTTTTAAACAGGAAAAACAAATCTCGACTGTAGCCGAATTAGATACCATTGGCCCAAGTATTACCGATATGCCTATCAGACAAGTGGTATATTTTGGAGATAACGCCAGAGACGAAAAAGCAAAAAAAGTATACGGTGTTCTGGCCAGTTATGATGATATCCAATATACCACATTCTGGAAAGCTCTAGAACTGGGGCCGGGTGCAACGCGTAAAATTCCTGAATCCAGAGACTGCCAGCCGCTTGAAGGACCAAGAGAGGCCACTCCGGTAATGGTAAAAATGCTTCGTTCACAATTGGCAGCACTGCACTTTGGACCACAGGCTGATTATTCGTATGTACCGGAACCTTTAGAAACAAGATACATGGACTGGTCGCTTCCTCCTTTTAATGCAGGATACCATGCCTATAAATCGCACTATAATTTAGGCGATGTACAGAGAAAGATCAGAAAGCCATCTCAGCTTGTTCCAAAAACGGATTGTGAAATTTTTATAGTCGGAGAAACCTACTCAAACGATCAGGCCTGGGTAGAAGGTGCATTTTGTACGGCCGAATCTGTACTGAATGATTTTTTCGGTATCGAACCTATTATTGACGAAAAATACTATCCGTTTATCAGTCCCGAATAATCTACTTTAACCAAAAATAAATGAAAACAAAAAAACTATTTAAATTTTCTACTTCGGTAACAAAAGACAATATCAAAGAAGTTATGCAGCAGGCCATTGCGCTGGAACTTGCTACTATTCCCACGTATTTGTCTACCTATTATTCAATAAACAGGGCACAGGATCAGGATAAACTGTATGCGAAGCTTCAGGCACAGCTTTCACAATCCGGTGAGCGCACTGCTGCAGAAATTGACGCACTGGCACAGGATCTGAAACTGGATATACTGGTGTATTCGAATAAATCGGCAGCTCTTATTATGAGTGTTGTTATTGAAGAAATGCTGCATCTGGCACTTGCCTGTAATGTAAAACAGGCGGTTTGTCAGACAGCACCAGATCTTATGGGCATTGGAAAAGTACTGACATTTCCAACAGAATTAGACGGGCATATTCCGGAATTTCAAATTAATGCGGCAAAGCTGTCCCTGAAACAACTGACTACTTTTTTGCAGATTGAAAGTCCGGAACCGTTTACAGACCCTAACGCAAATGAACAATTGCTGAGTACAGTAGAATATCAGACCATTGGGCGTTTGTACGAAATGATTGTCAGCTGTATCAAAGAGGATTTTCCGGGACCTTATGAATACAGGCCGCAATTACTTCCTCCTGCTCAGCCGGAACGTCCAAGACCTTATTATTCTCAGAATTCAATGAATACCGTACATTATGACAGAGAGCACAATCCTCAGTTTGCCAATGCAGATGACAGCGGCGGCCTTGTTGGCGTACACGATGCTCAGTCTGCTATTGAAGCTATAGAACGCATTATTGATCAGGGAGAAGGAAAAAGTAAATATCAACAGCATACTTTAATCTGGGGCGAAGATAAAATGCCGGTACCTATGGATATTGTCGATGGCAAAGTAGATTTTTGGAAAGGTGACTATGATGATTCCGGAAAAGAACCGGCGCATTTTGCCAAATTCCTTGAAGCCTACAGCCTTGGCGGATATTATCAGAAAAAGTTTCGCGGTATTCAGGGACTGGATGATTTTTTCAGCTATTTTGTATATGATACCGATGCCAACCCCAAAACAGCCGATTACATTGCTTCCGGAAATCAGGCACTGGCACTATGTTCACAACTGGGTAATGCCGTTTTTGCTTATATTCTTTTAATGATTGAAGCCTGTTACTATAAAGATGAAAGTACACAATATGACTTGTTCATCTTTGGGATCCATAAATCAATGATCTGGCTTTTGAGCGGTGTTGGTAACCAAATTAATCAATATACCTATACCAAAGGCAATCAGGCTTATAAAGGAGCTTTAACATTTGAGCCTTTTTCTTTTGAGCAGAGTTTCTTAAGACCAAAAGCACAAATCATGAACCTGGTTGAGCAATTGGCCAAAGCCGATCCTGTTAATTGGGGCTGGGCCATTAAAAGCGAAAACTATTTCCCGTCTTTACCAGACGTAGGACTGGATTACAGTATCGAAGCCGATATGCCTAAAGTACCCACTACACCTTACAGACACTAATATAAAAAGATACAATATGTCAGAATTAATTACCAAAGAGCTTCACGTATGCATGGGGCTTAATTCATGCAAAAATGCGGGATATTCAGGAAATAATGATTGTGCAGGTAAAGGCGATTGTTCGACTGCGGTTGGTCATCCCTGCCATACCTTAAATGCCTGTAAAGGACAGGGAGGCTGTGGGATTTTTGGAACCACAGAAGAACTCTGCCATCCGGGTGAAAACGAATGCCGTTATCAGGGCAGCTGCGGGGTACCTATTTTGTCTTCCCGTTTTATGGCACAAGGACCTAATAAGGGACTTAGTGTATGGCAGTTAGCCAGAATACGCTTTGAAGAAAAAAGAAAAGAAAGCGGACTTCCCTTTGGTGAGGCTCCCCAGCAATACGGACCAAGTGATGATTATGTAAATACAGTTCGTGGTACTTCCGGTGTCGATTATTCTTCCTGCGGGCAGAGTGGTTCAAGATTTTGTTCCTATGCCAGCAATCCTGCCGACAGAAAGGCTGCAGCAACGCAGAGAGTTTTAAAAATGGAAGAAGAAAGTGCTGAAAAATTACCAGAAAGTCTTTCAAACTGCCAATCAAAAGACCATGGAAAATAGACTTGGACTGCCCAATTTAGGATTGGGTTTAGGACTCAGAAGCCAGCATTTTGAACATATACTCGAAAAGAACCCTGCTGTAGACTGGTTTGAGGTAATTTCTGAGAATTTTATGGATTCGCATGGGCGTCCGAGATATATTTTACATCAAATAGCAGAAAAATATCCCGTGGTCATGCACGGGGTATCGCTTTCTATAGGAAGCACCGATCCCTTAAATATGGATTACCTGAAAAGTTTAAAGCAGCTGGCCGCTGAGGTAAAACCTGCCTGGATTAGTGACCATTTGTGCTGGACAGGAGTTTTAACAACCAATTCACACGATTTGCTTCCGCTTCCGCTAAATGAAGAGACCTTAAAACATGTCTGCACCAGGATCAGACAGGTTCAGGATTATTTAGAACGGCCGCTGATTGTTGAAAATCCAAGTACATATGCCTCTTTCCATAATTCGACACTTCCGGAATGGGAATTTTTACGAATTATGACCGAAGAAACAGGCTGTGGATTACTTCTGGACGTAAACAATGTATACGTTTCTTCTTTTAATAATGATTTTGATCCGTCAGTATACATTAACGGAATTCCGCATGATAAGATTGTACAAATGCATCTGGCAGGTCATCAAAATTGCGGGAATTACATTATAGATACCCATGACAGGGAAGTAACCAGTCAGGTGTGGAAATTATTTCAACAGGCTTATCAACTGGCCGGTGAAGCATCGGTTTTATTGGAATGGGACGGAAATATTCCGGCTTTTGATGTGTACCATTCCGAATTACTGAAATCAAAACAATATATGGATGCCGCATTTGCCGGGCTTGAAAAAGAAGTTATTTCTATTGATAAAGAACAGGTTTCAAACCCGTTGAATCTATTTACGGTAAACCAATTTTAACAGGCTCCAAAGATGCAGAATACGGTAAAAATACCATTAAAAAACTTTCAGGAATGGATGCAGCAGCTTTTACTGGATCCTTACCAGCAGACAGGAGTGAACCCTGATGATTTACTTTCGAATGCTGTAAACGCAGCCTCAGTTGAAGATGTAATCTGTCATTCGGATAAACTTACAGCTCAGGAACATTTAGCGATCTACCAGCGGAGTTATATTGCACGGTTACGAAATTGTATGTCGCAGCAGTTTAGTGCATTGGAATATGCTTTAGGCGAAACCATTTTCTGCGCTTTTGCCGATGACTATCTCGCTTCAAACCCTTCGACTAATTACAATTTATCTTTTTTAGGAGCCCGTTTTGCAGACTATCTTGAAAATAACAGGCCCGATGCCAATGAAGATATCAAAGAGGACTGGATTGATTTTATGATTGAACTGGCCCGGTTTGAATATGCGATTGGTGTTCTTTTTGAAGAAAAAGCAGAAGAAAATTATCAATTGGCAGCAATTGATACACCCGAAGATCAACTAAAGTTAGTGCCCGTATTGGCCTTGTTTAAGTTTCAGTTTCCGGTTCGAAAGTACTATCATGAGTTCAGGAATGGAAAAAATCCTGTACTGCCTTTTGGTGAAGAAAGTTATTGCGTGGTGCTGAGACACAAGTTTAAACTGGCGATTTACGATCTGCACAAAGAGCAGTATGATTTTTTGTGTTTATTAAAAGAGCATGGTGCGGTTTCTGTGGTAAAAGAAAGGTTTAAGATGCATTATAAAGAGAACACAGTTCAGTTCGAACAGATATGGAGCAGTTGGAAAGAACGCTGGCTCGATGCTCATTTTTTTAGGTTGTAACGGATGTTATAAAATGTAGACAAAAAATAAAAAAAGCAGTATTCTCAAAGGATTATACTGCTTTTCTGTTTCAAAAGTACACTATATTTGTTTAAAACGAGTTACAGATCCAGTCTTAAAAACATCTTCGTTTTGTATTAAAAAAAGTATTTTCTCCCATAGATTCAGAATAGTATTCCGCATTGGAAAATGGTATACCTCGTAGTTAGATTACAAACATTTATTTTTGTTAAAAATGGCTTCAAGCTGTTCGATTACCGATTTAACTTTAAAATCAGTTTTATCTATAGTTTCTATAATTTTGGGACAGTCTGAAAATGCTTCTTTGGCCATCTTCCGAATTAATGAATCGGTACCAATTGCCAAATCACTTCCGCCAGATTTTGCATAACCAAATACCAGTTCTTCACTGTTTTTCTTTCCAAAAAAATAGGAAGTACTGCCGTATGTAATTACTCTGCTGGTTCCGCCGGCATTAGGTCTGCTGCTTCCTGCTTCAGTGATATAACCTATTTTAGCATTTTTATCATAAATAATATACATCCATCTTTTTTTTCCTGATCTTGAAAATTTTCCGGTTAGAAGATTGGCTGTTGTGGCATACAATCTCTCGGCAGTATATTTTACATTATTGGCATCAGTGAATTCAATTTTTTTGATATCGGTACTGGGAATCTTTTCTTTTTGTGCTGCTTCATCCGTTTTAAATTTTACTTTAGAATCATTGTATTCTACTTTTTCTGCCAATCCTTTTTTTACGGTGCCATCTTCCATATATATAACCGCTTTAATATATTTTGCATGAATTGTAGCAGTGAACAATAAAAGTAATGCTAAAAGTAAACTTGTTTTTTTCATAGTATTTTAAAATTGTAATAAGTGAAGTAAGGTTGCGTAATAAAAGGAGGTAAATGTATCGGTAATCTTTAAAATAAATAGTACCTGAAATCAGGTATCTTGTCGGTTTTTTTGTCTTTTAGTCGATTGTTTTGTCGTTTGAAGCTAAAATTAATACATATATTCGCGGAAATTTTTGTGAATGAAAGTACTATTACCCTTAATAATTTTTAGTTTTTTTTTTAATACCTCAGTTTATAGTCAAAACGAAACTAACATAACTTACGGATTAAAATTAGGAGCCCTTCAATCCAGTTTCAGCAATCTTCCTGAGAGTATAAAAGGAAGAGACAACACTTTTGATAACAGTGTTATGGAAAGTAAAGGTAAATTTGGTTTAGAAGGCGGTTTCTTTTTAAATTGTAAACTTCACGATACACGGGTTGCCATTCAGCCGGAAATCTTATTCAGGCAATCGGGAGAAAAAATTACTTACAAAGATGCTGTTGGAAAAGAGTTCGAACTTGGTTTAAATTATGCTTTTCTGCAAATTGGTGCTTTATACAAAGTCTATCCTTATGAAGGATTAAATTTTGGTGCCGGAGCTTTTTATGGGATCAATTTATCTCCAAATGATATTACATATACATCTAATGAAGCAGGCGGAATGTATGATGTAGCCACAAGGCAGTTCTATAAAGATGGTCTTGACGGCGACGACGATTTTGCATTATGTTTCGCATTAGGTTATGAGCTTCATCAAAGCATTCATTTTGACTTTCGCTACTATCTGGGCGTAAAAGATATGATCAAAAGTAATGCTTCTTCTTTTCAGTTTATCGAAAATCAAAATAAAAGCAGTGTCTTTTGTTTTTCCTTAGGCTATAGTTTTCATCAATGGTAATTTATAAAAAAATGAAAAAAATTGTTTTGCTTCTTTTATTAGTGAGCACAAAATCTTTATTGGCTCAGGGCGACAGAGAGATTACGTACGGTCTTTTTGGAGGAGGAATTTATTCTAAAATGTCAAATCTTCCTGATGTGATAGTACCAAAAGGTATTTACGAAGGTTACACTTTAAAAGAAGAAGGGAAATTTGGCGGAACCGGTGGTTTTTTCATTAACTGGAAATATCCTTACGCAAAAGTTGCTATCCAGACCGAAGTTTCATACTCGGGTCAGGGAACCGATTTGAATTATGAAGATGTAAAAGGGCTTAAATATAAAATGACATTTGGTTACAGCTATATCAATGTCGGCGCACAGTTTAAGTTTTATCCAACTGAAGGATTTTATATTGGAGTTGGTCCTTATGCAGGCTTTAATATTGCCAGTGATAACATCAAATATTCCTCCAATGCACAGCAGTTATTTGCCAATTCGGGAGTGTATTTTGAACCAGATGCCAATGTGCAGAAAGTACTAAAAGAATCTCTTACGGGGAAAAATTATTTCTACGGCGTTTTATCTGCAGGATATGAATTTAGCAATAATCTTTCTGTTGGAGCAAGATATTCTTTAGGGCTTACAGATGCTTTAACGACCGAAGAAAACGGACATCGCTACAGCGAAAACAAAAACAAAATCAATAGTATTTCATTAATTATTGGTTATTCTTTTGACTTTGATGATTTGGGTAATTTCTAAACCTGACTTATTGTAAAAATCACTTTACACCATGAATAAAAGGATTTTTTTATTGGTAAATATGACAGCGTTTCTAATTGGGAATGCAGCTTTTTCACAAAATAAAGTACTTCCCGGAGCAGTTTTAGAACCTTTTTTTTGGCTTAAATCCAGAAATGCAGGAGATAATTATTATTGGGAAAGTCTAATTAATAACAAAGAAGCAAAAATATCTGCCAGGAAACACGACGGAGCTTCTTTTAATTTTAATCCCAGTATCGTTATAGATAGTGCTCAGGATTCTTTAATTGTGCCATTGGGGCTCGAAAGTAAAAGACGTCAGACACTTTTTATGGTATATAAAGTAAAAGACAGTTTAAAAGAACAGTTTTTATGGACGATAAACGATCCTCAAAGAATAATTTCGGGAGCTACAAACAAACGTTTAGTCGATTTAAAAAAATATTCCTATCAGTCTTATCAGGAAAAAATAAAACCGCATAAAGCCAATATTCATTTTTTTCAGCAAAATGTAACCGATACGGTCGCAAAATTGTCTTCGCTGACTATTGGACAAAAGGCAAAAAATGAAAAACTGCCGCCACAGGATTTTAAAGGAAATATAAGTGAGATCGTAATTTATGATCGTGTTTTATCAGGTTTAGAAACGCAGAAAGCAGTAAGTTACCTTGCCATTAAATATGGAATCTCGTTATCAAATTTTGACAATAAAAATTATGTAAACAGTCAGGGAGAAACCATTTGGGATGTCGAAAAACACAAAGGTTTTACTTCATCAATTACAGCAGTCGGCCGTGACGATGCCAGCGGATTATTGCAGTTAAAAAGCAATAATATGATAGAGGAAGGGCTTATGACTTTTGAAGTAAAAAGCAAATCGAATACGTTTCCGAACAACTTTTTTGCCTTTTGGAGCGATAACGGAAAAAATCTCTTAGTAAAAAAACAAGAACAGGGAGAACCAATTGGTGTTTCCAGAGAATGGCTGCTCGATTATTCTAATCCGGGCGATTTGAGTCTGGACTGGACTTTTAATCCTGCGTTTATAAAAGGAACATTACCCAAAGATACCTATTACTGGCTTTTAGTAGATTATTCCGGTAAAGGCACTTACGATGAAAATGATTCCCAATACATTCGTTTAGGAAGTACTTCCGGCACTGAAAAATTGGTTTTAAAAGATTTTGACTGGAATAAACAAAAATCAGGAACAGCAAAATTTACCTTAAAAGTAGCACCGCAAATGTTCAGCAGAGTCTGGATAACCGAAGCACTTTGCGGGGTTTCAGGATCCGGAGAATTAAATTATACAATAGAAGGCGGAGAAGCTCCTTTTACCGTTACGGTTAAAAAAGAAGGAAGCGAAACGGTTATAAAACAATGGAACCAGGCAGCTAAAAGTAAGACAGGTGTACAGCTTTCATCGGGAACTTATGATTATATCGTAAAAGATAAAAACGGGAATATGTATTCAGAAACGGTTTTTGTTGCTGATAAAGAAGGAACTTTTCCAAACTTAAAATCAGATTATCTGCTTACCGATGGAAATGCGCTGCTTTTGGATGCCGCTAAGGATTTACCTTCCGGAAATTACCAATACCAATGGTTTTATGAAGGTAATTTTATAGATGATAATTCAAAAATCTTAATTGATCAGCCAGGTAATTATGAGATTCGGCTGATAAACGAACAAGAATGTAAAACGTCCAAAATGATTGCTGTGGCAAGTGATGGAGTAGAATTTACCAATTCAAGTGTTTTACTATTATATCCAAACCCCACTACTGATGGCAAATTTGCAATTGCGATGCAGTTTCCTAAAAAAACGGATGTTGTAATAAGCATCTATTCTGTCAGCGGATCGCTTTTAAATGAAAAGAAATACAGTCAGATGGAAACGTATCTGCATGAAGACATCATAAAAGGGCCATCGGGAATGTACCTGGTAAATGTGACTTCCGATTTTGGAAAGAAGACTTTTAAAGTAATTGTGAAATAATTTGAGATAAAAATTATCCGGATTAGAAAAATATAAAACCGATTTTTTCAAATCGATTGAACCTGCGTATGAAAAATAGAATAATAATATTGGTATTTTTAATAGGAGCTTTTTTGTTTGCCGCTAATATGGGCGAATATAAAATAGCCTCATTTTTTTCTGATAACAGACCGGAAGCAAAAACAGTTTCCGTTTTGGATTCGGCCATGGTTTTAAAAAATGAAAATAAAACTACCAGACTATTCACAGCGGATATTAAAGAAGGGATTATTGGAGTTTATAATTCTGAAGATATTGACGATGCGTATGATAACGTTTTTCATTTAAAGATAGATGAACTTCCGGCACAAAATGAAAACGCTTATTTAGAATATGAATTATTCGGTTACGATCAGGCAGCCTCTGTTTCGAGAAGTCTGAACAATCAGCCTAGTATTGGAGGGCAGTTTTTGTCTTACAGCAAATCCTGGACAGCGCAGTCAGAATTATTATCTGAAAAATCATTGAGAAAAGGAGATAATGTACTTTTATTTACAGCTCCTGAAGGAAATGCATATAAAATTAAAAATGTACGAATAGTATATAAAAACGGCAGCCGGAATTCTGATTTTACATTACTAAAAACCGCTGATAAATTATACATCAAAGGTGTAAATTTTCCTTCGCAGATTAAAAAAATGACCATTGCAGGAATTGCTGTAGATGTAAACCAGCCGGAATTTGAATTGGTTTTAGATTCCTCAAATGCAGGTGAATCAATTGCTGTTATAAAAGAAACGGTTTCAGGAATCATTGTAAATGAAAAAATAGAGACAGCACATTTTTTTAGAGCAGAAAGTTTCAGACCCATTGAAAATGCCAAAGAGCGTATTTCAAAAATGATCAGTTTTGAAACAGCCGGTTCTTTAGAATATAAAGATTTCCTGGCGGTTTTTCCGGCCGGAGCGTTAAAAAACAATGTAAAAGTTTCTGTAAGCGGTTTGCGTAAAATTGACATTGCGCCATTAAATTCAGCAATGGTCAATGTGACGGCTGTAAATGCAGGTTTTCGTTTATTGCCGCACGGTACTATCTTTGAAAAAGCGGTTACACTTTCACTTCCATACGACAAAAAAACAATTCCCGAAGGTTATACAGAGAAAGACATCAATGTATTTTATTTCGATGAAAACAAACGTCTTTGGCAGGAAGTAACCAAAGATTCCCTTGACATCAAACAAGGAATTATTAAGGCCAAAACCACTCATTTTACTGACTTTATTGCCGGGATTATAAAAATGCCCGAATCGCCTGAAACATCCGGTTATACGCCAACAAGTATTAAAGATTTAAAAGCGGCTAGTCCGTTAGTAGGAATTCAGTCTATTGCACCGCCTTCGGCAAACGGAAGAGGAACTATGAGTACTGGTTTTACTATTGTTATTCCGAATGGAAGAGGAGGAATGCAGCCATCATTGAATCTGCAGTACGACAGTGACGGCGGACACAGCTGGGCAGGAATGGGCTGGGATATTTCGGCACCTTCTGTTAATATTGAGACACGCTGGGGAGCACCCAGATACGATGCCGCCAATGAAACAGAAAGTTATAGCATTGCCGGCGAAGCTCTGATCCCGAATTCACACAGAGCCGAATGGATTGGCAGAACTTCTGACAAACAGTTTTATCCAAGACGGGAAGGTGCTTTTCAGCAGATTATCCGTAAAGGCTCATCGCCTAAAAATTATTATTGGGTTGTAAAAGATAAAAGCGGAGTGGCAAGTTATTATGGAGGAAATGCTTCCGGACTTGCTGTAAATGGTGTTTTGCAGGATGGCAATGGAAATATTGGACATTGGGCACTTTGTCTTCAGGTCGATTTAAAAGGGAATACAGTTGAATATGAATACGATAAACGTGATGGAGAATTGTATCTTAAAAAAGTATATTATACTGGTTTTGGATCACAAAAAGGGAATTATAGCGTCACTTTTGTAAAAAACTCAGATCTTGGCGAAGCAAACCGTTCAGATGTTCAGGTTTCGGCCAGATTAGGATTTAAACAGCTGAACAATCAGTTACTGCGCAAAATTGAAGTTCGGTATAAAAACGATATGATCCGCAGTTACGAACTGAAATTTAAAGAAGGCGCTTTCAAAAAGACTTTATTAGAATCAATTTCGGAGTATGATTCAGAGTCAAAATTGTTTTATACCAATACCTTAGAGTATTTTGATGATGTTCGTGATGCTTCAGGAAAATACAATCCGTTTGGACCGGAACAGAATTGGAATGTACCATCTGATAATATAAAAGAAGGTTTTACCGGAATTAAAGGTTTTGAAAGCAACAACACTCTTGCGGGAAGTACAAGCGGAACAAATACCTCTGTCAATTACAGGTTAGGGGTTGGTCTTCCTACTTTGGGTACATTTAAAAACAATACAATTGGTGCGCACGGTGCAAACGGATGGGGAAAATCAGAGACTTCTATTGTATTAGAAGATTTAGATGGTGATTCTTACCCGGATAAAGTTTTTAAAATTGGGAACGATATTTATTACAGAAAGAATCTGCATGCAGCGCAGCCCAATACATTTGGTGAAGCCATAAAAATTGCCGGAATAAAAAACCTTGGCGTATTTAAAAATAAATCTTTCAGCTGGGGTGTTGATGCAAGTGTTGGTTTTGGCGCAGCTTCTGCTAATGTTGGTTATGATGAACAAAGATCGACCAATAGAACGCTCAGTTATTTTATGGATTTTAATGGAGACGGACTAGTCGATTTTGTAAATAACGGAAGAGTATATTATAACCGAATTGTCAATGGTGTACCTGTGTTTTTAACATCAAGTTTAGAAACACCATCTCCGGTTTCGGGCGGCGGCGATTTAGCACTAACTAAACCGGACCGTACACAGGAACTTGAGCAGTTATTAGCTAAAAACCCTTTGCATGACGTGGTGCGTGTGTGGCAGGCTCCTGCAAAAGGTACAATCGTGGTGAATCAAAGTTTTCAGCTTATTGAAGATACTTCAGAAGAAAGACAGGAATACAAAACCAGAGACGGTGTTGATAAGGCCGATGGAGTGCATTTGTATTTTCAAAAAGGGGGTGTTTTATTATGGGATCAGGTTATTGGAGCAGTAGATTATACGGTCAAAAATAAAGCGACACAAACACTTAGTGTAGAGAAAGGCGAACGCTTGTATTTTAGGATAAGTTCTATAAAAGATGGAAATTATGACAAAGTAATATGGGATCCTAAAATAGTATATACACAAGTCGAAAAAAGGACTACGGCATCGAATTCTTTGGAAGCAGTAAGTGCATCGGCAAAAGATGCCAATTTAATTTCTTTACAGAGCTTTCACGCTTCAGCTGATTTTTTTGCCAGTCAGGCGAATTCAGTTGTAGTTCCAAAGGCGGGATTAATATCATTTTCCGGGAAATTTACAAAACCGGTAACGTCAGATCATGTTGCTTTGAAGATTGTGAAAAATGTGATTAATGTCGCAGGATCAACAATACTATTCGAAAGAAAGTTTTTAGCTTCAGAGGTAGTTGATTTTAATCTTGGATCGCTTTCTTTTTCAATTCCGGACGACAACACTTTTGTAACAATGACATTAGAATCGGCTGCTAATATTGATGTTAAATCATTGTTTAGCAATCCTTCTGTGACTTTACCAACCCTGGCAGATTCCAGACCGGAAGACAATATTCGAAAAGTAGATGTCGGACATAGTTTTTATTCTAAAATTGACGGAAATTATGTAATTGACGGTATAAAACCAGACGTAACCGGGAAATTAAAACTTTTCATTAATCCGGCAAGTTATACTTTAAGTAATCCAATTACCGGTTTTAAATATAATGGAAATGTAAATGTTACAGCAAAACAAAATGGTCAATTAGTTGGTAGAGTAACTTATGTGGTTACTAATGGAGTCTTAAGTCCTGTAACTTCTGCTTTCGATTTGAATTATAATTATGCCGAGACTCAAAAGAATGTTCCGTTAGATTTAGAAATTTATGTAAGCAATACCGCACTAAACGAAGTGATAACGGCATATCCAAAAGCCAATGCTTTAAAAATTACTTACGAAATAACGGACTCCGTTACTGATCCTGCCAATCCTGTTGTATGGACAAAAGATACAGATGATTTCTCCATTTTCACAGACTTAAACGAAACGGAAAATAATTTTGGGCTTCAATACAAAAACTGGGGACGTTTTGTTGTAAATGGAGATCTGGCCGGAAACCTTATTGATCAGTCTAAACTTAAATTTGAAAACAACAGCGGTATTGATCCTGATAATTTCCCTGATCCAAACAATCTGGATCCGGATAATATGCCTGGCGAGTTTGATACAGGAAAAGAATATTTTTTCCCAATGAGTGCAGTCTATTCTGATAATATTCTGTATGGAGGAGAAAAAGCCAGCTTTATCCAAAATGAGTTTATGGGAACCAACCGTTTGGGAGAAGATGACTTTGCAGAATATACCGATTTCTCATCTCCTTTGACCGAATTATTAGGTAGTGGCGAAACAGAGGCTTTGGATATGATTTCGGAAAGTAAAAGCCGAAGCATTGGCGGGGGTGCAGGAGTAGGAGGCGGTGCCGGAGGAATAAGCGGTGGATTGACAAAATCCAATGGTGATACTTTCGTTGTCCAGACCATGAGTGATATGAATGGAGACCGGTTCCCGGATTATATTATAGACAATAAAGTGCAGTATACTTCGCCAATTGGTGGTAAAACCAGTGAAATTACCAATATTGGAGATTTCAGCCATTCTAAGACGAGTAGTACAGGAGGAAGTTTGTCGGGAAGTTACAATCATGGTTCCCCTCAGAGTTCCCTGCAGATGACGGTAAGTAAAGGAAAAGTTAAGTTTTCTTCGGGTGCAGGCGGAAGTATTCAGGAAGCATTAAAAGCGGGAGGCACCGTAAGTTTAGGAGGGACAGTTGGAAAAGGAGAAGACCGTTCAGATCAAATTTATTCAGATATCAACGGTGACGGACTGGCAGACCGAATTGAAACTAATGAAATGGTATCCCTGAATACGGGGTATGGATTTTTACCTGCTGAACGCTGGGAAAACATGAATGTCATTAATAAAGGGACTTCTTTAGATATTGGAGGAAGTGCGGGGTACAGTGTTATGAACGGCTCTTTTTCAGGAGGACTAAATTATTCGCGCAGTACGTCAGATAATAGTCATTCATTTTTAGATATCAATGGAGATGGTCTGGCGGATAAAATTGAGTACAGAGATAATGAGGTTTCGGTACAATTAAATATGGGGAACACATTCGCAGCAGCGGTAAGTTATCCACGTTATGAAAAAATGACCCGAAATACGGGGGTAAGTTACGGAGGAAGTTTAGGAGCTTCTTATGATATTCCTTTGGTTCCGCCGTTCATTGTCATGAAGCTGACCCCGAGTTTTGGAGGAAGTTTTGGAGCCAGTACCTCCCGAAGTGAAGCTTCTTTCTCAGACATAGATGGAGACGGGAATCTGGACTATATTCTTTCTACAGATCAGGATAAACTTCTGGTCCGACTTTCCAACATCAAAAGAACCAACAAACTAAAAAGTGTTGCAAACGGTGCAGGAAATAGTTATACAGTTGATTATGAATTAGTAAAACCAAGTTACGAAAATCCGTCAGCCAAATGGGTATTGCAGTCTGTTGATGTTTTTGATGGACATACAGGCGACGGAATTGATCATTCTATTTCGAAATTCAGATACGAAGACGGATTTCAGGATCGTCGTGAAAGAGAGTTTTACGGATTTGGAAAAGTGATTGAGGAACAGATTGATGCCGCAGATAATTCTGTTTTTACGACTACCGTACAGGAGTTTTACAATCAGGATTATTTCAGAAAAAATCTTTTAAGATACAGTTATACTTTAGACAAAAACGGCAAAATGCGTCAGGAGTCAGAAAACGAATATAGTTTTGTTGATGTGGTTACGCAGGCGGGTGTTCCTGTTTCAGAACTGAATTTGCCTTCTTGTGATGCCAAAAGAATTTTCGTGGGATTAATTCATGCCAATCAGAAAGTGTATGAAGGAGGAAGTGAATTTTTAGAAACCAATACTTTCAATACATATGATGCCAACGGAAATATTATCCAGTACGAAGATTTAGGAAACGGTTCTGCCGATGATAAAGTAACAGCAAAAATCAGCTATTACGAAAGTACAACGCCCTATTACGGCGGAATTCCAAAACAGCTGGAAGTATTTACAACAGAAGGTTTAAAAAGAAAAAGAGCGACGACTATTAATACCACAACGGCTGAGGTTACACAGATTAAAAATTACGCTGCCGCAGATAAAATCGCCATTACGGATATCGAATATGATACCTACGGAAACCTGCAGAAAATTACAGGCCCATCAAATGATAAGGCACAGCGTATGACTTTGGAATATGTATTTGATACCGAAAATCATCAATACATGACCGAGATTAAAGATGCTTTCGGCTATCAAAACAAAATGGAGTTTGATTACCGATATGCAGCGGTTATAAAAACTACAGATAGAAATGACCAAAGCACTCTTTATACACTGGACGCGAAAGGACGTACGGCAACAATAAAAGCGCCTTACGAAATAGCTTCAGGCAAACCGTACACCATTGCGTATGAGTATTTTCCAGAAGCCAAAGTACCTTACGCCAAAACTAAAAATTACGATCCCGAGTTTGACAAGGATATTGAAACCTATACCTATACCGATGGATTAGAAAGAGCTTTACAGGTTAAAAAAACGGCCAGTTTGTTTACCCAGGCAGGCAGTGCTGACCAGGAAGCACTGATTATTTCAGGAAAAACAATTTATGATGGATTGGGAAGAGCAATAACAAACTATTACCCAACCACAAGCACAACAATAGACAATAATTTCAGTACAGCGGTATCAAATGTAACACCAACTAAAACAGAGTACGATGAGGTAAATCGTCCAGTAAAAGTAACATTGCCGGATGGAAGCACCAATACCACCGTTTTTGCAATAGAAAACTACGATGGTCTGCCTGTTTTAAGAACAACACAAACCGATGCCTTAAACAAAACAACAGAGACTTTTACAGATGCTACAGGACAGAATATTGCCAGTATGCACAACGATCTGACCACAAAGTTTGAGACCAATGCACTGGGCGAAGTGATTAAAGTAACCGATGCGATGGATCACCTTATCAAAAGTAGTTACGACTGGTTAGGACGACGTATAGAGTTTACTCATCCAGATGCGGGAACAACAAAAATGGAGTACGATTTAGCAGGAAACCTGATCACACGTGTCACACAAGATATTAAAAATACAGTTCCTAATGGCGGTGCTATACAATATGTATATAATTACAATCGTTTGGAAAGCATAAAATACCCTAAAAACCCGCAGAATAATGTACAGTACAATTACGGGAAAGCGGACGGTACGGCTTCGCGCCGGGGCAGATTGTGGTTTGTACAGGATGCCAGCGGCGGACAGGAGTTTTTCTATGGTAAATTGGGAGAGGTAGAAAAAGAGATTAGAACACTTCGTATTACGCCAACTGATATACAAACCTATATCTCGCAATATGAATATGATACCTGGAACCGTATTCAGAAGATGACCTACCCAGATGGCGAAGTGGTAGAATATACCTATAACCGCGCTGGAAACCTGCAAAGTATGCAGGGGAAAAAAGAAAGTCATACTTATGACTATATTAAACAATTAAGTTATGACGAATTTGAACAGCGTAAATATTTGAAATACGGAAACGACACCGAAACCAATTATACTTACGATCCTGTAATGAGACGTTTACAGCAATTGCAGGTAAAAAGCGGTTCAAGGCAAGTCATGAACAATTCTTATAGTTATGATTTGGTTGGAAATGTACTGAGTATAAAAAATACTGCGCCAATTGTTAATAATACATTGGGAGGAACTTCTGCGCACGAATACCAGTACGATGATTTTTACCGTTTAAAATCGGCAAAGGCCACGTATCAGGGTGAGTTTAACAAAGCCAGTTATGAGCTGAACATGAGCTACAACAAAATGCATAATATTACCAAAAAAGACTTGGTACATATGGTAAACAATGAGCAGAAAGGCTATGTGTTAGAGTATAATTACGATAATGAACTGCATCCTAATGCACCAAATAAAATTGCTGAGGCAGGAAAAGCAGAACCAAGACAATATGTTTATGACGGCAACGGAAACCCAACCAGTTATACCGAAGAAAAAAGTTTTAGAAAAATGACCTGGGACGAAGAAAACCGTTTAATGGGAATTAATGATAACGGAAGAATCCATCAATATACTTATGACGCAAATGGAGAAAGAGTAATAAAAAGTTCAGGTGATTCACAGAATGTTGCCATAAACGGAGAAACGGCAGCAACCATTGTGCATACTGATGATTACACGGGATATGTTTCTCCTTATTTTGTAATCAGCAAAGGAAAATTTACCAAACATTATTTTGAAGGAGCAGGACGTATTGTAAGTAAACTGGGTAACGGCGCTTTTGCACAGCCTTTAAAATTAACAGCGGGAGGCGTTAATTATGGCAAATTGACTGCAGAGCAGCAAAAGGCATTAGACACTTATGTTAAAAGTTTAGGAGTACCGCCAGGTCCGCCAACACAGCAGGGCATTTATGCCACACCAGAATTCACAGGCGATCCGTACCCAAGTGAAGTCATAAAACCGGTAGAAGAAAACCAGGAACCGCCTGAAGGCTGGCCAAGAAATCCTATATTCAATGCACCGGGCGATGTGCCGGGACCGCCTGTACAATTTGGTCCTCCTGTAGAGCCAGCCACCGTACAGTCAGGAGAAGGTTTTACCGGAACAGGAATGCCGGAGAATGATATTTTCTATTTTCATCCCGATCATTTGGGAAGCACTTCGTATATTACAACCAAAAACGGTTCTGTTTCACAGCACGTGGAGTATATCGCTTTTGGAGAGGTTTTATTTGAAGAACATAGTTCTAGTTTTTCTAATCCTTATTTGTTTAATGGCAAGGAATTAGATAGGGAAACGAATTTGAGTTATTATGGGGCCAGATATTTGGATATGAAGTCCAGTATATGGTTGAATGTTGATCCGTTGGCAGAAAAGTACCCAAATGTAGGGACATACATTTATACTTTTAATAATCCAATTAAGTTTTTAGATCCTGATGGAAGAGACCCTATTACTGCAGTTGTAGAGGCAATTTCTTCATTTGCTATGTCTGCGGGCACAGATTTTCTTACTAACTGGATACTTGAAGGGCAGGACTATAAAACAGCATTTAAAAACGTTGCTTGGGGTACAGCGGCTGTCGATGGATTGATTACATATGGACTATCAAGTTTTGTTTCTGGTGCAGGAACTGCAAATAGGGTTGCTAAAATTGCAAAAAGCAAAGGAGGGAAGTTTGCTATTGATGTAACAAAGTCGATGGTTACCAGTATTTTATCAAAATATGAGAAAGGGGAGATAAATGAACTTTCAGATGTAGATTTTACATCTGAATTTATTGAGGCTGTTTTTACAACACTTTTAGATAAAAAACTTGGAAAAAGAGCAGATGAACTTATGGATTCACTAAAAGAATCTAATAGAAAATTATATACAAAATTGGCAAAATTAGAGAGAAATATGCAACTAGGAAAAGGCGAAGCTCGTATTAAAAATGATTTAAATCAACTTAATATTGCTATCAAAAACTCAAAAAAGGCAGCAGTTGAGGCGGCAAAAGGAAATGCTAAAAAAGAAATAAAAAAGAAAATTGTAGTTGAAGGTGCTAAAAAAGGTAAGGACTACGTAAAAGAAAAAATTCAAAATAAGAATAATAATAAAAAAGAGGAATAGTATGTTACTAGAAAATAAGTTATTTTTGGGAGTATTAATAGGTGTAAACTTTCTGTTTTACCTTCTTTATTTAAATTTTATATTTACAACTTACCTGTTTTTTTTAGTTGTTATTTGTATTTCTATTATTTTTTATTTCATCTTTTTAAAACTAAACAAAAAGAAAAAATGGATTACTGATTTAAGTGTCTTTAATTCAATTATTATAATTTATGCTTTTTCTATTCTATTTAGCACCTTATTTATGTCTTATAATTTTTTCTCTATTAGTAAAGTTCAGAATAAAGACTATATAGTAAGTATAAAAGGATATTACACAAGGAAAGTTGATGGTGTAATATTTGATTTTCAAGGAAAAACTTTCGATAGACCATTTAATATTGTTAATAAAGTTTCTAAAGAGGAAAGTGAGAAAAAAGGGTTCTATAAAAAATACTCTTTAAAATTAAGTGTAAAAGAATTTAACTTTAATATGTACTATATTGATTCAATTCAATTAATTGATAAAGCATCAGATTAGACAAATGTAAATTATTGTGGTTAAGTAATATTTATTTTCCCAGCCCAGCTCTCCGAAGTGTTCACCTGAAAAGCTGGCAAATGTCACTGACTTTACGCAATTTTTTTTAGTTATTAGAATTTTGATACATCTCAAAAGTCTCCCGACTTTTTCCTTTCATGCCTTGTTAGGATTTTTGTATTATGAACTTTTGTTTTAATGTTAGAGGCTTTAAGAGGTATATGTTTTTAAGTATATTTGTTTGAAATGGCGCAAAGTCATGGACATTTACGCAACATTGCGAATAAGACTTTGCGTATCAGGGGTGATTTATTGAAATATAGGGCAGAAGGGAATGATGAAATTCTGGTTAAAGTACAGTATCCTACAAAAAATCATTCGACAAATGGCGGGACAGAGATAAAAAATACTCCTCCGTCTGCAACCGCTTCTCCATCAACTACTGGTACACCAACAAACTAATAAAAAAAATGAAAATTTTAATTGTAGTAATTCTAATTCCTTTCTTTAGTTTTTCACAACTTTTAGAGGTCAAAATGCAAAAAAAAAGAATATAATGTCAAAGAGGATATAGTTTTGAATGTCAAAAATAATGATAGCAAAAATAGATTTTTGAATGTTCAATTAGAAAAATATGATTGCAAAGAGCATATTTGGATATTATATTCGAAAGATGTTTTTTCTAAACCTTTTACAATGCCTTTAGAACTCACTTTGATTTCGGAAAGAAATGCAATTTTAGATTTAATGTTTAAAATTGAACAGCCGGAATTATTAGATTCTCCTAAATACACTAAAAAGAAAAATGAATCTATTAGGGAAAATTCGAAAAAAGGAAAGTTTAGCGTAAAAGTGATGAATGGATACGATGAATTCAATAAAAATGAAATATCGTATTCGGATGACTTTATAATAAAGTGATAAGTCTTTTTGACGAATTAAAAAAAGATTAATTTACCCTGCTCCCTCAGGAATCCTTTCATGTGGCGTAATGATAATCTATAGAGAATAGCCAAAAAAAACTCGTATGCTGTGAGGTTTTTTTATATTTTATGATAAAGCTTATTGCTTCTGTACCGACACAGCAGGTCATTTACGCTACGCCAGAGTTTACAGGTGCCCCGTACCCAAGTGAAGCCATAAAACAGGTAGAAGAAAACCAGGAACCACCGGAAAAAGCGGTTGATGAAGGTCAAAAGAAACTAAGAGGTGCAGCATAAATTTAAAAATATGAAAAGAAGAGAAAATAAAGTAAACAGCAAACTAACAATCGTAGATTGGTTTAAGTTAACAGGATTTGTATTGGTTTATTTTTTGTTTGTAAAATCAAAAGATGTCATTATAAATTATCCTTATTGGCTATTGTTTACCGTATTTGCAATTCTGTTAGCAAGTTGTACTATTCTGCAATTAAAAGAGATACTGAAACAATATAGTAAGCTTGAAAAAAAAGATAAATATTTGTTACTAGGAATACATATCTTTAAAATAGCCGTAATCGCATATTTTGTTTCAGGCATAATTTTAATTCCATTCAATTACTACAATATTTACAATTCAAAAAAACGCCCTTCACTATTAGAAAAATGTGAAATAACAGGCATTTCCACTTATTCAGAAAACAGAACTATCTTTTACAAATTTAAAGGAAGAATAAATGTTCAATATGGTTTTAAGCCAATAATGGAAAGTATTAAAGAGAACAATAAATTTGAAGACTATTATTTTGCAGCTGAAGTAAAAGGAGGCTTGTGCGGCACATACATACTTGAAAACTGGGATATAGTTCAAAAGAATAAATATCTTTTTTAATTTAATGTTACAGTAAATTAGTTAAAACGAGTATGATTAAAAGCGATAGAAAATACTAAAAAACCAAGCAGAAACTACCTCAAAAAAAGAGGCGCAACAGCCTCTTCAAATTCTTGTAACTCATTTATCGAAAAAAACATGTTTGCAGAATTTCAGCGGTTCCGTTCAATACCGGCTTCATTGTTCATGCTATACGCGGCAGCGAATCCTTTCGCTGTTACAGGCTGTTTTTAACTTTTCTTGAAAATTTTGTATTTTGGTTTTTCGTAATCAGTTATGTCCAAAACAATATCATAAACACCGGTTAAAATTTCTATATTATTTCCTTTTGGCATTATACCGTCGCTCATATCTTTTCCAAAATTTAAAGTCCAGTCGTCATTAAAACGAAATTTAAACTCTCCTGTTTTTAAAGTCACATTTTTAATTGTCCAAATTCCTTTTGTTTCAGTTTCAAAAAGTTTTGCATCAGGACCTTCCCAGCCTTTTTCTGTGGCACTTCCTACAATTCCCCAGGAAGGAAATATTTTTTTTGCTTTTTTTAGTTGATTTCCTACATGAAAACTTAAAGACTGTATTTCTGAAGTGTTGTTTCTTTCAAAAATTACATCACCCATTAATTCTTCAGCGTAAAATAAATTTTCTTTTACAGGATATAGAATAGTTGTGGGTCCGTTTCCACTTTGCAATTTTAATTTATTGTTTTCAGTTGTAAGGTAAACTACAAAATTGTCTTCTATTTGATAAGTTCCCTCATATTGATTTAAAGTTTCTGAGCTCATGTTGGCTACAACTGGTATTTTATAATCTTTATTGTATAAATTATACAAAGTTTTCATTATAGCATAAGTGGGAGTGTCTAAACCTCTTTCTGTATTTGTAAGCAGTATAATGCAGATATCATCTTCGGGAATTTGAACAAAATTGCTGCAAAAACCAGCTCCATAACCACTATGACCAACTGTCATTTTTTTAAACATTGGCCTTGTAATCCAACCATAGCCATAATTGTTTTTGAAAGGTGTATATGCTTTTTCTAAACTTTCTTTGGAGATAATTTTGTAGTTTTTTAGGCCATTATAATATTTGTTTAAATCTTCAACAGTTGAGTATATTCCACCAGCTGCAAAAGGCATAGGCGGATCATAAACAATCGATGGTTTTTGTTCTTTTTCAGAAAAAATCTCATAGCCAGTGGTTTTATTTTCACTTTTTAGATTTTTAAAAGCAAAACCACTTTGCTTCATTTTCAATGGTTTAAAGATGTATTTTTCAACTGCTTTTTCGTAACTCATTCCAGTAACTTTCTGAATTACATAGCCTAGAAAATAATATCCTGAGTTAGAATAACTCCAGTCAGTTCCAACTGGAAAATCCAAAGGTTTTGTTTTTTGAAATTCAATAAATGATTTTTCCGTTTGGTCTTTCATGTCATTTCCTCTGGTATAGTCATAAACTCCAGCGGTATGGGTTAGCAAACTTTCAATTGAAATAGCACTTGCATCGGGATAATCCGGATAGAACTTTGAAAGTTTATCCTGTAATGAAAGTTTTTTTTCTTCTATTAATTTTAAAATTACCGTTGCTGTAAAAGTTTTTGTAATGGAATATATTTGAAAAATGCTGTTAGCGTTATTTTCTTTTTTTAAATCGACATTTGATAATCCATAACCTTTATTTAGTAAAGTTTCTCCTTTTTCAGAAATAAAAACAGAACCGTTAAATAGATTTTGTTGATCGTAAAACTCAAAAAGTTGTTCTAATTTTTCTTTCTTACTTTGTGCAAAACCCAATTGTGTTATAAATAATAAAATAAAAGTGATGGATTGAATGGATTTCATTTTTTTGATTTTGGATTGAATTCTAACTAAGGGTCTGCCTTTTGTGACAGTTGCGTAAATTTATAATAAAAGATTACAAATAAAAATCCTTAACTGAATTTTCAAGCAAAATTCGGAGCACAAGCTAAGCTAACAATTGCTGGCAGCTGGCTTTTACTTTTTCAAGTTCCATTTGGTTATTTGTTCCAGAAATTATCCATTGATTTTAATCTCACTTAGTATCAAAAAGCAGCATAAAATAAAAAAACCTGCAAATCAAATTTACAGGTTTTGTGGGAGAGCAGGATTCGAACCTAAGGCTGGAAACCCGCACATTTCCTGCGTTTCTATTTTTAATAACTTGTGTTGCCATTAAAAATAAAACTGTTAATTTTTAAGTGTTAATGTTTTGTTTTTTAATAAGTTGTTTTGTTTTTTGTTGCTGTAATTCTTTTGGAGGTAAATTTAATTGTTTTGTCCTGTTTTTTTACCTGTATTTTATCTCGAAATAATTAAGTATTGATTTGTAGTTATCCTGAGCAGTGAGACAGGTGTCCATCAGATATTCTTTTACATTATTCCACTCCTGAAGCCCTCTGTAATAAAATAATTTAAGCTGTTCATCTATTATGAATGGCACTATATTGTTGGCCAGGCATTCCTTAAAAATGATTAATCGCCCTACACGGCCGTTTCCATCCTGAAAAGGATGTATAATTTCGAATTTATGATGAAAATCGATAATGTCTTCGATACTTTTATTTTTAATGACATGATAATCCGACAATAGTTCTTTCATCTTTTCAGCAACCTTTTTAGGAGGACAGGTTTCATTGCCTCCAACTTCATTTGGCATTCTTTTATATTCCCCAACATTAAACCAATCTTTTCCGCTATCAGAAGTTCCAGACTTTAATAAAAAATGAAGTTCCTTAATAATGGATTCGGTCAGCTTATTATTTGCTTTTTCAATAATAAAATCTATACAACGAAAGTGGTTGGAAGTTTCAATAATGTCATCTACGTTTAGACTTTCTTTAGATGCCCCAATTGTATTGGTTTCAAAAATATATCTCGTTTGATCATGGGTTAGCCTGCTACCTTCAATTTTATTCGAATTGTAAGTTAAATCTATTTGCGTGCGGTGGTAAATACCGCCTTTCAACTTCATATTCTTTTGTTCTTTCAGAATGTCCAGTAAAACATTTGCACTTCCTTTTTTATTTTCTTTTTGTGAAATTACGGCATCTTCAGGAATATTCCACGTTTTACCGGTTAGGAAAACCCCTTTTAATTTTCCTGTAGAACAATAATTGCGAACCGTCCTCTCAGACAGATTCAATTTTTTTGCAAATTCGACCACTGAAAGATACTTCATGTTTTTATATATGATTCCGTTATCGGCAAATATAAGTTAAAATTTTGCGTGAAATTTTTTTTTTTTTGCCGATACAGAAAATTTGCTAAACCAAACTCTTGTTCAAAAGTTAATAACTCACGGATTTTATACAATGAAAAACAGCTTCCTTTATTATAAAGTTTATTTAAACCGCCTTAGCATTTTGTGGTAAAATTGAAACCAGCTCCATTATTTTTGTTTAAGTTCTAGCTGCAAAAAAATAGTCGAACTTTCTGTCTTCGACATTATATTTATGTAATGTTTTTGATTCCTAATTAACAGGTTTAGCGATTTAATATTATTACCATGAAATCCTTTCATCGACCATACTCTTATTTTTGTATAGTCAAAATCTTCATACTTCTACTTTATTATATTATTTAGAAGCTAAATCTTTCCTTTGGCAAACAAATGGACAAAATCTGCTAAGAAATACTTTTAAAAGTAAACTGCAGAGTGTTCTAAATTCTGTACGCCTATTATAAAAAACTACTTCTGGTAATATTCAAAATGAACCATTTATAAAAGACAATTCCAATACATATGGGAGTGTTTGTTTTATCTGCATTCATTTAAAACAATAAATAAAGACTGCCGGAATATGGTACATGAAAAAAAAAATACTCTTTATTTTTCTATTTTACTATTCTTTAATTTCAAATGCACAAATAGTTCAGGACACAACTAAAAGTGGATTTGATTTAGGAAAGATAAAAATTGATAATCCTAAAAGTATTCTGTCAGGCTACACCTATGACCCTTTTACCGATATGTATGTTTATACCAGTTCGGTTGATGATTTTTCAATAAATTATCCTCTTTTTCTAACTCCTGCAGAGTATGAAGCTTTAGTTTTGAAAGAATCAAGAAGGAATTATTTCAGACAAAAAACGGATGCTATCGATGGCAAAAAGAAAGATACAGAAACGGCAAAAAAAGATCTGCTGCCAAGGTATTATATTAATTCCGGCTTTTTCGAATCCATATTCGGAAGTAATACAATTGATGTAAAACCAACCGGATCTGTAGAAATGGATTTAGGTTTGTTGTACTCGAAACAAGATAATCCTGCACTTTCGACCAGAAACAGATCAAGCCTTACTTTTGATTTTGACCAAAGGATAAGTCTTGGTTTAGTTGGAAAAGTTGGAACCAGATTAAATGTAAATGTTAATTATGATACACAGTCTACATTTGCGTTTCAGAATTTGTTCAAATTAGAATATACGCCCGATGAAGATGATATTGTTCAAAAGGTAGAAGTAGGTAATGTGAGTATGCCTTTGAACAGTACTTTAATTACCGGAGCACAAAATTTATTTGGTGTAAAAACAGCTTTGCAATTTGGAAAAACAACGGTTACCGGGGTTTTCTCTCAGCAAAAATCAGAAACTAAAAGTGTTAGTGCTCAAGGCAGCGGTGCCGTTCAGGAATTTAATTTATATGCACTGGATTACGATAGTAACAGGCACTTTTTTCTTTCGCAGTATTTCAGAAATAAATACGATGCTTCTCTTAAAAATTATCCTTTAATCGACAGCCGAATCCAAATTTCGAGAATCGAAGTCTGGGTAACCAACAAACAAAGCCGTGTTAATACAACCACAAACAATTTAAGAAATATTATCGCCATTCAGGATTTAGGTGAATCACAATTAACCGGACTTACAGATGATCAGGTTGTGGTTTTAAATCCTTCAGCGGGAATGTTTAACAATTTAGCAGATTCTCCTTCAGACAATTCAAATAATGATTATGATCCTGCGCAAATAAAATCCGGAAGCGGTTTATTGAATAGTAATATTCGCGAAATAGCTACTTCAAATTCGGGTTTTAATGTTACGGTAAAAGAAGGCCAGGACTATTCAAAACTTGAAAATGCCAGAAAATTAACTTCAACGGAATATACTTTAAACAAACAATTGGGGTATATTTCTTTAACCCAGAAGCTTTCTAATGATGAGGTTTTGGCTGTTGCGTATCAATATACTTCCGGCGATCAGGTATATCAGGTTGGAGAATTTGCCGGCGATGGAGTGGATGCCACGACGTTGACAAATTCTGAAACGGTTACAACACAAAGTTTAGTCGTAAAAATGCTGAAAAGCAGTTTAATAAATATCAAGAATCCGGTGTGGAATCTGATGATGAAAAACATTTACCAAATTCCAAATGCGTATCAAATTACGCAGGAAGATTTTAAATTTAATATTCTCTATACCAATCCTTCTCAGCTCAATTACATTACGCCTGTAACTGCTTTTCCTGCTAATCCTTCAGATGAAAACAAAGTTGCTGAAACGCCATTGTTAAAGGTTTTCAATATGGATAGACTGAATTCGACAAATGATCCGCAGGATGGAGGAGACGGATTTTTCGATTTTGTTTCCGGAATTACAATGGATAGTGCAAACGGACGAATCATTTTTACAACCAAAGAACCTTTTGGAGAGCTGATTTTTAAAAAGTTAGCGACAAGTTCTGCTGAAGATTATAACAATACAACCTCTTACAATGCCAATCAGAAAAAATACGTTTTTAGAAGTTTGTACAACAATACACAGACGGGTGCTTTGCAGGACAGTGATAAAAACAAATATTTACTAAAGGGAAAGTATAAGTCGTCTGGTTCCGACGGAATTTCGATTGGCTCGGCCAGTGTTGCAAAAGGATCCGTAATTGTCACCGCTGAAGGGCGGACTTTAACAGAAGGAATTGATTACAGTGTTGATTATCAATTAGGAAAAGTACATATTCTCGATGAGGCTTTATTAGCCTCAAATGCCAGTATTACGGTAACATTAGAAAATAATTCTGTTTTTGGACAGCAGACCAAAAATTTTATCGGGCTGAATATTGAACATAAATTTTCAGATCAGTTTACAATTGGCGCGACCTATTTAAAATATACCGAGAAACCCTATACACAAAAATCGGTATATGGTCAGGAATCTGTCGACAACACCATTTTTGGTTTAAATACTGCTTTTTCAAGCGAAGTACCTTTTTTTACCAGATTAGTTAATAAACTCCCAAATATGGATACTGACGTTCCTTCTAATATTTCGATACGAGGTGAAGTTGCTGTTTTAAAACCCAATACTGCAAAAGCAAGTAATTTTGAAGGCGAATCGACAATTTATATAGACGATTTTGAAACGGCTGCAACAACAATCGATTTAAGTTCAGCCTATTCCTGGAGTCTGGCTTCAACACCAGCAAACAATACTTCGAGCCTTTATAATTTTGGAGAAAGTGCCAATGATTTAAGTTATGGTTTTAAAAGAGCAAAGTTGGCCTGGTACAGTATAGATCCCGTTTTTTATACCTCTAAACCTTCCGGAATTTCAAATGACGACCTTTCCCTAAACTCAACCAGAAGAATATATAAAGAAGAACTATATCCAAACACGGAAACTGAAACTGGGCAGACTCTTGTTGTGAGTACATTAGATTTAAGTTATTATCCTTCAGAAAGAGGTCCCTATAATAATTCACTCAATTTTGCCTCTTCACCAAAAGAAAATTTTGGAGGGATTATGAGATCCTTAAATTCAACCAATTTCGAACAGGGAAATATTCAGTATATTCAGTTTTGGATTTTAGATCCTTATGTTGGAAACGGAAAAACAAATGCCGATAATTCAGGAAAACTATATTTTAACTTGGGAGAAATTTCAGAAGATGTTCTTAAAGACGGCAGAAAACAATATGAAAATGGTCTTGGAACAGATCAATTAGTAGTAACGCCACGCGGAATCTGGGGCGATGTTCCGGCTTCGCAATCACTTACGTATGCTTTTGATACTGACAGCAATAACCGTTCGAATCAGGATATTGGTTTAGATGGTTTAAAAAACAGTCAGGAAGCTCAGATTTATACTAATTATGCTTCAGAAACCGATCCCGCAGCAGATGATTATACTTACTATCTTAATACTGAAGGGAATGTATTAGAAAGGTATAAAAAATATAACGGAACCGAAGGAAATTCGCCAGTAAGTACAGACGATGCGAATAGAGGTTCTACTACATTACCTGATGTAGAAGATATTAATGGGGATTTTACCATGAATACAATCAATGCTTATTATGAATATAGTATTGATATGAAAGCGAATATGGAAATTGGACAAAATTATATTACCGATATCCGAAATACGCAGGTTACTTTGGCAAACGGAAATACTACAGAAGCGAGATGGATTCAGTTTAAAATTCCGATTTCTCAGCCCGAAAATACGATTGGGAGTATTTCAGATTTTACTTCAATCCGTTTTATGCGTATGTTTTTGACGGGTTTTAGTCAGTCGGTAACACTTCGTTTTGGTTCTCTGGATCTTCAGAAAGGCGATTGGAGAAATTATACCGAAACACTGGACAGTAATGATACTAATACCGAGGATGATAATACAGAACTGGATATTTTAGCCATTAATATTGAAGAAAATGATGGTAAATGTCCCATAAATTATGTTTTGCCGCCAGGTGTACAAAGAGAGCAAACGTACAGCAGTAATACTTTAATTTATCAAAATGAGCAGTCTTTGGGATTGAAAGTTTCGGGAAAAGGTTTAGAACCAAACGATTCGCGTGCGGTTTATAAAAGTATAAGCATGGATATGAGGCAGTATAAAAAGCTCAAAATGTTTCTGCATGCTGAATCATTAACAAATCAAACATCACTTACAGATAATCAGATGAGCGCTTTTATTCGGTTAGGAAATGATTACAACGAAAATTTCTATCAAATCGAAATCCCGTTAAAAGTAACGATTCCTTCTGGTTGTTCCCCTTTGAGCTCTGAATTGGTCTGGCCTGAAAGCAATGAAATCGATTTGTCTTTGTCATTACTTTCGCAGCTCAAAATGCTTTCTAAAAAAATAGCAGCTGCCGATTTACCTGCTGATGGAATTTATTATCTGGACGAAGACAATGAAAAATTAGATCCGTCATTAAGCAGTAAAACCAATAAGTTACGATTGGGAGTAAAAGGGAATCCAAATTTAGGGTATGTCCGAACCTTAATGATCGGAATTAAAAATAACGATTCGCATCAGGATATTAAAGGTGAAGTTTGGTTTAATGAACTCCGGCTAGCTGAAATGGATAATTCCGGCGGAATGGCGGCGGTATTAAATATTGACACTAACCTTGCTGATTTTGCTACTATTTCGGCAACAGGAAAAATGAGTACAATAGGTTTTGGATCGTTGGAACAAACTTCACTCGAAAGAAGTCAGGAAGATGTACAGCAATACAATTTGCTGACCAATGTAAATCTTGGAAAATTATTACCCAAAAATTGGGGCCTTAATCTGCCTTTTAATTATGCCGTATCAGAAGCCGTAATTACGCCAAAATATGATCCAGAAAATCCTGACATTACATTAAAAACAATGCTGGATACTGCAGAAAGTGAAAAAGAAAAAGAAAGTATTAAAAATAGAGCGATTGATTACAGTAAAACTAGAAGTATCAATTTTATAGGAATTAGAAAAGAAAGAAAACCAGAACAAAAAGCACATATTTATGATATTGAAAACTTTACATTCTCTCAGTCTTTTAATGAAACCTTCAATCATGATTATGAAAGAGAAAGTTATGTAGATCAAAGAACTAATACAGCATTAAATTATGATTTTAGTACTCAGCCAAAAACTGTTGAGCCGTTTAAGAAATCAGAATTCATGAAAAAAAGCGGTTATTGGAAACTTTTAAGTGATTTCAATTTTAACTTTATGCCATCAAATATTACCTTCAATACCAATATTTTCAGACAATACAACCAACAGCAATTTCGACAAACAGATATTGAAGGAATCGCTTTAGATCCCTCTTACAGTAGAAATTTTGAGTTTAATATTCAATATGGCATTACTTTCAATTTGACTAAATCATTAAAATTAAATTTTACTTCCTCGACCAGTAATATTGTAAAAAGCTATTTAAATAGTGATAACGAACCAATCGACGGGTTTAAAATTTCGGATAATTATTTTAATCTTGGGGCATCGAATAAACATGTTCAAAAACTGGTTTTAAACTACGAAATTCCAATCAACAAGATTCCTGTTTTTAGTTTTGTAAAAGCCAGCTTCACTTATACAGGAGATTATAACTGGCAGCGATCTTCTGAAGCATTGACTAAAATTGAAGTAGATGGTGTCAATTATAATTTAGGCAATACGGTTCAAAATGCTGGCGCAAGTACTTTGAATGCTTCATTTACTATGGAGACTTTGTATAAATGTTTAGGGATTTCTCAGACAGGAAATAATAAAAATGCGTCCCAAAAAATGACTACACTAAAACCTGGAGAAAAAATTGTAAAAACAAATAAACCAGAAAATAGTACCAAAACCACATTTGTAAAAAGTCTTTATGGGATATTGACAAGTATTAAAAATATCAATTTAAACTTTAGTGAGAACCGCGGAACAGTTTTACCAGGATATCTTCCGAGTTCAGGATTCATGGGCTTCTCAAAACCAACTTTGGGATTTATTTTTGGAAGCCAGCGAGATATTCGCGATGAAGCGGCAAGAAAAGGCTGGTTGACAAATTATCAGGAATTCAATCAAAATTATTCGACTTCTAAAAACCAGATTTTTAAAGGAATTGCCAGTATAGAATTGCTTCCGGATTTAAAAATTGATTTGCAGGCTAACAGATCTTATTCTGAAAATTTCTCCGAACAGTTTGATGTAAGTAATGGTGAATATAATTCGAGGTCTCCATATACTTCGGGGACTTTTTCGGTTTCAACATGTTTAATAAAAACAGCTTTTTTTGCCAGTGATGAAAATGGATCTGAAGTATTTGAAAAATTTAGGAAAAACCGATTAACAATTGCAAACCGGCTTGCCGAACGCAGAGGGATTAATTTAAATAACAGTGCCAATATTGGCACAGATGGATTTCCTTTAGGTTATGGAAGCACTAATCAGGCTGTTTTATTAGCTTCTTTTTTAGCTGCTTATACAGGAACCAATGCGAATGATGCTGCTTTGGGGATGTTTAGAAATTTCCCCATTCCAAACTGGTCTTTAAAATACAATGGTTTAATGCGTTACAACTTTTTCAAAGATACTTTCAAAAGGTTTTCTCTACAACACAGTTATCAGGCAGCTTACACGGTAAATGCTTTTAATTCCAATTATAATTATGCTAAAAATCCAAACGGAATGGACGACAATGGCAATTATTTCAATCAGACTATTACATCGAATGTGAGTTTAACAGAGCAATTTAACCCTTTTATAAAAGTAGATTTTGAGTTAAAAAACTCTTTTAAACTGCTGACGCAAATAAATAAAGATCGTACATTATCTATGAGTTTCGATAATAACAATTTGACAGAAGTAAATGGAATAGAATATGTTGTAGGTGTTGGTTATCGAATTAAAGATGTGATTTTCACTTCAAGATTAGCAGATAATCCCACAAACATTATAAAAAGCGATATTATTATCAAAGCTGATTTAACATTGAGAAATAGTCAAACTATTATACGTTATCTTGACTATGACAATAATCAATTGGCTGCCGGACAAAAAATATGGACTTTAAAAACCACGGCTGATTATTCGTTAAGTAAAAACTTAACAATGATATTCTATTACAATCATTCGTTTTCAAAGCCAGTTATTTCAACTTCGTATCCTTTAACGACCATTAGCTCAGGTCTTACAATACGATATATCTTTGGGAATTAATTACTAAAAACACCGAGTCAAATTTAAACAGTTTTAAAATTTACGTTCGGGCAGTTCTTCCTCTAAAGATTTAAGTTCATTAAAGTGAGAACAGCTCTTGGCTGATTTACAAGCTATATTTTGATGTAATTTTTTAAACCTTCAAAATATAAAACATCATCAATCTTGATTTTGAGTTGTTTGTATTCTGATTTTACAAATATTAAATCTTTGTTTGCTGTTTTTTCTGAAACACTTTTACGTTTTAGCCCAAACCATTCTTTTGTTTTTAAGGCGGCATTATAAAATTCTTCAATTGAATGGCTTCATTAAATAATCTAAAGCATAGGCTTTAAAACCATCAAAAGCATATTCACTGAAAGCCGTAGTAAAAATAATTCGGGTTTCTTTTGAAATGGTTTTAGAAAGTTCAATCCCCGTTAGTTCGGGTATCTGAATCCAGAAAAACCAGTTCAAAAATTGAAAACAACTCCAGGATATTTTTGCCACGATTCTGCCATAGAGATTTTGGGCAATTTTGAAAAAATACAAAAAACAACATAAAATAAAAAAACCTGCAAATCAAATCTGCAGGTTTCGTGGGGAGAGCAGGATTCGAACCTGCGAAGTTTTCACAGCAGATTTACAGTCTGCCCTCGTTGGCCGCTTGAGTATCTCCCCGAATCTCAGCGTTGTGCTTTGTTGTTCTAAGCGGTGGCAAAGATAGGAACTCTTTCTACATTTCCAAACAAAAAAAGAACTTAATTTTAAGTTATTTTAAAGTTATTTTTAATTCGTTGGAATTGAATAAAATAAAAATGAGCTAAAATATGTCTTTTTTAAGTTTGTTTTTAAAAGCAGGATTATTTTTACAGTAAATATTAGTTTTTACTTTGATTCTTTTTTTTAGAAAGCTGCCAGCTATTGTATTTATTGATTGCATTAAATTCTACAGTGAAGAAAAAACGGTTCAAAATTGTTTTACCATTGACTTATTCTGAGTTTATGGATATAAGTTATTACGATTAGATTTCTTTTGTAAAGAGGCTGTTTCTTTCTTATAAGTGAAGCTCTATTTTAAATTCCTGTCAGAACAGAAAACAAAAAAATCTCCGCAATGGGAGATTTTTTTGTTTGGAATACGTAGTATTATTTAGCTAAAAGCTCTATGATTTTGGCTTTCAATTCAGGACCTCTTAAGTCTTGTGCTACTACTTTTCCTGAGGCATCAAGAATAAAAGTAGCCGGAATTGATTCAACATTATATTGTTTAGCAATTGGTTCATCCCAGAACTTAAGGTTTGAAACATGTGTCCAGGTTAAACCGTCAGCTGCAATAGCCTCTTTCCAGTGTTCCGCATCTTTATCTAAAGACACTCCAATGATATTTAATCCTTTAGAATGTAACTCTTTGTAAATAGCAACAACATTTGGGTTTTCTTTTCGGCATGGTCCGCACCATGAAGCCCAGAAATCAACAATAGTTACTTTACCTAAACTTTCTTTAAGTGAAACTACTTTTCCCTGAGGGTTAGGAGCCGAAAAATCTGCTCTTCATTTAGCGCTGCCAACCGGAGGAGCTGTAGCACCAACTGCAGGCATTTTTGCTTGACCTAATCTGTTTTTAATTTCTTTACCAGGAGCTGTGTTTTTTACAGATTCGTCTAATGAATTGTATAAACTCTCAGCTTTTTTCATATCAGTACTTGGATCATTGATCATACCCTGAATAATTAAGGCTGAAATATATGATTTTGGGTGGCCTTCAGCATAAGCTAAATATTTCTTTTTGCTGTTTGACTGAACTTCTGTCTGGATCTCCATATATTGTTTCATCAGCCCATTGATAGTTGCTGTATCCTGAGCTTGTTGAGCCTGCTGCATTTTTTGAGTATTCTTTTTCTGAAAATCAATTAAACTTTTTTGAGTTTTAGTAAGATCCTCGTTGAATTTAGTATATTCTTCATTATTATAAGTTCCGGAAACTTTAGATTTGTGAATACTGTCTTTGTCAATTTCAATATTGATTTCACCAGTTTCCAGAATAAACGGGAATGGCTGATTAGCTCCCTGAAGAATTAAGGTATGGAAAGCCGGTTCAGTAACTTTTCCTTTTATTTCAAATTTCCCATTTTCAACTTTTACAGTATCAAGCGCAACTGTCATTCTTGTAGTAGGATCCTGGCCCTGAAGAATAATCGTTTTTCCGTTTTCAATTCCTTTTGCAGTACCAGTAATTAGGTATTCTCCGTCTTTAACTTTACTGCATGAAATGATAGCTGCAGAAGCTGTAAGTAAAAAAAGTATTTTTTTCATTATAAAAAATTAATTAGTTAATTGATTTGTGCAACAAAAGTATCTAAAATTATATAACATAAGGAATTTTGCAACCTAAAATTTTGTTATAGTTTTTTTTGACTTAAACTGCATGTAATCAGGTTGTTTTGGTTTGTAACTTCATTGAAAACTCCTGTTTCGCAATGGTTTGAAACACTAATACAGCCTTTTTCTAAGGATAGGGCATAAAAAAAACACTCCGTGTAAAGAGTGTTTTTTGAAATATTTTCGAATAAATTTATTCCTGATTAGTTTTCTTTCTCCAGGTAAAAGAGTTTAAAATATGTCTTTTTGCAAAGCGTCCAGGAGAATCAGCGTTTACCATTTTTACGTAAGTTGCTTTAGGGACACTAATGTATTCGTAAACACTTCCGTTTGAAAAATCAATAATCAAACGTCCTTCTACAAATTTATAATCTGTAATAGTACAAGTGGTAATTGTTTCGGTATACTCAGGTAAATTAAGTTTAATAGTATCAGGGTGAATGCTTACTAAAAAGTGATAAGCTTCAATGATCGTTTTACTTTTTTCTTCCGCAGCTTTTAAACCAGATTCATCTCCCACAAATTTATCAGGGTGAGATTCTTTCATCGCATTACGATAAATGGTTTTTAAATCTTTTAATTCTGCAGTTTTGTCTACGTTTAGTAATTTACGGTATTCAACTATTTTTTTCATAAATAAAGGTAACTACTTGTCTATTAGTTTGAAAGTGAATTGTTTTAGTTCAAATCGACAAATTTTTTGCAAAGGTACACTTTTTTTTAACTTTTCAGTTTTGATGGAAAAAATATTGAAAAAAGTTAACGGTAAGTTTATTTAACCCAAAAGAGGCAAAGATTTTTTTACGGCAAAGCGCACAAAGATTTTCTATTTAAGTTTATAAGTAAACGCAAAGTTCGCAAAGCGATATCAGCACGAAGCTTTGCGAACTTAAATATTCTTACGGTATAACTTCAGGCAAAAATAAACTTAGCGTATTTTGCGGTAAAAAAATAAGCGTTTCAACAAAAAAACTATTCCGGTTTATGGTTCGCTTTATCGAAGTTTCTGGATTTCTTAGGATATTGTTTGTAGCTTATATCACTTGGATTCTCTATAATTGATTTTATAGTGATCCAGTCACCTTCTTTAAATTTGGCCTGAACCATTTTATAATCCAAAAGATATTCCCCGCAGAAATAATTGTTGTTTTCATCCTTTTCAATAATACCGGTATAGACTCCCTTTTGTGGCATTTTTTCATGTATATCTTTAGACATATTTTTCGATTTAAATTCAGGAAGCAAAGTTAATCAATTTAGTTTGTTTTAGAGAGTTCGTGTTAATCTCAGTATATTTGCAGCATGCAGAAAAATTTTAAACCGCATCCCAATTCTTTTAAAAATACCTTTTGTGTTTTTCATGAGGTACTTTTTACTGAAGTTGAAGGGTTGAAAAAACAATTCGAAAGCAAGGCAGGAAGTGTTTACTATTATACAGAAGCCGGAATGTATCGCGTTTCAAACCATTGGGGAAGACTGGCTAACAGTAAATGGCGTTTAATTGCCCTTGAGCCTGAAACGCTGTCAAAAACAAAAACCGGGTTTGCGGCCTGGGAATCGTTTTACCCTGATAATGCCGAAGAAAAGCTCTATTATATTGAAGCTGATTTTGATAAAAATCTCGCCAATTATCAGCATAAGAACAATCCCGGGTATGATGGGAAAGCGCTTTTAAGAACCAGTTTTGAAACGACTAAACGTTTAAAACAGATCAGGAACCTGCAGCAGCTGACTTCATGGGCCAGACATTTTGATTATGAGGATATTGATGAGCTTAGAAAACAGCTTATAACAGAATTGATTTTTACAGATAAAAGCTTAGAACAAATTAAAAGGGAAGTGTAATGGGACGCAATAACGAACGAAATATTAAAATTCACAATGATAAACTGCACAAAGCCCAGGCTAAGAAAAAACAGGCAGAAATAGCCCGTAAAGAAAAACTGAAAGAAATTCTGAAAAAATTCAACGAAAATAAAGAGTAAGTATAAGCTGCCGCGAATTTAATGAATTAGCACGAATTGTATTTAAAATTTATGTTCAATGCAAATCAAAAATTAGCGAAAATTTGTGTAATTCGTGACGAAAAAAAACAAAACCATATGAATTCAAAATTTGAAACTTTAAAAGCGAGCGTACAGGAAATTATAGATTTAATTGCCGCTAAAAATGACAGAGAAGCTAATAATAAATTATTAGAAGTAAGTGAAGTATTAGATGAAATGATTGATTTTGCTGAGGAAGATGAAGAAGTGAGAGAAATTACCCGTTATCAGGTTTTATTAAATCAGCTTCATGTAAAAATTAATGGAGAAGAACCGGTCGATGGAGAATAAAAAATGTTTCTGCGACACAGGATTACTTTTTGAAAATTGCTGCGGGTTATATCTGAATGGCGGTCAAAAAGCGCCATCAGCATTAGCTTTAATGCGTTCAAGATATTCAGCTTATGCCTCTCATAATGCAGAATATCTTTTAGAAACTACTTATGTTTCAGAAAGAAAATATTATTCCAAATCTGAAATTTTAAGATGGGCCGTTGAAAATAAATGGCAGAAACTCGAAATTGTAAGTTTTACAGAAACTACAGTCGAATTTAAAGCTTATTTTTTCGATTCACTAAATAAACCGCAGGTACATTATGAATTTTCTACTTTTAAACAGGAAAATAATGCCTGGTATTATGTGGATGGAAAATTTGAATAATTGTTATATCTAACACTGTTAGTCTTTGATTTTGGTTACATATTTTAACTAAAAATTAATAAACGTTTCGTTTTTCATAATTCTAAAAAGATGTAATTTTAAAATTATGAAAAACGAATTTAAAAAAGGTTTTTATTTTAAGTCGTACGAAGCTCCGTTTCAGTCTCCGTTTGAAAAGCTTTTTGGGATTTTTAAAGAGCTTATCACTCATACTTCGGGAGATTTTGATGAAGCAATCAACTGGCTTCGCGAACTGGATAAAGAATATAAACTTACCGACGAGAACTACACTATCGATGATTTTATCGAAGATTTAAAAAAGAAAGGTTATATAAAAGACGAAGTCAAAAACGATGGTACAAATGGTTTTGGCATCACAGCTAAAACAGAACGTGCTATTCGGCAGCAGGCTTTAGACCAGATATTTGGAAATTTAAAACGCTCCGGAAACGGAAATCATAAAACCAAACATGCCGGAACCGGTGATGAACATACCGGAGAATTTCGCGAGTTTAATTTTGGTGATGGTTTAGAACGAATCTCATTAACCGAAAGTCTGCGAAATGCCCAGATTAATAACGGTACAGAAAGTTTTATGCTGACCGAAAACGATCTGGTGGTCGAAGAAACGCAGCATAAAGCACAAATGAGTACGGTGTTGATGATCGATATCAGCCACAGTATGATTCTGTATGGTGAAGACCGGATTACCCCTGCCAAAAAAGTTGCCATGGCGCTGGCTGAATTAATCACAACCCGCTATCCAAAAGATACACTGGATATTTTGGTGTTTGGAAACGATGCCTGGACAATTCCTATCAAAGATCTGCCGTATCTTCAGGTTGGGCCTTATCATACCAATACAGTAGCAGGACTTCAGCTGGCAATGGATATTTTACGCAGAAAACGAAATACCAACAAGCAGATTTTTATGATTACCGACGGGAAACCAAGCTGTGTAAGGGAACGTGACGGATCGTATTATATGAACAGTAACGGACTTGACGAATACATTGTAGACAAATGTTACACACAGGCACAGCAGGCCAGAAAGCTGCATATTCCTATTACCACTTTTATGATTGCGAGAGATCCTTATTTACAGCGGTTTGTCAATCAGTTTACAGAAGCCAATCAGGGGAAAGCATTTTATACCGGATTAAAAGGCCTGGGAGAAATGATTTTTGAAGATTATGAAACGAATAGGAAAAAGAGAGTCAGATAAGTGTTCAGTCTCAGTTTTCACACTGAGCGAAGTTGAAGCACTTTTTCTATTGGCTGGTGGTTAAATTACACAGTACGCTTATAATTTACAGTAGATAAAACAATAACAAAAACGATATTTCATACAATGGAAATAAACAATATAAAAACATTAGGACAGTTAAAAGCTGCAGGATATAAAAGCACAGGTATTAAGGATGAATTGCGGAAAAACCTTCGGGAAAAAATCAGGTCCGGAAAACCTGTTTTTGCAGGCGTGCACGGTTTCGAAAATACGGTTATACCGGAATTGGAGCGTGCTATTCTTTCCCGTCATAACATTAATTTATTAGGGCTTCGCGGACAGGCAAAAACACGTTTAGCCCGAAAAATGGTGGAGCTGCTGGACGAGTACATTCCGTTTGTAACCGGATCAGAAATCAACGATGACCCGTTAAACCCGATTTCACGTTTTGCAAAAGATTTAATTAATGAAAAAGGCGATGAAACCCCGATTTCCTGGCTGCACCGAAACGAACGTTTTTTCGAAAAACTGGCTACTCCGGATGTTACAGTTGCGGATTTAATTGGAGATGTGGATCCTATAAAAGCGGCCAATTTAAAACTTTCTTATGCAGATGATCGTGTGATTCATTTTGGAATGATTCCGAGAGCAAACCGCTGTATTTTTGTAATTAACGAATTACCCGATTTACAGGCCAGAATTCAGGTAGCCCTTTTTAATATCCTGCAGGAAGGGGATATTCAGATTAGAGGTTTTAAACTGAGAATGCCGCTGGACATGCAGTTTATCTTTACTGCTAATCCGGAAGATTATACCAACAGGGGAAGTATCGTAACGCCTCTTAAAGACCGAATAGGTTCACAGATTCTGACTCATTATCCGGAGAGTGTGGCCATTGCGAGAACCATTACAGAGCAGGAAGCTAAACTGGATCAAAATCAAAGCGATTTAGTATACGTTCCGTCACTGGCAAGAGATATTCTGGAGCAGATTAGTTTTGAAGCCCGTGAGAGCGAATATATAGATAATAAAAGCGGGGTAAGTGCCAGAATGAGTATTACCGCTTTTGAAAATCTGATTAGTACTGCAGAACGCCGTGCTTTAAAATCAGGAGCTGATAAAACCACGCTGCGTTTATCTGATTTTATTGGAGTTATCCCGGCGATTACCGGAAAGGTAGAGCTGGTGTATGAAGGAGAGCAGGAGGGAGCTGCTGCTGTGGCTCAGTATTTAATTGGTTCGGCAGTCAGAACTTTGTTTCCGGAGCATTTTCCTAAAATTGAAAAACTGGAAAAACCGGGAGAAAAAACACCTTATTCTGATTTAATTGAATGGTTTTTTGCCGAAAGCGGGTTCGAACTGTTAGACGATGCTTCAGATAAAGAATATCAGGCTATTTTGGATGAAGTAACACCATTGGATGTTTTATTAAAGAAATACCAGCCTCAGCTGGATAAAAAAGAGCAGTATTTTATGAAAGAGTTTGTTTTATGGGCTTTAGTAGAATATAAAAAACTGAGTAAAGACCGTTTTGCACAGGGGCATCAGTTTAAAGATATGTACGGAAGTTATATCAGCCGGCTTTAAAGAGCTTTTTCTTTTAAAATTTTAATCTGGTCTAGCCGGTTTTTTAAAACCGGCTGGGCCTTTTCAATTTTCAATAGTTAATTTTGTTTCTCAAAATATAAATTTATGCTGTTTCTTATTTTAAGTGTATTGTGCAGTGTCACGGTTGGTGTTATTTTTAAAATAACCCGTAAATACAATACCAATCCTATTCAGATTATCTCCTTTAATTATATAGCAGCACTGGCACTCTGTTATTTTACGTTTAGCCCTGATTTAACGGTTGTTCATACTGATGCGCCGTGGAGTATTTACGCGGCAGTTGGTATTTTATTACCTTTTGTTTTTATGTCTTTGTTTACCTCCATTAAACATATGGGAATTGTAAAAACAGATGCGGCACAGCGATTATCCTTATTTATTCCCATAATCTCCGCCTGGCTTATTTTTAAAGAAGATTTTAACTCTTATAAAATAACAGGTTTAGTAATAGGTTTTATTGCACTTTTATTTATTTTAAGCAAACAATCCGTAAACGATCAGAATAAATGGATATATCCTGCAGTCGTTTTTATTGGTTTTGGGATAATAGACATACTTTTTAAACAAATAGCCCTGTTTACGGCACTACCTTATACCACTTCTTTATTTATTGTGTTTGATATTGCTCTGGCTGTTTCTTTACTCATTGTGATTTATGATGTGGTGCTGAAAAAGGGGAGAATTAATTACCGGAATATTCTTTTTGGAGCTTTGGTTGGAATATTCAATTTCGGGAATATATTGTTTTATTTGAAAGCCCATAAAGCTTTTGCAGAAAACCCGTCGACTGTTTTTGCCGGAATGAATATGGGAGTAATTGTATTGGGAAGCCTTGTTGGTCTTGTTTTCTTTAAAGAAAAACTCTCCAAAATTAATTTTATCGGACTCTTTTTAGCCTTAATTGCTATCGTTTTTATTGTGAAATCGCAATTTTAATCTCTTTTTTTACTTCTTAAGTGTTTAATTAACAGTTGTTTTTAGGTATGTAACTGTTTTTTATTAAATAAATTCTACTAATTCTATAGAATTTATAAATAATATTTTATAGCTTTGTCATAACAATGAAAAACTATAGTCTGAATATCATCTTGTTTACCTGCAGATTGACGATGTGCTGCATGTCAAACTACGCGATGAAATGGCGTTAATAGAGAAAGTACTTGTTAGTTATTTTTTTTTTAGCCTTTCATGCACCATGAAAGGCTTTTTTTAGAAACCCTTAAAAACAAATAAAATGAGATCAAATAGAAATTTAAATAGTATGATGCACTGCTGCCTGATGAAAATTCCGTGTTGTATGTATACCTGCTGATTTTATTCAGATAAACATTTTATTGAACCCAAATCCATTAGTCTAAAAAAAATTAAAAGTAAATACGATGAGTACAGAAATTATAAAACAAAATCCCTTTCAGTCTATGATTGACAGGTTTACTATAGCAGCCGATATCCTGAATTTAGAAACATCTATCAGAGAAAAGCTGCAGCGTCCGGAAAAACAGATTGTCGTTAATTTTTCCGTGACTCTTGATAATGGAACCGACAGAAATTTTGAAGGGTACCGTGTGATTCATAATACCGCTTTAGGCCCGTCAAAAGGCGGCATTCGCTATGATGATGCCGTAAACCTGGATGAAGTAAAAGCACTGGCCGCCTGGATGACCTGGAAATCGGCTGTGACCGGGATTCCGTTTGGAGGCGCAAAAGGCGGAATTATCTGCGATCCAAAAACCTTTTCTAAAAATGAATTAGAACGAATCACACGTGCATATACCAAAGCACTGGCTGATATTTTCGGGCCGGACAAAGATGTTCCTGCCCCGGATATGGGAACAGGACCCGATGAAATGGGCTGGCTGATGGATGAATTTTCACTATTACACGGAAAAACCATTCATGCTGTCGTTACCGGAAAACACCTGCATTCCGGAGGTTCACTCGGAAGAGTAGAAGCAACCGGAAGAGGAGTCAGTATAATTAGCCTGCTGGCACTGGAAAAACTGAAATTAAGACCCGCAAGATCTACGGCTGCTATTCAGGGATTTGGAAACGTGGGACTGCATTCTGCCTTATTTTTATATGAAAAAGGAGTTAAGATTGTAGCCGTAAGCGATGTCTCCGAAGCCTTTTACAATCCGGAAGGAATTAATATTCCGGAACTCATTTTATATTATAACCTGAATAATAAAACCATAAAAGGCTATCCTAATTCAGTTGCCATCAAACATGAGGAACTGTTGCTTCTTGAAGTTGATTTACTGATTCCGGCTGCCAAAGAAGATGTCATTACAAAGAAAAATGCCCATGATATCCGTGCCAAAATCATTATTGAAGCGGCAAACGGACCGGTTTCTTCAGATGCTGATGCCATTCTTCATGAGAAGAATGTTTTAGTGGTACCGGATATTTTAGCCAATGCCGGCGGTGTAACGGTTTCGTATTTTGAATGGCTTCAAAATTCATTATTAGAATCCTGGAGAATCCATCAGATCAACAAACGTTTAGAAGATATCTTAGAAAAAGGTTTTGAAACGGTATTCAGGGTGGCGGCCAAACATGACGTGACACCAAGAATTGCCGCTTACATCATAGCGCTAAAAAAAGTAGCCGAGACACAGTCCGTCAAAGAAATTGCACCCGAAGTAAAAAAGTACAAACAAAATTGATTCTGACTGGATAACAAACCTATTTTCATCAGTGGATACCGTTCTGAAATGACAGGTATTGACTGATGAAAATCTCTTTTTAGTTTATTAAAATCAATAAAAGTAATTTTTAAAAATGAAAAACATCCATTTTCTTGCGTTTGCAATGCCCGCTTTCTTTCTTTTCCTGTTTTTGGAATACAAGCTGGCCCAGCGAAAAAAAAGACCTGAAATTTTTAATTATGAAAGTTCTGTTTCTAATATTAGTATCGGAATCGCAGAAAGGCTGATTAACCTGTTTATCGCAGCAAGTTTTTACCAGCTGTACTATTTGATTTATGATAATTACCGTTTGTTTGATATTCCCTCTGGTTTTTTAGTCTGGATAGCTTTAATTCTCGCTACGGATTTTGTCTGGTATTGGTACCACAGATTAGGACATGAAGTCAATTTTTTCTGGGCGGCGCATATTGTACATCATCACAGCGAAGAGTTTAATTTTACAGCCGCAGCCCGGATTACTACTTTTCAGGCTGTCATACGAACAGGTTTCTGGTGTGTTCTGCCTTTTATTGGTTTTCATCCCACAATGGTAATCACCATGCTGATTGTTCACGGGGCTTATTCTTTTTTTACCCATACACAGATTATCGGCAGGATAAAATGGCTGGAATATGTTTTTGTAACGCCTTCAGTACATGGTGTTCACCATGCTTCAGACGAAAAATACCTGGATAAAAATTATGGAGATATGTTTACTTTTTGGGACCGTCTTTTTGGAACTTTTCAGGAAGAAGAAGAAAAACCAAAATACGGATTAACACATCCGCTCAAAAGTTATAGTTTTCTGTGGCAGCATTTTCATTATTACTTCGAAATCTACGAACTGTGGAAACGCTCCAGGGGTTTTAAAGCCAGATGGAAAGCTGTTTTTGGAAGCCCGGCCGATATGGACCAGGACATCCGCCCCATATTAGAAAAACGTTTCCTTCAGGACAAAAGCAATCCGCACCAAAGACTTCGGTTTCGAAATTACCTCTATATTCAGCTGGGGATTTGTACTTTGCTGTTAACCGTTTTTACCTATTGTTTTGACACTTTAGAAGCATTTGATAAAGTCTTCGTTTTGTCTTTCGTTTTGATCACCTTAATTAACTGCGGCGCAATTTTAGAACAGCGAAAATGGATTTATTATCTGGAATACGCCCGCTTGTATATGATTGCGGTCTATTTCCTGTACGAAGAAAATTTAACTATATTTTTCTTTGTTCCGCTGGCCGTTATGATTTTTGCCGAACAATTGTTCTCACTTAGTAAATATTACCAGAATATGATCCTGCAGTTAGAATCTGCAGAATAAAAACAAAAGGAGCTGTCTCAAAAGGATAACCTCTTTGAATAAAAGATACTATTTGCTATAAAAAACACTATGATAAGCCCCAGAGGGGTTAGAATATTTATAGAAATCAATAATACGGACACAAAAGAGCTCCGGCGGAGCGAAATATTTCGGTATTGTAAAAAAATGTCGCTCCGCTGGAGCTTTCTCTTTGATTATAAATACAATTTCTATAAATATGGCGCTTCTCCGAAGCTTACAAAAAATGAGCAGCCTTTTGGGACAGCCCTTTTATTTAAAATTTATTTGCTAAAAAAATACTATAATAAGCCCCGGAGGGGTACAATATTTATAGAAATCAATAATACGGACACAAAAGA
>NZ_JBMDKA010000026.1:0-88626 GCF_057809475.1 Flavobacterium sp. FG19 | reverse complement strand
GCCTGCGCAGATGGTACTGCAGTTTTGTGGGAGAGTATGTCGTCGCCTTTCTTTTAAGAATCCTCATCATTTATTTGTTGAGGATTTTTTGTTTTATAATTGTCCCGTCCTGAAATAACGATACACAAAAAAAAGCGTTATGGAAGAAAGCTCTAATTATGTAAAGCGCACACAAAAAGACTATTCAATGTCTTTTAAATTGCAAGTTGTCCAAGCAATAGAACAAGGACAGCTCACAGCCACTCAAGCTACAAAGAAATATGGCATTCAATGTAGAAAAACTGTTATGGAATGGTTGCGTAAATTTGGTAACTTTGATTGGGAAAACCAATCCCTTTTAAATATGCCAAAGACAGCAGAACAGAAAATCATGGAACTTGAAGCCCAAGTCAGGTTATTAGAAAAGCAAAAGGCTTATTTAGAGCAGCAAGCTTATGTTGCAGACAAAAAAGCGATCTTGTTTGATATGATGATTGATTTAGCGGAAAAAGAATATCATATCGACATACGAAAAAACTCTCCACCCGAACAATCGACAACTTCAGAGCAAAAGAACAAAAAACAATAGCATTTACCTGTTATTTGTTCGGGATAGACAGACAGGTTTATTATCGAAAAATCAAAAGGAGAGCATCCAAAGAAAACAAAGCCAGAGAAGTAATTTTGATGGTAGATAACATCAGAGTGATGATGCCCCGGATAGGTGCTCGAAAACTATATTATCTTTTGCTGGATAAGCTTCAATTAATGAAAATAGGAAGAGATAAATTCTTTGATATACTCAGGGCCAATCATTTATTGATACAGCCGAAACGAAAATATCATATAACAACTAACTCACATCATCGATTTAGGAAATATCAAAATCAGATTTTAAATTTAGAAATTAGCAGACCAGAACAAGTTTGGGTATCTGATATAACATATATAGGAAAAAGAGATAGTCCATGTTATTTGAGTTTAGTCACAGATGCTTATTCTAAAAAGATCATGGGATATAATGTTGCTGACAACATGAATACAGAAAACAGTCTGAAGGCTTTAAAAATGGCCCTTAGCCACAGAAACAACAAAAGTCTGCCACTCATACATCACTCCGACAGAGGTATTCAGTATTGTGCTAATAAATACCAGAAGCAGCTTAACAAAAACCGGATCATATGTAGTATGACACAAAATTCAGATCCGTATGAAAATGCAGTTGCAGAAAGGGTAAATGGAATTCTAAAACAGGAGTTTACCATTGACAGATACAATCAAAAAGTCGAGATCATCAAAAAAGTTGTAAAAGAAGCTATTAGTATTTACAATGAAATTAGACCTCATTATTCAAACTATATGCTTACTCCAAGTCAGATGCACAGTCAAAATTTAATTAAAATGAGAACCTATAAAACAAAAAACAGCAGTAAACCTGAGCTTACTACTGTCTAAAATTGTATTTTTATTTTTTATTAATCCTGTATCACTTTTTCAGGACTAGACAAATACTTCCTCTGGGTAAATTCCAAAATCCAAATCCCAAACTCCAAATCCCAAACTCCAAATTCCAAAATCCAAATCCCAAAATTCATTTGGTTTCACTATAAATACGAAGATCCAAAACGTTCCTAAGGTACGATTGCGTTAGGGATGGGAGCGGCATCTCCCGATTTAGAAAAACAAGGCTTTTTCAGCCGTAGTTTTTGTTAATCGGGAATACAACGGACAGCCCGGTCCGAAGGGAAACGCCATTAATATTTGCTTTCAGATTTCCTGCGTTCAATTTTTGTTAAATTATAGTCAATTGTTAGTCTTAGGTATTGATACTTTAGAATTTCTTAATTTGATTGAGTATTTTTGTGATTCAATTATTTATTTAAACATGAGAAAAAGTATTTTACTGCTGACATTTTTTGTTATCACAAATTTAAGTGCTCAGCAACGTCCTAAATTGGTAGTGGGTATAGTAGTTGATCAAATGAAAATGGAATATTTATATCGCTTTTCAGATGATTTTTCGCCAAATGGTTTCAAAAGATTAATGAATGATGGATTTGTCTTCCAGAATATGCATTACAATTATATGCCTACTTATACTGCACCGGGACACGCCTCCATCTATACTGGGACAACACCTGCTACACATGGAATTGTAGGTAATGAATGGTTTAGCAGAACTCTTGGGAAAGAAAGGTATTGTACAGATGATGACAGTGTTAAAACCGTTGGCGACGGGACTGCTGAAGAAGGTGCGATGTCTCCTAAAAATCTCCAGAGCACTACCATTACTGATGAAGTTCGTATGGCAACTAATTTTACAGGAAAAGTAATTGGAATGAGTTTAAAAGATCGTGGGGCAATTTTACCAGCGGGACATTTTGCTAACTGGGCATTTTGGTACAGTAAAACAGGGTCATTTATTTCGAGCACATTTTACGGCGAAAAATTACCGGAATGGGTATCTGAGTTCAACAATGAAAAAAACTATTTAAAATACATTAATAAAGGCTGGGATTTGTATAAACCGGCTTCAGTTTATAATGAAAGTCTTCCGGATAATAATCCGTATGAAGGTAAATTATACGGAAGTGCAGCTCCGGTATTTCCGTATGATCTAAAAGCAATGTATGAAAAGAATGATGCGGGAATTATCCGTTCGACGCCATTTGGAAATGATCTTTTAGCGGAGTTTGCCAAACGCGCAATCGAAAAAGAAGATTTAGGAAAAGATAATATCACCGATTTCTTAACGGTTAGTTTCTCTTCTACAGATTATGTTGGTCACTTACTTGGACCAAGATCTATGGAACTTCAGGATACTTACTTAAGATTAGATCAGACTATTGCCGATTTTCTTGCTTATCTGGATAAATCGGTTGGAAAAGGAAATTATTTACTTTTTTTAACAGCGGATCATGCTGGTGCAGAGAATGTAATTTATTTAAAAGATCGCAAGTATAACGTAGATAATTATCCTTCAAAAGAAGTTAAGAAAAGCCTGCAGGATTTTTCAGTGAAAACTTTTGGTGTTGATTTGATTTTAAATTATTCTAATTTTAATGTGTTCTTCAATAAACAGATCATTAAAGAAAAAGGCTTAGAACTTGCAAAAGTAAAACTGGCTTTTAAAGAATTTTTAATTTCTCAGCCTCAGGTTAAAAAAGTATTTACCGAAGAAGATATTCTGGCAAACGGAGGTAATGATTATGCTTTAAATTTTGTGGCAAAAGGATATGATGTTACTCAGAATGGTGATTTGGTAATAATTGATAAACCTGGAGATATTGAGTATACAACTACGGGAACATCACACGGTACGATATACAGTTATGATACTCATGTTCCGGCTATATTTTATGGATGGGGTATTAAAAAAGGAGAATCTTATGATAAAAAAGCAATTACGGAAATAGCGCCAACAATCGCTCAAAAAATCAAAGTTACTTTTCCTAACGGGACCGAAGCAAAAGTAATGCAGGAGGTTTTAGATAATAAGAAGTAATACTATATAAATGCTGATTAAAAGCCCGTTTTGAAAAGAACGGGCTTTTTTGTGCATAAAAAAGGCTTTTCATTACGAAAAGCCTTTTGATTGTATTGCTTAGTAAGCACTTATTTAATACTGGCCTATGCGTTTGCCAATACTAACTCTTCATTGTAAGGAAGGTTAAAGGCTTCTGCTACTCCTTTGTAAAGGATTTTACCATTAGCCACATTTAAACCTTTTTTCAATTCTTCATTTTCAGCACAGGCTTTTTCCCATCCTTTATTCGCTAATTGTACAGCATAAGGTAAAGTAGCATTGGTTAAGGCTAAAGTAGAAGTGTAAGGAACAGCTCCCGGCATGTTAGCCACACAATAGTGAACGATATCATCAATAATAAAAGTTGGGTTTTCATGGGTTGTAGGAGTACAGGTTTCAATACATCCTCCCTGGTCTACAGCTACGTCAACTACAACAGCTCCCGGACGCATTAATTTTAGCATATCACGTGTAATTAAGTGAGGTGCTTTTGCTCCCGGAATTAAAACTGCACCAACAACTAAATCAGCATCTTTAATTGCTCTTGTAATATTGTAGTGATTAGACATTTCTGTATTTACGTTTGCCGGCATAATATCATCTAATTGACGTAAACGAGGCAGACTTAAATCCATAATAGTAACCTGAGCTCCTAAACCGGCAGCCATTTTTGCTGCCTGAGTTCCAACGATTCCTCCGCCAAGAACTAAAACTTTAGCCGGAGGTACACCTGGAACACCACCTAAAAGAATTCCTCTTCCTTTTAATGGTTTTTCTAGATATTTTGCTCCCTGCTGAATAGCCATACGGCCTGCTACTTCTGACATTGGAACTAGCAATGGTAAGCTTCTGTCTGTTTTTTCAACTGTTTCGTAAGCTAAACATACTGCTCCTCTTTCCAGCATAGCATGGGTAAGTTCCTCTGATGATGCAAAGTGGAAGTAAGTAAATAATAATTGATTTTTTTTAATTAAAGGATATTCAGAAGCGATAGGTTCTTTTACCTTAATAATCATTTCTGCGATAGCGTAAACATCTTCAATAGTTGGTAAAACTACTGCGCCGGCCTGTGCATATTCATCATCGCTGAAACCGCTTCCTAAACCAGCAGTAGCCTGAACATAAACCGTATGTCCGTGTTTTTTCATTTCTGAAACACCCGCAGGAGTTAAAGCAACTCTGTTTTCATTATTTTTTATTTCTTTTGGAACACCTATTATCATTTTGTTATAATTTTTTGTTTTAATTGAAATTGTTTTACAAATCTACAGATAGAGAATAAATTATGGTTTAGGGCTTGATAAATAAGAAAATATTATTTTATTTTTTACTTTTACAGAAAATTATTCTTTTTGATGACTTAAAATATTCTCCAAAAAGAAAAAAAGACTGAATTTCATATGTTTTAATACAACGTTTTCGTTATGGCTTTAGATGAAATTGATAAAAAAATCTTACGATTATTGCAGGAAGATGCACACTATACTTTAAAAGATATTGCAAACAAAATAAATTTGTCTTTAACACCGGTTCATGATCGCGTAAAACGCCTTGAAAAAGATGGGATTATAGAAAAATATGTTACGATTCTGGACAAGAAAAAATTAGGGAATAATTTAACCGTATATTGTCAGGTAACCTTAACGAAACAAACCTATGACACCTCGGAAGGTTTTAACCAGTCGATTTTAAATTTACCCGAAGTCGTAGAATGTAACTATGTGTCCGGAAACTTTGATTATATGCTTAAGATTATAATTCCGGATATGGAAAGTTATCATCATTTTCACCAGAAAAAATTATCTGTTCTGCCTGAAGTGTCTTTAATCAATACCGTATTTGTTATTTCAGAAGTAAAAAGTACGACAGTACTGCCTATCTAATAAAAAGAAAAACCATCAGGAAACCCCGATGGTTTTAAAAAATAGTTAGTTTGGTTTGTGAATTAATAATAAGTATAACGTCTTACTTTGGCAATATATTTTGCAAGACGAATTACCTGATGACTGTAACCGTATTCATTATCGTACCAAATGTAGAGTACAATGTTTTTTCCGTCTTTTGAAACAATGGTTGCATTACTGTCATAAATAGAGGGAGCCGATGTTCCTACTATGTCAGAAGAAACCAGTTCATTGTTTAAGGAATATTTAATCTGTTCAACCAGCCCTCCTTCAAGGGCATATTTCTTCATAATTTTGTTGATGCCGGCAATAGAGGAAGTTTTTTTTATCTCTAAATTTAAAACGACCAAAGAGCCGTTTGGAACCGGAACCCGAATCGCATTTGAGGTTAGCTTACCTTCTAAAGAGGGTAAAGCTTTCGCAACAGCATTTCCGGCACCGGTTTCGGTAATAACCATATTTAAGGCGGCTGCTCTGCCGCGACGGTATTTTCGATGCATATTATCTACCAGATTCTGATCGTTGGTATAGGCATGAATAGTCTCAAGATGTCCTTTTACAACTCCTAAAGTTTCTTCGATAACTTTTAAAATCGGTGTAATGGCATTTGTGGTACAGGATGCTGCAGAAAAAATAGCATTTTCATCAGGATTATAATCGTTGTGGTTGACACCATATACGATATTGGGAACACCTTTTCCGGGAGCAGTTAATAAAACTTTTGCGGCTCCGTTTGACGTTAAGTGTCTTTTTAAGGCTTCTTCGGTTGTAAAAGCCCCGGTATTGTCAATTATTAAAGCATCATTTATTCCGTACTCGGTATAATCAATTTCTTCCGGAGAATTTGCAGTAATCATATGTACGGTAGTGCCGTTAATGAGAAGAGTATTGTTTTTTGGATCGGCAGTAACAGATCCCTGGAAATCGCCATGAATAGAATCATAACGCAATAAGGAAGCTCTTTTCTCTAAACCCGAACCGTCATTTTTGTCACGTGTAACGATGGCTCTTAGTCGTAACTGATTTCCTTTTCCGGTTTTTGACATTAATTCTCTTGCCAGTAAACGTCCGATTCTTCCAAACCCGTACAGTACGACATCTTTTGGCAGGATTTCTTTTGAGGATTTAGCTTTTTTTAGTTTTTCGATAACAAAATACCGCGCATCAGGATATTTTTCATCCTCCAAACGATATTCATACGTTAATTTTCCAAGATCGATTTTGGCAGGGGGAAGATCCAGTGATAAAACCACTTTGGCTATTTCGACCGAATCGAAAATGGTGATAGGTTTGCCAACGAACTCTCCTGCATATTGATGAAGATTGATAATATCGCTGACATTTTTATCCAAAAGCTGATTTTTAAATAAAACCATCTCAATGGATTTGTCATACCATAAATCACTTATCACTTTAATTAATTCGACACCAGCTCTTCTTCGGTCGACTTGTAAGGATACCTCTTTTTGGTACAAAGATTTTTTACTCATAATAGATTGAATTGAAATAATAAAACGCTCACTTATTTTATAATTTGGCGCAAAAGTACCTATTTCAATCGATTTCGTAAACTATTTTAGTATTTATTTTTGAAAAAGAAAAAGCCACCTTATTTTTTCCTAAGATGGCTTTTTTTGATTTTGAAGTCGGTGTATTGGTTTGCAGTTTCTTCAAGACTGTAAACCGGAATTAATAATGGAGACTTAAATAATTATTCTAAAGATTTCTCCGCTTTTATTGATCATTTCAATCCTAACGCTCTGTCCTTCGTCTCTGTTTTTCAAAAGTTTTGAAACCGTTTCAATATTTGTTGCTTTGACATTATCAATACTCAGGATAATATTACCCTGCAATTCATTTTGGTACTGCATTAAATTCTCATTGGTTATGTTTTTGATTTTTACACCATAATCAATTCTGAATTTTTTCTTATCCGAAGCATCGATGTTTTCTAATTCAATTCCTTTAAATTCAGTACTAAAAAATTCGTTTTTACTTAGGGTAACTGGAACTGTTTTTGTTTTTCCGTCTTTAACATAAGTAACTTTAATAACATCATTAGGACGTTTGGTGTTTATGTAACCAGACAGATCGGCAAAAGTGGCAATGTTTTGTTCGTCTAGTTTTACTATAATGTCACCTTTTGTAAGGGCAGCCTTTTCGGCACCGGAGTTTTTAGAGACTTTATCAATGTAAAAGCCCTGTGTTTCAGAAATACCCAGTACTTTTGAGGCATTACTATTTAATTCGCGTCCTTCAACACCTAATATTCCTCTCTGTACATTTCCGTACTCCATAATATCTTCGATAATTTTTCTGGCAATATTGGAAGGAACAGCAAAAGAGTATCCTACATACGATCCGGTCATTGATGAAATCATCGTGTTAATACCAATCAGTTCTCCTCTTGTATTGACTAAAGCACCTCCTGAGTTTCCTGGATTTACCGCAGCATCCGTCTGAATGAACGACTGAATGCCGCTTTGATCTAAGTTTCTGGCTTTGGCCGAAACAATTCCGGCGGTAACAGTTGAAGTCAGATTATACGGATTTCCAACTGCCAGAACCCATTCTCCAATTTTTACAGAATCTGAATTTGCAAAAGCGGTATACGGTAATTTTTCATCGGCATCTATTTTCAGCAGCGCAATATCCATTTTAGAATCGGTACCAATTAATTTCGCTTTATAGGATTTTTTATTGTTTAATGTTATTTCAATTTCAGTAGCATCTTTAATAACATGATTGTTGGTTACAATATAACCGTCTTCAGAGATGATAACACCCGAACCGGTTCCTACCTGTTCCTGCTGCTGCTGTCCGCCATAGCCGTAGAAAAATTCAAGCATTGGATTGCTTACGGTTCTTCTCGAAACATTTTTTACGTGAACCACCGTGTGAATGGTCTTGTCTGCCGCTTCTGTAAAATCAACCGTTTCGGCTGATAAAGCAACGTTTTTTCCATAGGAATCAGGGGCAAGGGTAACAACAGAACCTTTCTTTCCAAAAAAAGAATCACTGCCGTCAAATAATAACTTGTAAGCCCCAAGGGTAGTAGCACCACTAAGTAGTGAAACCAAAAATAAGGTTGAAAATTTTTTCATATTCAGTTTATGTTTTTTAAGTTATTTTAGGTATATGTTTTTAACATTTACAACGTAAAATTATACCAAAAATTTTTTTCGAAAAACGGTTTAACGCTCTTTAACAATGATTAACATTTCCTTAATTAATCTTCGCAGTTTCTTCGTACTTTTGTAGTTCTTAACGACTAAAAAATGCAGATAGAATTTTATAAATACCAGGGTACTGGCAACGATTTTGTCATGATCGACAACAGATCAGGTTTCTTTCCAAAAGAAGATGTAAAGCTGATTGAGAGACTGTGCGACAGACGTTTCGGAATTGGAGCGGACGGACTTATTTTACTTGAAAACGATTCAGACACTGATTTTAGAATGGTGTATTACAATTCAGACGGAAACCAAAGTTCGATGTGTGGTAACGGCGGACGCTGTCTGGTTGCTTTTGCCAGTCAGCTTGGAGTTATTGAAGATAAAACTACTTTTATTGCTACTGATGGTCTGCACCATGCATCAGTTGGAAAAGACGCTATTGTTTCACTTCAGATGATTGATGTAGACGAAGTACAGAAAAAAGATTCCTATACTTTTTTAAATACCGGATCTCCGCATCATGTACAGATTGTTGAGGATTTGGAACATTATAATGTAAAAGAAAACGGAGCTGCCATTCGTTATGGAGAGTTATACGGACAAAAAGGCAGTAATGTCAATTTTGTTAAAAAAGTAAATGAAGACACTTTCTCCCTTCGTACTTATGAAAGAGGGGTTGAAGACGAAACGCTGGCCTGCGGAACTGGTGCAACAGCGGTTGCCATTGCTATGAATGCAACCGGACAGACAGACAAAACTTCTATTAACCTGAATGTTGAAGGTGGGAAACTGGTGGTTTCTTTTAATAAAGATGGAGATCATTTTACCAATGTGTTTTTGACAGGTCCGGCTAAATTTGTTTTCAAAGGAACTATAGAAATCTGATTTTAGTACTTTTAAATGCAGCTATTAACAATCTAAAATTAAAGATGATTACACTCAAAGGCGATACTATTTATCTTCGTGCACTGGAACCGGAAGATTTAGAGTTTGTGTACGGAATGGAAAATGATCAGAGCATTTGGGAAGTTAGTAATACCAATACACCTTACAGCAGATTTTTAATCCGTCAGTATCTTGAAAATGCCCAGCAGGATATTTACGAAGCAAAACAATTGCGTTTGGCAATCTGTCAGGACGAAGATTTTCCGGCTGTGGGACTGATCGATTTATTTGATTTTGATCCCCGTAATAACAGGGCGGGTATCGGAATTGTTATTCAGAATGAAAAAGACAGACGGCAGAATATTGGTTCTGAAGCTTTAGCGCTTTTAATAAAATACGCTTTCCTCAATTTAAATCTCCATCAGCTTTATGCAAATATTAGTGCAAATAATGAAGCAAGTATAGCTCTTTTTACTAAATTTGGTTTTGAGAAAACAGGAATTAAAAAAGACTGGATACTGCTGAATAATGAATATCATGATGAGGCCGTTTTTCAGTTAATCAATAAAAATATTTAAACTTATCACTTTGAAATTAAAAAAAATTATCACCATAACTGCTGTAGCCGTAATTTCAGTTTTACTGATTTACGGTTTTATTTTAATCAGCCGAATTTTTAGTGCCAATACCAAATTTGAAGAAAAAGAAGTATACGTACATGTGCCTACCGGTTCTAATTATACAGATGTAAAAAGGATATTGGAACCTTATATTAAGAATTTTGACAATTTTGAATTAGTGGCCAGTAAAAGAAGTTACCCTGAAAATGTAAAACCAGGTCGTTTTCTTCTTAAAAAAGACATGAACAATATTGACTTGGTACGTGCCATGCGTTCAAATGTTCCTGTAAAATTAGCTTTTAACAATCAGGAACGCCTGGAAAATTTTGCCGGAAGAGTGGGAGCAGAAATTGAAGCGGACAGTACTTCGTTATTAAAAGCTTTCAGGGATTCTACTTTTTTAGCACAAAACGGGTTCAATGAAGAAAATGTTTTTGCAATGTTTATTCCTAATACTTATGAAGTGTACTGGAATACTTCGGCAGAAAAATTCCGAGACAAAATGATTAAAGAATATCATAAGTTCTGGACTCCTGAAAGACAGGAACAGGCCAAAAAACAAGGTCTGACTCCGGTTCAGGTGTCGATTCTGGCTTCTATTGTGCACAAAGAATCCGTTAAAAAAGATGAGAGACCCCGTATTGCCGGAGTATATTTAAACCGTCTTCGTTTAGAAATGCCGTTACAGGCAGATCCTACCGTTATTTATGCTTTAAAATTAAGGGATAACGATTTTGATCAGGTTATAAAAAGGGTTTTTTATAATGACTTAGTTATGAAATCGCCATACAATACCTATATCAACACAGGACTTCCTCCGGGACCGATTGCCATGGCCGATATTACAGCTCTCGAAGCGGTTCTGAATCCTGAGAAAAACGATTATATTTATTTTTGTGCCAGCGTAGACCGTTTTGGCTACCATGAGTTTGCTTCTAATTATGCAGATCACACTAAAAATGCAAAAAGATATTCAGACTGGATTGCCAGTCAGGGCGTAACAAGATAGTTTTGAATTTAAGAGAATACCTTTTTTTATCGGTTTTATTTTTAATGGGTTTTTCGTCTTTTGCACAAAGCAGGATGGAAAGTTTTTTAACCCCTTCCGATACTTTAAATAAAAAGAGACAGAATGCCGTAATAGTAACTGAAACCGCTTTGGCTTCAGTTACTTTATTAGGCTTAAACCAGCTTTGGTATGCCGATTATCCACGGTCAAAATTTCATTTTATTAATGATAACAATGAATGGCTTCAGATGGATAAAGCGGGACATATGTATTCTGCTTATCATTTGGGACGATTTGGTGCCGAAATGATGAACTGGAGTGGTGCCAGTCAAAAAAAACAGTTAGTTTACGGGGCAGGTTTAGGTTTTGCTTTTTTAACCGCTGTAGAAGTTTTGGACGGATTTTCTTCAGAATGGGGAGCTTCTTCCGGTGATATTGCTGCCAATGCAGCGGGGACAGCTTTGTATGTTTCTCAGGAATTACTATGGAAAGAACAGAGAATTATTCCTAAATTTTCCTTTCATACCACTAAATATGCGGCTATGCGCCCTGATGCTCTGGGAAAAACATTAAATGAGCAGATTTTAAAAGACTATAACGGGCAGACTTACTGGCTTTCGGTTAACCCTTATTCCTTTGCTAAGGAAAGTAAAATTCCAAAATGGTTTAATATTGCTTTTGGATATGGAGCCGAGGGAATGTTATCCGGAAACCGGAGTGATCAAAATATAATTTTGCCTGAAAATCCCGAAATATATCGTAAGTTTTTTCTTTCTTTTGATGTTAATTTTGCTAAAATTGACACAAAATCGCATTTTTTGAAAACTATTTTTTCCGTTTTTAATACAATAAAAATTCCGGCTCCGGCTCTGGAATACTCCGCCAATAAAGGGTTTAAGGCACATGCCTTGTATTTCTGATTTTGGTTAAATTGTTGATTATCAGATTTTTTTGTTTTTCATTACCTTTGCACCCGTAGAAATTTCAAAAAGGTGACAGCGTTTTGAAGAAAAACAATTTATGATAAAGAAGTGGTATTTTTATGCGAGTTTAATCGTTATTATTACATTTTTAAGCCTGGGTTTTAAACCCTTTAGTGTCGAAACCAAACCGTGGTTTCTAACAGAAAAAACAGATGGATCAGAATACATTTATCCATCTTTGGAAAAGGGTGATTATCCTAAAGCACATCTAAACGTCCCATACACTGGAAATCATCTTATCGGTTTTAAAGAAGCAGTTGCTTTTAAAGAATCTCAGGGAAAATACCGAATGGTTAATTCACTGGGTTACATGGGAAAATATCAATTTGGTTCAAAAGCCTTAAGAGCTATCGGAGTCAGAGATGACAAAGATTTCCTGAAAGATCCTGCATTGCAGGAAAAAGCTTTTGTTGCATTATTATCCAAAAACAAATGGATTTTACGCAATGAAATCAGAAAATACGAAGGAAAAGTGATTAATGGTGTTGAAATTACAGAATCTGGTATTTTAGCAGCTGCACATCTTGGAGGTGCAGGATCTGTAAAAAACTTTTTTAAACATGGAGGAAACAGGCATTTCAGAGATGCTTTCGGAACTTCGTTAAAAAGCTATTTACGCGATTTTGCAGGCTATGACCTCTCGTTTATCGAAGCAGATAAAAATGCTGTGATCAATGAGTAAAAAGACAAAAAAATCCCGAAATTAATTTCGGGATTTTTTTTGAATTGACCTTAATCGATTAGTATTTCCAGGATCTGAATGGCCGCTTCACTAATTTTAGTTCCCGGACCGAAAATAGCTGCCGCTCCGGCATCAAACAAAAATTGATAGTCCTGTGCCGGAATTACGCCCCCTACAATTACCATAATATCATCACGACCCTGTTTTTTAAGTTCTTCAATAACCTGCGGAACTAAAGTTTTATGTCCCGCTGCGAGTGAGGAAACCCCCAAAATATGTACGTCATTTTCTACCGCCTGTTTGGCAGCTTCTGCCGGCGTTTGAAACAAAGGGCCGATATCTACATCAAAACCTACATCGGCATAACCTGTCGCCACTACTTTTGCACCGCGGTCATGACCGTCCTGTCCCATTTTGGCAATCATAATCCTCGGACGTCTTCCTTCCTGTCTGGCAAAAACATCAGCTAACTGTTTTGCCTTTTCAAAATTTTCGTCATTTTTTATTGCTGCACTATACACACCGCTAAATGATTTAATTTGTGCTTTAAACCTTCCAAAAATAGTTTCAAGTGCATCGCTTATCTCTCCCAGTGTTGCTCTGTTTCTGGCGGCTTCAATGGCAATTTCTAATAAGTTTCCTTCTCCGGTCCTGGCACAATGGATTAATTTTTCAAGTGATTCCTTTACTTTTTCAGTATCTCTTTTTGCTTTAATAGTTTCAAGACGTTCTATCTGCTGTTTGCGAACCATTTGGTTGTCAACATCCAGAATATGTAACGGATCTTCTTTTTCTAATCTAAATTTATTGACCCCCACAATAATATCCTGTCCGCTGTCGATTCTGGCCTGTTTTCTGGCTGCCGCTTCTTCTATGCGGAGTTTTGGAATTCCGGCTTCAATCGCTTTGGTCATTCCGCCCAGTTCCTCAACCTCTTCAATTAGTTTCCAGGTGTTTTCGAGTATTTCATTCGTTAATGATTCCACATAATAACTGCCTCCCCAGGGATCTACCGTTTTAGTAATCTTAGTTTCTTCCTGTAAAAAAATCTGCGTATTACGGGCAATTCTGGCCGAAAAATCAGTAGGTAAAGCAATCGCTTCATCAAGTGCATTTGTATGCAGGGATTGTGTTCCGCCAAATGCTGCGGCCGCCGCTTCAATACAGGTTCTGGCTACATTATTAAACGGATCTTGTTCTGTTAAACTCCATCCGCTGGTCTGGCAATGTGTTCTTAATGCCAGAGATTTATCACTTTTTGGATTAAACTGCTGAATCAGTTTTGCCCAAATCATTCGTCCGGCCCTCATCTTGGCAATTTCCATAAAGTGATTCATTCCTATGGCCCAGAAAAAGGACAGTCGGGGAGCAAATTCATCAATCGTCATTCCGGTAGACAACCCTGTTCGAATATATTCTAAACCATCGGCAAGGGTATACGCTAGTTCAATATCTGCTGTTGCGCCGGCTTCCTGCATGTGATATCCTGAAATAGAGATTGAATTGAATTTAGGCATTTTTTTGCTCGTAAATTCAAAAATATCTGCAATAATTTTCATAGAAGGAGCTGGCGGATAAATATACGTATTACGCACCATGAACTCCTTCAGAATATCATTCTGAATGGTACCTGAAAGTTTATTTAATTTAACACCCTGCTCTTCGGCTGCTACAATATAAAACGCCATAACAGGCAGAACTGCACCGTTCATGGTCATAGAAACGGACATTTCATCAAGTGGAATCTGATCAAACAGTACTTTCATGTCTTCGACAGAGTCTATTGCAACTCCCGCTTTTCCAACATCGCCTACCACTCTTTCGTGATCAGAATCGTAGCCCCGGTGCGTTGGTAAATCAAAAGCAATCGAAAGTCCTTTTTGTCCTGCTGCGAGATTTCTTCTGTAAAAAGCATTACTTTCTTCCGCAGTAGAAAACCCGGCATACTGACGAATCGTCCACGGACGACGAACATACATCGTAGCGTACGGACCGCGTAAATTAGGTGTAAATCCGGCTCCGAAATCCAAAAACTCTAATTCTTCAATATCCTTTTCAGAATAGCTTTTTTTTAGTTCGATTCCTTCTGCTGTGGTGAAGTTATGAGTTATAGGTTCGGAGTTATGTGTCAGTTCATTTAACGTCTCACTTTTAACAGCTAACTTTATATGTTTAAGGTCTTTTCTTATCATACAGACTCTTTCTTTGTTGTGCATATTAATTACTAAAAAACTACTCAAGTTCCAGTCTTTCCTGTTCCAGTTTTTCAGCTAATCTTTTTTCTATAATAGGCGTAATCAACGTTTTTCTTGGTTTTATTTTCACAAAAGGAAACAGTTCTAAATCGTGTTTCATTTTGTCTTCTTTGTTTGGATATTTATTGGTGCCCAGTAAAATTTCTTTTTTTGAATCGAATAACTCCTGCTCTTTATTGGCGCTTTCCTGTATTTTCTTTTTGATGGTTCCGTCATTCAGCAGTTTTAAGAAACCTCCGTTTGCTTCAATATCTTTAAATAGAGTAAGGCTTTTTTCTGCCAGTTGCATGGTTAAGCTTTCAATGTAATAACTTCCGTCAGCCGGATTATCGACTTTGTCAAAGTAACTTTCGTGTTTTAAAACTAATAATTGATTTCGGGCAATACGATCGCCAAATTCATTGTCTTTGTGGTACAAGGAATCATAAGGTAAATTTGCCACAGCATCGGCACCGCCTAATATAGCCGACATGCATTCGGTTGTGGTACGAAGCATATTAACATTGTAATCGTAGATGGTTTTGTTACGTTTAGTAGGCGTAACCAGAAAATGACAATCTATCTCAGAATGGTATTCGGCAGCTATTAATTTAAAAAGCATCCGCAAGGCACGAAGTTTGGCAATTTCAAAAAAGTAGCTCGTTCCAACTGATATTTGAAAAACAAAAGGTTTTGTTATGTTTGGGAAACGATTTAAATACTCATTGGCATGCGCTAAACTATAAGCAATCTGCTGTGTAATATTAGCACCTGAATTTTGATACAAACCTAAATCGATACTTAAAAGAGGAATATTGGTTTGGTTTGAAATTTTTTCAAGCGTTTCAAAATTATTTTTGTCCGATGTTGTAAACCAGTTTCCGTCTCGTGCCAGTTGTCCGATTGGATCTAAATTGCAGTAAAAAAACGCTTTTTTTTGAGTCGAAATAACATCCAGTTTTTTAACGAAATCGATTGAGATAAAACTCAAATGAAAATAAACCGTTCTTCCTTCTAAAGGAAGATTTTCTAATAATTTTTGAACGTCAGTATTCTCGTTCTGAATTGTAAAACGTAAACTTTCGGCACCTCTTTCAATCGTATTTAAAGCTCTTTTTACCGATTTGTCGATATCATAAACAAAAATATTCTGGCAGATTTTAAATTCTGAAGCTTTAGTTTGTACAGAAGCCGATTGGGTAAATTCGTCACTGTGATAAAACGGTTTTACCTGAATATCTTCGGGAGAATTCCAGATTACGGTTTGGTTATAATCGGCTCCATCTAATTCAAACTGAATTTTTTGTTTCCATTGTTTGGATGAAATCGGATTAAAATCTTCGAATAGGTTTGCAGCCATGGGTGTTTTTTGTGATTATTCTTTTTTCTGAATAGTGTCTCCTTCAAAATGGATGATGTAAATATCTTCGCTGTCTTTTTTCATAAAGTACTTTTCGCGGGCATATTTTTCTATCTGTTCCGGATTTTTGAGTTGTTTGATCTGTTCCTGATCTTTTTTTATCTCGTCCTGATAATATTTTTTATTATCCTGTAATTCATTAATCTGCTCATCTAAAAAGCGATGATCAAAATAAGAGTAGTTGTCTAAAAAGAGCATCCATACCACAAAAAAAGACAATACCCAGACATATTTATTGCCCAGGAATTTAAACCATTTTTTGTCTTTGTATGGATTTTTAAATTTCATATAAGATTATTTCTTTTGAATTGATTTGAGTTTTTCAGACATTTTGAAAAACAGTCCCGACATTTGCCGGGAAGCTTTATTTTGTGGTCTAAATTTACGATAAAAATTATGAAATTCTCTGATTAATTACGGCGCGAACGACATCAATTGCTACCGTATTGTATTTGTCATTTGGAATAATAATGTCTGCAAAAGCTTTTGTAGGTTCTATAAACTGTTCATGCATAGGTTTTAAGGTGGTCTGATAACGGTTTAAAACCTCGTCAATATCACGGCCTCTTTCAGAAATATCCCTTTTTAAACGACGAATTAATCTTTCATCAGAATCAGCATGAACATATATTTTAATGTCGAAAAGTTCTCTTAATTCGGGATTCGTTAAAATTAAAATTCCTTCCACAATCATTACTTTTCTTGGATGTGTCGAAATTGTATCGTCTGTTCTGTTGTGCTGAATGAATGAATAAACCGGCTGATCGATCGTTTCACCTGCTTTTAAGGCTTTAAGATGTTTTACCAGTAATTCAAAATCAATGGCACGCGGGTGATCAAAATTGATTAATGCTCTCTCGTCAAAAGACAAGTTGTGGTTTTCCTTATAATACGAATCCTGAGAAATTACGCCAACCTGAGTGTCTGGTAATTCGTTCATGATTTGATGTACAACCGTTGTTTTTCCGCTTCCAGTTCCTCCTGCAATTCCAATAATGAGCATAAATTTTTTGTTTGATATTTGTTACGCAAAAATAATAATTTAACTGAATTGCTAAACACTTAATACAATTTAACCATATAAGTAATGTAAGTAAATTTGAGATGTAAGATGTTTAAACAAAATGCTATTTGTCTGAAATTGTATTACTTATATGGTGAAAAATATAAAAAAATCCCGAAAGTAAACCTTCGGGATTTCGTGCAGTCAGTATAATTTTAAAAAAATATTCTGAATTTAGTAAGCACTTGTAGTTATTTGTTCTTTTTTGCTTTTATCATCATTTCGAGCTGGTCCCAAAGTTCTTCCGGAATAGCTTCGAGTAAATTAAACTGTCCGGCGCCTTTCAGCCATTCTCCGCCATCAATTGTAATGACATCCCCGTTGATGTAAGAGGAGAAATCTGAAACCAGATAAGCGGCCAGATTAGCTAATTCCTGATGGTCTCCAACTCTTTTTAATGGTACTTTTTTGGCCATATCAAATTTTTCAGAAAGATCTCCCGGCAGTAATCTGTCCCAGGCTCCTTTAGTAGGGAATGGTCCCGGTGCAATTGCATTAGAACGAATTCCGTATTTGGCCCATTCTACAGCAAGACTTCTTGTCATGGCCAGAACTCCGGCTTTGGCTGTTGCGCTGGGAACTACGTAAGCAGATCCTGTCCACGCATAAGTGGTTACTATATTTAAAATCGCTGCCGAAGTTTGTTTAGTGTCAATCCAGTGTTTTCCAAAAGCCAGTGTACAGTTTTTAGAACCTTTAAGTACAATATCTATAACAGTATCAAATGCATTTGCTGATAAACGTTCTGTTGGTGAAATAAAATTTCCGGCAGCATTGTTTAAAAGAACATCCACTTTTCCAAACGTTTTTAACGTTTCCTGAAGCATGTTTTCTACTTCTTCATAATGACGAACATCACACTGAAGCGGTAAACATTTGCCTCCTGTTGCGCTTTCGAGTTCCGCTGCGGTAGTTTTCAGTTTTTCTAAATCTCTGGAAGTAATGGCTACCTGAGCACCCAGTTCCAGGAAATATTTGGTCATTGCTTTTCCTAAACCGCTTCCGCCGCCGGTAACTACAATTACTTTACCTTTTAAAGCATCATCTCGTAACATTTTATCTGTATAGTTCATACTTTTTCTTTTTTTACAATATTAGTTAAAATAATAGGATGCACGCATAATAATGTTATAAAATTTTAATAAACTTTATACAAGACACAATTTTTTTGCAGCAGATTCGAGAGTTACATCGTCCTTTGCAAAACAAAAACGGATTAGTTTCTGGTCTTTATGATCAGAATAAAAGTTAGAAATCGGGATGGCGGCAACACCATGATCAATGATCAGATTTTTACAGAAAGTGACATCGTCTTCACTTGAAATACTGGCGTAAGAAGCGACCTGAAAATAAGTGCCTTCGCAGGGTTTTAATTCAAACCGGCTGTTTTGAAGCAGTTTTTGAAAATAATCTCTTTTTTCCTGATAGAATTTCCCCAGCAGATCTACATTCACAACATCCAGATATTCACTGATGGCAAATTGAGAAATGCTGTTAACGCTAAAAACCAGAAACTGATGCACTTTCTTGATTTCGTTCATTAAATATTCCGGTGCGATGGTATAACCAATTTTCCAGCCTGTTATATGAAATGATTTTCCAAAAGAAGAAACCATTACACAGCGATCGCGTAAAAAGCTTTTGGTATGTGCAGAAATGTGTTTTTCTTCAAAAGTAATATATTCATAAACTTCATCAGACAAAACGATGATTTCGGGGTATTTGGAAAGGATTTTTTCTAATTCAACAAAATCTGCTTCCGTTAATATTTTTCCTGTTGGATTATGCGGATTGTTGATGATGATCATTTTGCTCCTTTCGGAACAAGCTTTTTCAATTCGTTCCCAATTTGGTGTGTAATCATCATTCAACGCTACCCGAACAGGTTTAGCTTTGCAGAGTAAAACGGGAGATTCATAAGAATCGTAACTCGGATCAAGAATTACGACTTCGTCATTTTCTTTTACTAAAGCCAGAATCGTAGTGAAAATTCCCTGAGTTGCTCCTGCAGTAACCAGAAGTTCTAAATCAGGATTGATAATCCTTTTATAAGAACTCTCGATTAATTTTGCAATTTTATTCATCAAAGGTGGATAGCCGGCCATTGGTGTATATTGGTGAACATTTTCCCTGGCTAATCTGGAAATAATATCGGTCAGTCTTTCATCAACAGGAAAATTGGGAAATCCCTGAGAAAGATTTATCGCATTGTATTCGACTGCCATTTTTGACATTACCGTAAAAATGCTGGTAGTTACGTTTGGGAGTTTACTCATAATTAAGTTTGGTTAGAGGAGTAACTTTTGTGAAAAGTTGAAGATGTTAATTTACAACTATAGGGACAGGATATAAAACTCGAACTGTTTTGTTATTTTGTTTTCCGGGAATCCATTTAGGAGATTTTTTTAGGACCCTAATTGCTTCAGCTCCCGTTTCGTATCCAAGATCTCTCAAAATTTTTATATCGCTTAAAGATCCGTCTCTCTCAATAATAAATATAGTATATACTTTTCCTTTCAAGTCTTTTTGTGGATTTTTATAGTTGTCTTTTAAAAAGCGTTCTAATGCTTCCTGGCCGCCTGGGAATTCCGGTTTTACATCAACGCCGGCGGTATTGTAAATCCATTTTTCTTCAGCAATAGCTTTTTCAGAATCGCTCACATATTCTCTAGGTGGTTCAATTTGAGAAAATATTGTTTGTACTGAACAAATAAAAAATAAAACAAAAAACTTTTTCATAGCGGTTCTGTTTGCAGTTTGCTTACATTTTATGAATAATAAAAATCGCAGGACGTTTATCAATATCAATTTTTAATTTCTTCCAATCCGAAATTTTCAGAGTTTTGATGAATTCTGTTGGAAGCGTAATATCAGCCGCAATGCATAAATGTGTGGATGGATTTAAAATCTGAACCAGGTCTTCAATCAGTTTATTATTTCTATAAGGAGTTTCAATAAAAATCTGCGATTGGTTTTTATCATAAGATAATTTCTCAAAATGTCTCAAAGCCGATTTTTTCTCGTCTTTGTCAATTGGCAGATAACCATTAAAAGTAAAACTCTGACCGTTCATTCCGGAAGCCATCATGGCAAGCAGGATAGAAGAGGGGCCTACCAAAGGTATCACCTGAATGCCTTTTTCGTGTGCTAATTTTACAATTGCAGCACCCGGATCTGCAACGCCCGGACAACCGGCTTCGCTCATTAAGCCCATGTTTTTCCCTTCTAATAAAGGTTTGATAAAGTCTAAATGTTCGCTGGTTTCGGTACGTTTATTAAGAGTGAAAAGCACTAATTCTGATTGTTTTTTTTCAGGATAAACTGCTTTGATTGACTTTCTGGCGGTTTTGTCGTTTTCAACAATATAATGGTCAATAACTTCTATAGTTCTTCTGACAGTCTGCGGTAAAACATCCATGGGATCGCTTTCGCCCATTGTGGTTGGAATAAGATATAATTTTCCCGAAAGTTTCATTTTTAAGATATTTATGGGTTAAAAACAAAAAATGTATTTCAATTATTAAAAATGATAACTGAAATACAAATTAAATTAGGAGTGCTTTTTGATGAGTTTTTGAGCGATTATGTCTGTTGCTTCATCCAGCATTTGATAGACATTGTCAAAACCATTGACGGCACCATAATAAGGATCCGGAACATCGACATTTTCGTCCGGGAATAATTCGTTAAGAATTAAATGGATTTTACTTTTATGTTCGGGTGTTTTGGCTAAATGGAGAACATCACGATAATTCGAATTGTCCATAACATAGATATAATCGAATGTGTCAAAATCAGAAGTCTGGATCTGTCTTCCTTTCTGCTGGTCAATACACAAGCCGTTTTTTTGTGCAACAGCGATAGAACGTTTGTCAGGAGAATGGCCTATATGCCAGGATCCTGTTCCTGCCGAATCTACAATAAATTTGTCCTGAGGTAATTTTGATGCTAAAATTCCTTCTGCGAGAGGAGATCTGCAGATATTCCCCAAGCAAACCATTAAAATTTTTACAGGCATGATTGGCTTTATAGCGTTAATTTTTTGTTGATGTCTTCGACAAATTTCTTGAATTGTTTGTCTGTAGAAACTAAATTGTCAACGGTTTTACAAGCGTGTAATACGGTTGCGTGATCCCGGTCTCCAATTTGTGAACCAATGTTTGCCAAAGAAGCTTTGGTGAATTTCTTTGCAAAAAACATAGCCAGCTGTCTTGCCTGAACCACATGTCTTTTTCTGGTTTTAGACTGAAGCGTTTCGATATCCAGCTGAAAATAATCGGATACAATTTTTTGAATATATTCGATAGAAATTTCTCTCTTAACGTTTTTAACGAATTTTTCAACAACACTTTTAGCCAGTTCGATGGTAACTTCTTTTTTGTTGAATGAAGATTGTGCAATCAAAGAGATAATAGCGCCTTCTAATTCTCTAACATTAGATTTGATGTTACGGGCTACATATTCTAAAATGTCTTCCGGCATATCAACACCGTCACGATATAAAATATTTTTTAAGATCGAAATACGGGTTTCATAATCAGGCTGGTGCAATTCTGCAGACAATCCCCATTTGAAACGGGATAATAAACGCTGTTCAATATCCTGCATGTCTACAGGAGCTTTGTCAGACGTTAAAATGACCTGTTTGCCGTTTTGGTGCAGGTAGTTGAAAATATGGAAAAACACGTCCTGAGTTCCTGATTTACCAGATAAAAACTGAACATCATCAATGATAAGAACGTCGATTAACTGATAAAAGTGAATAAAGTCGTTACGATTATTCTTTTTTACAGAGTCAATATATTGCTGGGTGAAAATTTCGGCAGAAATATATAAAACTGTTTTTTCAGGATATTTGTCTTTTACTTCAACTCCAATAGCGTGTGCTAAGTGTGTTTTTCCTAATCCGACACCTCCAAAAATCAACAGCGGATTAAAAGAAGTTCCTCCCGGTTTGTTGGCAACAGCCATACCTGCAGAACGGGCCAGACGGTTGGAATCTCCTTCCAGAAAGTTGTCAAAACTGTAATTAGGGTTTAACTGAGATTCAATTTTTAAATTTCGGATTCCGGGAATTACAAAAGGATTTTTAAGCTCGGGATTTAAGTTTTTAAACGGAGCGTCAACTTCCTGTGGTTTCATCGGAACTCTGTTGGAACTTGGCAGCTGCTCGGTAAAAGGCTGTTTATTTCCATAAGTGTTCTCCATTTTAATTTTATAGAGTAACTTTGCGTTTTTTCCCAGTTCTTTGGTAAGCGCAACTTTCAATAATTTTACGTAGTGTTCTTCTAACCACTCGTAGAAAAATTTACTTGGTACTTGAATATATAAAGCGTTATCGGTTAGTTCAACTGATTTGATTGGTTCAAACCAAGTTTTATATGCTTGGTCTTGAATATTGTCCTTTATAAAAGACAAACAGTTTTCCCATACCGATTGAGCAGTTTTAGTCATAGATTCAAATAAATTTTTTATATTATTGATAAAGATTCTCCTAATAAAAAAGGAGCGATTTTATTCCTTATTTCGGGATAACAAATATGTGAACAAATTTCTGTAAAAAAAAATATTTTGGTATCTAATTTTATAAAAAAAAGTCGTAAAAGGGCTTTTTGAATTCGAATTTTTTTAATATTTTATCAATGAAAAATCATCAGACCCAAGTGCGGGTTCGTTACTCAGAAACTGACCAAATGGGAGTTGTTTATCACGGCAGTTATGTGCCTTATTTTGAAATTGGACGTGTGGAATGGCTTAGAAATAAAGGGGTTTCATATAAAAGCATGGAAGAAAGCGGTATTGGTCTTCCTATAGTGAACATGAATATCGCGTATAAAAAATCAGCCAGGTATGATGAGCTTTTGACAATTCATACCACCTTCAAAAGTCACTCCTCTGTTAAGATTGAATTTGACTGCGCAATCTACAATGAAGCAAATGAGTTATTAACAACGGCAGTGTTTATTCTGGTATTTATTTCGTTAAAAACAGGTCGTCCGACAGCCCCTCCGGAATACATTTTAGAGATATTCAAATCACTCGATGAAAATTGTTAAATTAACCTGCTTTTTTATGTTAATTTAGATAATTTTAATATCGATTTCAAACATTAAATCAAAAATGTCGAATATAGATTCGGCATTTTTTTTTCGCGTTTTGGTCGTGATTTTACCAATTGGCAGACCCGAATTTTCATCCATTTCCATTTCCTGTGAAGTGATTTCTAATTTCTTTTCCTTAATAACACGCATCACTTTGTTCATGTTTTTGTAATCAAATGAAATTAAAAAATGTACATCAATTGTTTTTTCGATGATTTCACAAACCTCTAATGTCATCTGCGCCGTAGTTCGGTAAGCAGCAATTAAACCGCCGACTCCTAATTTTACGCCGCCAAAAATACGAACTACCACTACAATAACGTTCGTTAATCCAAAAGATTGTATTTGTCCGTAAATAGGTGCTCCTGCGGTGTTGCCCGGTTCGCCGTCGTCATTAGCACGATAAGAGATTTTTGGGGCAGTGCCCAATTGGTAAGCATAACAATAATGAACAGCATGCGGGTGCAGCTTTCGTAAGTTTTCTATAATGGGTTTTACTTCCTCTTCGGTTTCTATAGGATAAGCATACCCAAAGAACTTGCTTCCCTTTTCTTTAAAAAGTACTTCTTCAGATTCACCAGATATGGTTTGGTATGTGTCGTTGTATTCCAAAAGTGATTTTTAAAGTATGTTTTTGTTGAATAAATCCACTACATCTTCTTTGCCGACCTGCAGATTCCAGACATGAACCCCAAGTTCTGCCGCAGCATCCGTGTTTTCTTTTTTGTCATCCACAAATAAAATTTCGTCCGGATTCAGATTATGTTCGTCTATTAAATGCTGGTAGGAATCAGCGTTTGGCTTGCGTTTTCCTATTTCAAACGAAAAATGAACTTTTTCAAAGCAATTGTAAAAATCAGTATAAAACGCAGTTCCCGTTCTTTTTTCAAATGTAGTAATATGAATAGAATCCGTATTGCTTAATAGAAACAGACGGTATTTTTTAGAAAGTTCTTTTAAGAATTCCAAACGATACGATGGGAAATCAGCCAGTACGGCATTCCAGGCTTCCAGAATTTCTTCAATTGAAGCATCAGGAAGCTGTTTTTGAAATCCGGCTAAAAAATCATCGTATGAAATATCTCCGGTTTCAAATAATAAGTTCAAACGGTCAAATTCAGAATTCCATTCTGTCATACCCAGTTTTTTCAAACCCGAAATAGTTCCCTGTTTGTCTAAATTGATAAAGATATCCCCAAAGTCAAAAATTATAGTATTAATCATGATTTCGTATATATAGTAATTCGTCGTTTTGAATCGTTGTTTTTACGGTGTTTTTCTTTAACAAGACAGGTGCTTTTGTGCCTTTTTCAAAGTTGTTTTTTCCAACAAAAACACGGGCTTCATCCCAGAGGTTCTCCTCTATAAAAGACTGCAGGGTTTGTCTGCCGCCTTCGATAATAACCGATTGGATCTGGTGTTGATACAATACCTTTAAAATTTGAGGGATAAGGTTTTCGTTAAAATCAATTCTTTCAAAAAGAGTATTCTCTGTTGAAAAATTTTCATCAGATTTTGAAAACACTATGGTTTTTATACTGTTGTCAAAAATAAAGCTGTCTTTTGAAATTCGGTTATTCAGATCCAGAATTACTCTCACCGGGTTATTTCCTGACCAGTCCCTGACATTTAATTTAGGATTGTCATCGACTACAGTTTGGGTTCCGGCCAAAATAGCCTGTTCTTCACTTCTCCATTTATGAACCAGTTGTCGGGAATAGGTATTGGTTATCCATACTGGTTTTCGTTCGGGATTTGTTTCTTTTTCGGGTGCCAGAAATCCGTCCTGACTTTCAGCCCATTTTAAAATAATATACGGGCGTTTCTTTTGATGAAAGGTAAAAAAACGTTTGTTAAGTTCATTACATTCTTCTTCCAGAATACCAACCGTTACCTTTGCTCCGGCTTCAATCAGTTTTTTAATTCCTCTTCCGGCCACTTTTTCGTTAGGATCAACAGTTCCCACCACCACATTCGGAATTTCGTGTGTAATAATTAAATCACAGCAGGGCGGGGTTTTGCCAAAATGACTGCAGGGTTCCAGGCTTACATATATAGTAGCTTCTTTTAGCAGTGATTTATCTTTTACTGATTTTACAGCGTTAACTTCAGCATGAGGTTCACCGGATTTTTTGTGCCAGCCTTCGCCAATAATTGTATCTTTATATACGATAACGCTTCCTACCATAGGATTTGGATAAGTCGTTCCAAACCCGTTTTTAGCAAGTTCGATGCATCGTTTAATATGTTTTTCATGTATGTTCACGGTGCAAAAGTAACTAATTTTTAAGGCTTCTGTCAAATCCTGGGAGTATAGTTGTGAAACAATACAAAATGTTATGAAACTATCGCAAAAGTATTTTTACTTTTGTAAGGATATAGGCAAATCAGAAAATGAAAAACTGGAATATCAGAAAAATTAAAAAAGAAGACAATCAGGCAGTTGCCAAATTAATACGTTCTGTTTTTGATGAAATGGAAATCCCTAAAACGGGTACGGCTTACGAAGATCCCTATTTGGATTTAATGTTTGAAGAATACAGTAAACCTAAATCTGTTTATTTTGTGGTGGAAAGTGATGGCGAAATCTTGGGATGTGCCGGAATTGCACCTCTCGAAAATGGAGATCCGAAGATTTGTGAATTGCAAAAGATGTATTTTTTGCCAAAAGTAAGAGGTTTGGGAATTGGCAGTAAAATGATGGAAGAATGTTTGAAACAGGCGGGAGATTTTGGTTTTGAAAAATGTTATATAGAAACCATGCCGTTTATGGAAGCGGCTCAGAAATTATATACCAGATCGGGTTTTAAATATTTAGATGCTCCAATGGGCTGTACCGGCCACAATTCCTGTCCGGTATGGATGTTGAAAGATTTGCAGAATGAAATGTAACATTTTGCGGCGGCAGAATACTTACTTGAAAACAATAATTGGATAAAGCATAAAAAATGAAGATCAAACAATATCGTACTCAGTTTATTAAAGAGTTAGCTCCTTTGTACGATGCGTACGAAGCGGAAAGTTTTTTCTATTTAATTTTAGAAGACAAACACAGGCTGCGTCAGATAGATTTGGCACTAAACCATGAACTGGCTTTCTCTGAGGCCGATTTTGTGGTTTGGAATTCATTATTGGCACAATTAAAAAAAGAAGTTCCTATTCAGTATTTACTTGGGAAAACGAGTTTTTACGGACTTGATTTCGAAGTCAACGAAAATGTACTGATTCCAAGACCCGAAACAGAAGAATTGGTAGAATGGATTATCAGCGAAAACAAAGCGGTTCAAAAAAATAAAAAAATAAAAATTTTAGACATTGGCACCGGAAGCGGATGTATTGCGGTTTCATTGGCTAAAAATCTGCCCAACGCAGAGGTGTATGCGATCGATGTCTCGAAAAAAGCACTGGAAACCGCAAAAAGAAATGCCCTGCAGAATAATGTTGAGGTGACTTTTATGTTTAAAAATATTTTAGAGCTTGAAGTCATGAAATATGATTACGATGTTATTGTTTCCAATCCGCCCTATATCCGTAATCTTGAAAAAGAAGAAATCAGAAGAAACGTCCTGGACTACGAACCGCATTTAGCACTGTTTGTCGATGATAATGATGCTTTGGTTTTTTATCGTAAAATTGCCGGACTGGCGCAGAAAAACCTTTTAAAAGGAGGGCAGTTGTATTTTGAAATCAATCAGTATTTAGGAAAAGAAATGGTTGATTTACTCGAAAAGATGAATTTTAAAAATATAGACCTGCGAAAAGATATTTACGATAATGACCGTATGATAAAAGCTGGTGTTTAGTTCTCAGTCTCAGTTCTCAGTGGCAGTTCTCAGTCTCAGTCACAGTTTTCAGTTCAGTATTTAGTTATGGTTTTTATTTGTAAACAGAGACTGAATACAAAAAAATTATTCATATCGCAGAGCTTCAATAGGATCGAGTTTAGAGGCTTTTACAGCAGGGTATAAACCGGAAACAATGGCGACCATAAAACTGGTTCCGAAAGCGATTAAAATTGCAAACCACGGAACAACAAAACCAAAACCCATAGCAGCTGCTATCACAAATCCTATAGACATTCCCAGTATAATTCCCACTACACCGCCTATTTGTCCAATTAGTAAGGTTTCAATGAAAAATTGAAAAGCTACAGTTGTTCTTGTTGCTCCTAAAGCTTTTCGAACCCCAATTTCCCGGGTTCGTTCGGTTACCGAGACGATCATAATATTCATTAAGGCAATTGAAGAACCTAAAATAGTTATGATGCTGATAATTGCTGAAGCCCAGTCTAAATATTGTGTGATTCCTAAAATTCGGTTGATTAAATCATCGCTTCGGCCAATACCAAAATTATTATCACGAACCGGACTTAGTTTTCGAACTTTGCGCATCGTAATAGTAGCATTGTCAATAGCGGCATCTAAAAGTTCTTTTTTAGAAACCATGACACTAATCGTGTAATTGATGTTAGGAGCTGTAAACAGTGATCTAGCTACCTGTATAGGAATTAAAACCCGTAAATCCTGACTGTTTCCAAATGTAGAGCCTTTTTCTTTTAGAACGCCAATTACTTTAAAACGGGCTCCTCTGATCGAAATGATTTTATCAATCGGATTGACATCTTTTAATAAACCTTTTTCAAAATCAGAACCCACCACGCAGGAATAAGTGTTGTTGTCAATATCAAACTGGTTGAAAGAACGGCCAAGGGTGGTTTCTAAACCTGAATTTGTAATAAAATGTTCGTCAACTCCTACTATGGTAATTTCCGGATCGGTTTTGGTGTCCTGAAATTTTACTTCAGCTTTTGAAGTGGCTGTAAAAGAAAGAGAAGTTTCAGTAAAAGGATATTTATATTTGTTTTTAAAAGCAACGGCTTCCGGGTATGAAATAATAGGATTGACAACTTCACGTTCGTTTCCGCCACGGTTTCTAACAGTGTTTTCGTATTGGTTAATATTAAAGGTGTTAGCGCCCATTAAGGCAAAATTGGTTGAAACTTTATTTTCAAGAGCAGTTACCACAGTTAAAATTCCAACCAGAGCGGTAATTCCGATAGCAATAATTAAAACAGTAAGAATGGTTCGCAGTAATTGAGTTTTGATAGAACCAAAAGCAATTCGGATATTTTCTTTTAATAATTTTAGCATCATGACCAATTTGTCACGAAAATACGGTTTTTGTTACAAGTTTGTTTTCGAACTCGTATTATTTATTAAAAAGTAAGATATTTGCAGGCGATTTAAGTTAAAGAAATAATGTAAAAGTATTTTTAGAATTAAGATTTCATGGAATCTAAAATCTAAAATCAGAAATCTAAAATAAAAAAGATGGCTTCCAAACCAAGTATTCCACAAGGAACAAGAGATTTTTCGCCTGCCGAGGTGTCAAAACGTCAATATATTATTCAGACCATTAAAGGTAATTTCGAGAAATTCGGTTTTCAGCCTATCGAAACACCTTCGTTTGAAAACTCAGATACTTTGATGGGGAAATACGGCGAGGAAGGCGACCGACTGATTTTTAAAATTCTGAACTCAGGTAATTTTTTCTTCAATAAAAACAAAATTGAATTACCGGAATCTTTTGAAGCACTTCAGACAAATTCAGCTGAAACAATCAGTCTTGATCAAAGAATTGAGCTGAATAAATTTACAGGAAGAATTTCAGAAAAAGCATTGCGTTATGACTTAACAGTTCCGTTTGCGCGATATGTTGTACAGCACCAGAATGAAATTGAATTTCCATTCAAAAGATACCAGATTCAGCCGGTTTGGAGAGCAGACCGTCCGCAAAAAGGCCGTTATAGAGAGTTTTTTCAGTGTGACGCTGATGTTGTAGGTTCAAAATCGCTATGGCAGGAAGTAGAACTGGTGCAGCTGTATGATGCTGTTTTTACTTCTTTAGGTCTGGAAGGTGTTACCATTAAAATAAATAATCGAAAAATTTTATCCGGAATAGCAGAAGTTATAGGGGCTTCGGATAAATTAATTGATTTTACTGTTGCACTTGATAAACTGGATAAAATTGGAGAAGACGGTGTAAAAAAGGAAATGATTGAAAAAGGAATTTCTGAAACAGCTTTGGAAAAAGTACAGCCGCTTTTTAGTTTTTCAGGAACTTTTGCTGATAAAATCAGTCAGCTTTCAGCATTATTAGCTTCTTCTGAAGAAGGAATGAAAGGGGTTGAAGAATTAAAATTTATTTGTGACAATATTGCCGATTTAGGATTGTCGACTGCCGTTTTAGATTTGGATGTAACTCTGGCACGTGGATTAAATTATTATACCGGAGCTATTTTTGAAGTGGCGGCACCCAAAACCGTTTCGATAGGCTCTATTGGCGGCGGTGGAAGATACGACGATTTGACTGGTATCTTTGGTTTGAAAAATATGAGCGGGGTTGGAATTTCATTTGGACTGGACCGAATTTATCTGGTTCTGGAAGAATTACAGTTATTCCCGGAAACCGTTGCGGCAACATCAAAAGCACTGTTTGTGAATTATGGCGATAAAGAAGCTTTGTATGCCTCTAAAGCCATTCAGAAATTAAGACAGGAAAATATAAAAGTAGAATTGTATCCTGACAATGTAAAAGTGGGGAAACAATTTCAGTATGCTGACAAACGTTTGATTCCGTTTGCCGTAATTGCAGGAGATCAGGAAATTGCTTCCAATACCTATGCACTTAAAAATTTAGTGACAGGAGAGCAGGTTTCTGTTGATTTTGAAGGTTTGAAAAATGCTTTGTTAGATTAACTATTTGAAACGAAGGTTTTGCCACAGATTATACAGATTTAATTTGATTTTATATAAAATAATCTGCTCTAATCTGCCTAAATCTTTTTAAAATCTGCGTGAAATAAAAATATAGGTTAACTGTTTGAAATAAAGGTTTTTGCTTCGGATATCTCATATTTAAAGGAATTTCTTTTAAAATCTCTCTGTAAAATAGTTGTCGGAGAAGAAAAAAAACTTTTAATTTGCGGCCTCTAAGTTACGGGCGTAGTTCAAGGGTAGAATAGCGGTCTCCAAAACCGTTGATGGGGGTTCGAATCCCTCCGCCCGTGCCAAACAGGATAAAATAACACTCGTTGTTAATTATTGATCAAAGGCTTTTAGTAAGTTGAAACATAAAAAAAAGCTTCGTCTCTCTAAAGGCGAAGCTTTTTTTAATATAAGGTAAACTTGAATTAATAATTATTTAGAGACCGAGGCCAACCCTTAAATTCAATTTTGACAGGTAATAATTTAGTTATATTTTGGTTCAAATATACAAGAACTAAAACGTAATAGTCTTAAAATTATAATAAAATTTTAGGGGAGTATCCCTGTTTTTAAATGTCTCATAATTAATAAAGTGACAATTTGACATTTTATAAGATTTGGCAGTACTTTTGTAATTCAAAACAAAGAATAAAAAAATGAAGTTTAAGAATATTTTTAAAAATAAAAGTGATATGACTACGGAAAATACAGAATTCGATCAGGAATTAGATGATGCAACGATAGAGAATAACGCTAATGGGGAGCAGTTAATTGTTGATGAATTAAGTGTTGAGGAGCAATTAGCTCAGGACTTGGCCAAAGAAAAAGATAAGTTTTTGAGATTATTCGCAGAATTTGAAAATTATAAAAAAAGAACTTCAAAAGAGCGCCTGGAATTATTTAAAACAGCCAACCAGGAAGTTTTACTGGCTATGCTGCCGGTTTTAGATGATTTCGACAGAGCAGCGGTAGAGATCAACAAGTCGGAAGATGAAAATTTGAAAAAAGGTGTTGAGTTGATTCACGAAAAATTGAAAAGCACTTTAGTTTCTAAAGGTTTAGAGCAGGTTGAAATACAGGCAGGAGATGCTTTTAATGCTGATATTGCTGAAGCAATTACCCAAATTCCGGCTCCATCTGACAAACTAAAAGGAAAAATTGTTGATGTAATCGAAAAAGGATACAAATTAGGAGACAAAATTATTCGTTTCCCTAAAGTTGTTGTTGGAAACTAAAAGGCAACTAAGGTTCTGAAAGTCAATTTAAAATATTGTGATTTGGAATTTTTAAGTGTTGGAATTTAACCTAAATTATGAAAAAAGATTTTTACGAAATACTTGGCATTTCAAAAAATGCTGATGCTGCCGAAATTAAAAAAGCATACCGAAAAAGTGCTTTAAAATACCACCCTGATAAAAACCCGGGCGACAAAGAGGCAGAAGAAAACTTCAAATTAGCGGCAGAAGCTTATGAAGTTTTGAGTGATCCGCAGAAAAAAGCAAAATACGATCAGTATGGTCATCAGGCATTTGATGGTTCCGGCGGATTTGGCGGTCACGGCGGTATGAACATGGATGACATTTTCAGCCAGTTTGGTGATATTTTTGGCGGCGGATTTGGCGGTTTCGGAGGCGGAGGCGGAGGTCCTCGTCGTGCTAAAGGAAGCAATCTTCGAATTAAAGTAAAACTAACTTTAGAAGAGATTGCCAATGGTGTTGAGAAAAAAGTAAAAGTAAAACGTAAAGTTCAGGCAAAAGGAGTTTCGTATAAAACCTGTACGACTTGTAATGGTCAGGGACAGGTAATGCGTGTTACTAATACCATTTTAGGAAGAATGCAGTCTGCGTCGACTTGTCCTTCATGCGGCGGGTCTGGTCAGATTTTAGATAAAAAACCTTCTGAGGCAGATGCACAGGGAATGATACAGGAAGATGAAACCGTATCCATCAAAATTCCTGCAGGTGTTGTAGACGGTATGCAGTTAAAAGTTTCTAATAAAGGAAACGATGCGCCAGGAAGCAATAGTATTCCGGGAGATTTAATTGTAGCTATCGAAGAAGTGGAACACGAGTTACTGAAACGTGAAGGGGAGAATATTCACTACGATTTATACATCAGTTTCCCGGAAGCCGTTTTAGGAGCTTCAAAAGATATTGAAGCAATTAATGGAAAAGTTCGTATTAAATTAGAAGAAGGAATCCAGTCCGGAAAAATCCTAAGATTAAAAGGAAAAGGAATCCCAAGTTTAAACGGTTACGGAAGCGGTGATTTATTAGTACACGTAAATGTATGGACTCCTAAAACATTAAACAAAGAGCAGAAGCAATTCTTTGAAAATGCTTTAAATGACGAGCATTTTGTTCCAAGCCCTGAAAAATCAGAGAAATCATTTTTTGAAAAAGTAAAAGATATGTTCTCTTAATCGGAGCTTTTTTTAATAAGATAATAAAAATGAAAACCCATTCCTGTTTATAAGAATGGGTTTTTTGCGTATTATAATGCAGATTCGGCTCGAATTATTTACTTTTACGCACTGTTGGTGAAAATAAAAAAGGCCATTACAAGAAAATATAAAAAACAGCATGAGCAACTTATTAGAAGTACATAAAGTCGTAAAAAAATATGGCGATTATGTAGCGCTGAACGAAGTTTCATTAAATGTGCCAAAAGGCAGTATTTACGGATTGTTAGGTCCAAATGGAGCCGGAAAAACTTCCCTGATCAGAATTATAAATCAAATTACAATGCCCGACAGCGGGGAGGTAATTTTAGATGGCGAAAAACTGCAGCCTAAACATGTGCAGACTATTGGGTATCTGCCGGAAGAAAGAGGTTTATACAGTTCAATGAAAGTAGGAGAGCAGTGTTTGTACCTGGCACAAATGAAAGGCCTTTCTAAAGCCGAAGCCAAAAAACAGCTCGATTACTGGTTTGACCGCTTAGGGATTCAGGGCTGGTGGAATAAAAAAATTCAGGAACTTTCTAAAGGAATGGCGCAAAAAATTCAGTTTGTAGTCTGTGTGCTGCACAAACCAAAACTGCTCATTTTAGATGAGCCTTTTTCCGGATTTGACCCTGTTAATGCCAATGTGATTAAAGACGAAATTTTAGCCCTGAAAGAACAGGGATCAACGATTATTTTTTCTACACACCGAATGGAAAGTGTAGAAGAGCTTTGCGAGAATATTGCTTTAATCCATAAATCAAATAAGCTGATAGAAGGAAAAGTGGCCGATGTAAAACGTCAGTTCAGAACCAATAGTTTTGAAGTAGGGATTCTGACCAGCAATGTTGAAGGCCTGATGTATGATATTACACAGAAATTTACCGTTTCTCCGGCCAGTTTTAAATCTTTAAATGATGATTTAAAACTGAATATAGAGATTGGAAATGCAATGCCGAATGAATTATTAAATGTTTTGACACAACGTGGTCAGGTAACACATTTCGTAGAGAAAATACCAAGCATAAACGATATTTTTATTCAGACAGTTACCGAAAATAAAAAATTAAATTCCAATAATTAAATTCCAGACTCCAAATTTGAGACAGAAATAGTTGGAATTTGGGATTTGAAATTTGAAAATTAAAATATATTTATGAGTATTATCTCGCTGATCATAAAAAGAGAATTTATTGCCAAAGTCCGCAATAAATCTTTTGTTGTCATGACTTTTCTGAGTCCGCTTTTGTTTGTGGCGATAGCCGTTTTTATTGGATACCTGAGTTCAATGAAAGCCGAAACCAAACGTATCGCCATTCATGACGAAACCGGAATTTTTGCCTCAGATTTTTTAAAGGAAAATAAAAAAGGAGCTGAGTTTAAATATTACGATTTGTCTGAAATCGAAGTAAAAGCTTTAAAGGACAGTATTACAAAAGAAAATTTTAACGGATTAATTGTCATTCCAAAAACAAATAATTCCAAAGATTTAGAAAGTAAAATTGAATTTATTTCCAATAACAGCCCTAGTATTTCTTTTATTGAAAACACACAGGATATTATTGGAGAAAAAATTACAAAATTAAATCTTGAAGAAGCAAAACTGGATACACTGGCTATTCAGAAAGCACAGTCAAAAGTTAATATTCATTTGATTAAAGCTTCCGGAGAAGAAAGTTTAAAAGGTTTAAATGAAATTAAAATCGGAATTGGAGGCGCATTTGGTTATCTGATTATGATGTTTATTATCATTTACGGGAATATGGTCATGCGCAGCGTTATCGAAGAAAAAACAAACCGTATTATTGAAATCATTATTTCATCCGTAAAACCCTTTCAGTTGATGATTGGTAAAATTGTAGGAACTTCTTTGGCTGGCATTCTGCAGTTTATAATTTGGGCTGTCATTGGTTTGGGGTTAATGTTTGCCGCCTCGGCATTTTTTGGTGTCAATGTTGGACCAACTGCCAGAATTTCTCCTGAAATGATGCAGACAGCACAGCATCAATTATCAGGATCAGCACAAATGTATATTGCCGAATTATGGAATCTGCCTATTGCCAGTATTATAATTGGTTTTATAGTGTATTTTATAGGAGGTTATTTTCTGTACAGTTCCTTTTATGCGGCTATTGGGGCAGCGGTGGATAATCAAACCGATTCACAGCAGTTTTTACTGCCTATACTCATGCCGTTAATTCTGAGTGTTTATATTGGATTTTTCACTGTTGTCAATGATCCGCACGGAACGGTTGCTGTCGTATTTTCAATGATTCCGCTTACTTCGCCTATAGTGATGTTAATGCGTATTCCGTTTGGCGTACCATGGTGGCAGATTGCAATTTCGGTATCATTATTGTTTGCAGCCTTTTTCCTTGTAGTCTGGTTCGCGGCCAAAATTTACCGTATTGGTATTTTAATGTACGGCAAGAAACCTACCTGGAAAGAATTGTATAAATGGCTGAAGTACTAGCTCTTTAAAGTTGCAAAGGTGCAGGGTTACAAAGGTTCAAAGTTTTTTATTTGAATTTTTAGTAATTTAGAAAAGCGGCTTTAAGAATTGCACCAAAGCACAGAAAAAATATTATATAACAGGTTAAAAGGCCTCATAGCGGCAAAGATTTTAAACTTTGTATCTCTGAACCTTTGCAACTTTGAACCTTAAAAAAAATGAGTAAAATATTAATTATCGAAGACGAAGCGGCGATCAGAAGAGTTCTGATGAAAATTTTATCAGAAGAAAATGATTCGTATAAGGTTGATGAGGCTGAAGATGGAGCTGCGGGATTAGAAAAAATAAAAAACAACGATTACGATTTGGTTTTGTGCGATATCAAAATGCCAAAAATGGACGGAGTTGAGGTTTTAGAAGAAGTAAAAAAGATAAAACCTGAAATTCCGATGGTGATGATTTCCGGTCACGGCGATATGGAAACCGCTATTCATACCATGCGTTTAGGAGCCTTTGATTATATCTCTAAACCGCCGGATCTGAACCGTTTATTAAATACCGTTCGTAATGCCTTAGACAAAAAACAATTAGTTGTTGAAAATAAAATACTAAAGAAAAAAGTCAGCAAAAATTATGAAATGATCGGCGACAGTGAATCTATCAATCATATTAAACTAATGATTGATAAAGTAGCCCAAACCGAAGCCAGAGTTTTGATTACCGGGCCAAACGGAACCGGAAAAGAACTAGTGGCACATCAACTGCATGAAAAAAGCGAACGCTCCGGTTTTCCTTTAATCGAAGTAAACTGTGCGGCGATTCCAAGCGAATTGATCGAAAGTGAGTTATTCGGACACGTAAAAGGTGCTTTTACATCGGCAGTGAAAGATCGTGCCGGAAAGTTTGAAGCAGCAGACAAAGGAACTATTTTCCTGGATGAAATTGGAGATATGAGTCTTTCGGCGCAAGCCAAAGTATTACGTGCACTTCAGGAAAGTATGATTACAAGGGTAGGTGCTGATAAGGATATTAAAGTTGATGTTCGTGTGGTGGCAGCCACCAATAAAGATTTAAAAACAGAAATTGCAGAAGGTCGTTTTAGAGAAGATTTATACCATCGTCTCGCTGTAATTTTGATCAAAGTACCGCCATTGAATGAAAGACGTGATGATATTCCGGCTTTAATAAAACATTTTGCGGAGAAAATTGCGTCAGAGCAGGGGAATGCCGTTAAAGCTTTTTCGGCTCAGGCTATACAATTATTACAGGAATATGACTGGACCGGAAATATTCGTGAACTCCGAAATGTAGTTGAAAGATTAATTATTCTGGGAGGAAACGAGATCTCTGAAGGAGATGTAAAAATGTTCGCAAGCAAGTAAAGGCTTCGCGCTGCAGGCTATAAGCTCTAGGCTTTAAGCTTTTAAAATATAGATAACTTTTGCTTACGGCCTATGGCTTATAGCTTAAAGCTAAAAAAAATGAAATTAAAAAAGATAAACGAAAGGTTACAGGACGGATTAATAGAAGAGGGGTTAACAGAAGCGAATGTTTTGCAGCTGGAAACGTTTTCGACTATTAAAAGTGGTGCTGACTGTGTGATTATTTCTCCAAAAGGAACCGGAAAAACTACCACAATTGTACTGAATGTGATTCAGCAGCTGACAGGTAAAAATGAAGAATCGCCGCGTGCCTTAATTATTGTAGAAGACAAAGAAAAGGTCCTGGCTATGACAGAACTTTTTGAGAAATTGGGTAAATATGCCAATCTTGAAGTATACGGTGTACATGACAAAGGTGACATGGACTATGACAAAAATTACGTTTCAACCGGAATTGATGTTTTAATTGGAACGCCAACGAAACTCAACGATATGTTTAGTACAGCCGGTTACAATGTAAACCGTTTAAAAATGTTTATTCTGGATGATGCCGATCCGATTTTGAAATTGCGTCATGAACCTAAAATTATGCGTATTTCAAACAGTATTGCCAAAACCCAGCGATTGATTTTTGCCGAGTCATTAACAGAACGTATCGAAATTTTAGCAGATAAAATACTAATTGAACCTTATTTGTTTGATATGGATGAAGAGGGCGAAGAGGAACTGGACGAAGAAGAAGGTGAAATTCAGGAGGAAGAATAATAAACCATACTGCCTGATTTGTAATTGAAAAACAATCGTATGAGAACAGGATATCTGCATTTTTTGCTTGTGATAGTTTTAAGTGTCAGCCTTTTTAGCTGTGCCAGTTTTTCAAAGAAATCATTTCGAAACAACCTGGAGGATCTGGAATTACAAAACATTACCAAACTTGAAGGAACCTACATACTTAATCCGGTTTTAAAATATCCCTATAATACTCACGGAACCATTAAGAATTCAGAGAAAAGTACTGATTCGCTGCGGGAAGATAATGCTTACAAGGTGCTCTTAAACAGGAATGCCGCCAGTGTAATAGTAAAAAAGAATGCGGCAGGCAGCATCGTGATGGATCTTAAGTTTCAGAATCCTCATATGATCTCCCTAAAAGTCTACGAAGATTCTGTGATTATTAAGGATACAGTTCTTTCGGGTAAAATAAAAAAGGGAATGTTTTATCTGGATAATACGTTTTTGAAATGTACCGGAATTCCGTATTTTTTTGGCGGCTGCAACAATAATAAAAGAAGAATTGGGCTGACTAAAAATCAAAATCTGTTGATAAATACAGCATCAAGTAATACTGGTGCTTTTTTGTTTCTGTTTTGGGCCGGCACCGATTATAATCTTACTTATGAATATCAGAAGGCAGAATAAACTTTTACTTAAAATCTCATAATCAATTTTGTATTTGTAACGTATGGAAATTTTTAAAACCATTAAATTCTTCTCAATCGTACTGCTCTGCTTTTTTCTGATTGTATATGTTTTAATGATTACCTACGTGTATTTTAATCAGGCTGCATTTGTTTTTCACAGTTCCAGACTGCCTAAAGATTATAGATTTGATTACCAGCAGAAATTTGAAGAAATTAATATCAAATCGTTTGACGGAAGTATTCTTAACGGTCTGCTGTTTAAAGCGGAACACTCAAAAGGATTGGTTTTTTATCTTCATGGAAATGCAGGAACACTGGAAACCTGGGGCAGAATTGCCAAAATATATACTTCTTTAGAGTATGATATTTTTATTTTAGATTACAGAAGTTTTGGGAAAAGTGAAGGTGAAATTGAAAATGAAGAACAATTATCAAAAGATATTTCGATTGTATATCATTCTGTCTCTTCAGGATATTCTGAAAATAACATTATAATTGCCGGATATTCTATTGGTTCCGGATTTGCCGCCAAACTGGCAGTAGAGAATAAACCTAAAGCCCTTATTCTGCAGTCTCCGTATTATAATTTTTTAGAACTGTCCAGTTCAAAAGTTCCGTTGTTTCCGGATTTTATGAAAAAGTTTAGTCTGGAAACCAATATTTACCTCCCAAAAGTAAAATCACCCATTTATATTTTTCACGGAACACAGGATTTGTTGATTCCTTTTGATAATTCGGTACGCTTAAAAGAACTTTTAAAAGAAAAGGCCCATTTTTATCCGTTAAAAAATCAGGAACATATTGGGATGAATGAAAATGAAGATTTTCAGAGGGAGTTACAAGTTATATTACAATAAGTTAAAGAGTCTCAGTTTTCAGTCACAGTTTTCAGTGCGGGAGTGTAAGTTATGTGATGAATGAAGACGAAGATTTCTGCAAGGATTTAAAAGTTATATTAGAATAAATTAAAGAGTCTCGGTTTTTAGTTACCGTTCCCGGTTTGGGACTGTACACTATTACTGAGACTGAAAACTAAAATAAAAATGCAATACAAAATGTTAGTTCTGGACATGGATGATACCTTGTTGACAGATGACCACAGAATTTCGGACCGTAATAAAAAAGTACTATTAGAAGCCAAAGCAAAAGGCGTGCATATCGTTTTGGCGTCAGGACGTCCTACTTCTGCGATGACCGCTTATGCAAAGGAACTTGAACTTGATAATTCTTATATGATTTCGTTTAACGGAGCTATCATCAGCAGGGTAAAAGACGATTTAATTTTGTTTGAGCAGAAACTGACTGTAGATCAGATTCATGATTTATACGATTACAGTCTGAAAACAAAAACACACATTATTACGTATTTGGATAATGAAATCATAAGTGAAACTGATTCGGAGTATATAGAGGTTGAAAAGGAAATTACCGGAATGGTACATCACAAAGTGACTAGTTTTAAAGATTATGTTGACAGACCTGCCGTAAAATGTATTTTACTGGAGAATCCAGCCTACTTAAAGGAAGTTGAAAAAGATTTAAAAACAGTGATGCCGCATTTAAGTATTTCAATGTCAAAACCTTTTTTTCTTGAAGCAGCGCAGAACGGAATTGATAAAGCGGCGAGTTTAAAACTTTTGGCAGAAAAACTTGGTATTCTTCAAAGTGAAATTATCGCGGTTGGAAACGCCGGAAATGATTTGACCATGATCGAATATGCCGGACTTGGTGTCTGGGTAGATAATGTGACACCGGAACTGCGTGATAAAGCCGATTTAATTGTAGCATCCAATAATAATGACGGGGTGGCCGAAGTAGTGCAAAAATATATTCTAAATTAAAGTATGATGAAAAAATCACTTGAAACAGAACGTTTAGTATTAAGAGAAGTTGTTATTTCTGATTTGGATGGAATGTTCGAGCTGGATTCTAATCCTAATGTTCATATTTATCTGGGCAATAAACCCGTTACTACTATTGAGCAGAGTGCAGCATACATTGAAAATCTTCAGCAGCAGTACAAGGATTTTGGAACCGGACGCTGGGCCGTGATACTGAAAGAAACCAATGAATTTATTGGCTGGTCCGGAATTAAGTTTATCGATTATGAGATAAATAACCATAAAGATTTTTATGAAATTGGCTATCGTTTTATCGAAAAACACTGGGGGAAAGGTTATGCAAGTGAAGCTGGAAAAGCTTTTATAGAATATGCATTTAGAGAAATGAAAGTTGAGGCATTGTACGCCTATGCGGATCAAGGCAATGAAAACTCAAGAAAAATTCTCGAAAAACTGGGCTTGCAATATGTAAACTCTTTTGAATATGAAGGAGAAACAGAAGTCTGGTACGAGATCAAAAATCCAAACTTATAAAACCATTTTAAAGAAATCCGCTCCAAATCTTTGAAAGCTGAGAAGCCTGCAAAGATTTGGAAAACGTGGTTTCTTTTGAATTATTTTTTTGCTACCGAAACAAAATATTTGTTTCCGTCGCCCATTGTTAATTTTACACGTTCGTCGCAAAGATCGATAGCGAAATTAGCGCTTTCGTAACAGCTGCAGGTAGTGTTTTTATCTTTAGACATTTCAGTTTTGCAATTGTTATTTTTAAAAGTAGCCAATTGCGGCGTGTATAAACTTACTAAGTCTGTAGAAGCCGTTACCAATGAAATAATACTTGCAGAGTTATTATTAGTAATTCTGTATACGATTCTGTCTGTATAGTTCACATCATTTACAGTTACTTTACGAATATAAGTATATGCAGTAGATTCAGCACCTGGCTCTTTTACTTCAAATTTAAATCCAACAGCACGAATAGCAATGTCAAACTGTGACTGGGAATTTAAACTAGCCCAATTTGTCAAAGTACTAATAGATGGAAAAGGATTAGCAGGTGCAGCTGGTGCATTAGTTTGCGCTTGCGAACTAAAAATGGTTAAGAACATCAAGCAGATTGTGGGTAAAAATGCTTTCATAATGGAGTTTTTAATTTTTTTAATTGTTGCCTACTCTTTCTGGTTTTCGGCGTTCCCCTTGTTTCTAATAACAAAACAACAACATAACGGTTGAAATTCAAAATTGTTATGCATGATTTGTTATAATATTAATATAAACACGTAATTTTTTTAGATTCCTGATTAAATCAGCCCAAATATCTAAACAAAGTTAAATGTAAGAAAATTTAAATTTAAACAGTTAAAAAATGTAGTTAATCGATAAAATTTGCATTTAATCGATGTTTTTGTCATTTTATTCTTATCGAATCAAAAAATTAGAGCCTGTCTCAACAGGAAGATTTTTATGAACGTTAATTTACTAATATAGTTTTAAATATCCATCAAAAACAGATGTTTAATGCAAAATATTGATATATAGTCTATTATTGATTTTATTTTAAAGAATATTGTATGTAAATTTGCAAACTCTTTAAAAGAGATGTAAATATAATATCTTACTACTTATAAATGTAGTGTATTCCCATGGAAAATAGAAAAAAAGTTGCTTTTTATACGCTTGGCTGCAAATTAAATTTCTCAGAGACATCAACGATTGCCCGAAATTTTCAGGATGAAGGTTTCGATCGTGTAGATTTTGAAGAAATAGCAGACATTTATGTCATCAATACCTGTTCCGTAACAGATAATGCTGACAAGCAGTTTAAGCAGGTTGTCAAAAAAGCAATGAAGCTGAATGATAAAGCTTTTGTAGCCGCGGTAGGATGTTATGCACAGCTGAAACCCGAAGAACTAGCCGCAGTTGACGGAGTTGATCTGGTTCTTGGAGCTACAGAAAAGTTTAAAATCACCGATTATATTCATGACTTAAGTAAAAATGATATGGGTGAAGTGCATTCCTGCGAAATTGCTGAAGCTGATTTTTATGTGGGAAGTTATTCTATCGGTGACCGTACCCGTGCCTTTTTAAAAGTTCAGGACGGCTGTGATTATAAATGCACCTATTGTACCATTCCGCTGGCAAGAGGAATTTCGAGAAGTGATGCTTTGGAAAATGTACTTAAAAATGCCAAAGAAATTTCGGCGCAGAATATCCGTGAAATTGTTTTAACCGGAGTAAATATTGGTGATTACGGAAAAGGAGAGTTTGGAAATAAAAAACACGAACATACTTTCTTGGATTTAGTTCAGGCTTTAGATAAAGTGGAAGGCATCGAACGTTTAAGAATTTCTTCTATTGAACCGAATCTATTAAAAAATGAAACGATTGATTTTGTTTCAAAAAGCAGAACTTTTGTACCGCATTTCCATATTCCGCTACAGTCAGGCAGCAACGATATTTTAAAATTAATGAAACGCCGTTATTTACGTGAAGTATATACAGACCGTGTGAATAAAATTCGCGAAGTGATGCCTCATGCCTGTATTGGAGTGGATGTAATTGTAGGTTTTCCGGGAGAAACAGACGAACATTTCTTAGAAACCTATCATTTTTTAAATGAAATGGATATTTCGTATTTACACGTTTTTACCTATTCTGAAAGAGATAATACAGAAGCAGCCGCTATGCAGGGAGTTGTTCCGGCTAATGTAAGGGCAAAACGAAGCAAAATGCTGAGAGGTTTATCTGTTAAAAAACGCCGTGCTTTTTACGAAAGCCAGTTGGGAACAAACAGAACCGTTTTGTTTGAAGGAGAAAACAAAGAAGGTTATATTCATGGTTTTACCGAAAATTACGTAAAAGTAAAAACACCATGGAATCCTGAATTAATAAATACACTGCACGAAATCAATCTAACCAAAATTGATGAAGACGGAAGTGTTCGTATGGAGTTTTTAAATAAACTGGCAGAAGTTTAAATGTAAAGTTTGATATTTCGGGAGAAAATATTCTAAAGGACAGCCTGAAAACTGCCTTGTGTAATCAGTATAAAACAAGAAAGTCCTTTATAAAAAAGGACTTTCTTGTTTTTATGCTATTTAGTATCCTGAATAACCAGTTTCAACGAATTGATATAATCGGTGTCAAATTCAATGACCCTTATTTTTTCAGGATTAAAAGCTAATTCTCCGCCAAATTGTCCTTTGGTGTCCAGAAAATCAATCAGGAGTTCTTCATTTGTCAGAGAAATTAATTTTCCCAGATAAGCTGATTTTGATGATTTTTTAGAAATCTGAAAAATCCCATGTTTAGCACTGATATAGCTTAGAATTGACTCTAAATCACGAATAGGAATAATATCTTCAGCATTCGTTTTTAACCCTTTCAGGCGAATCACTTTTTCTGTAAAAGCCAGATCCTGATCTCTGTGAACAGCTTCTATGTTTTTATTTTTAAGAATTACAAAACCATCCAGAATGTAATCGACAGGATTGTTTCGAAGTAAAATCCAATCGTCAGAATAATCAATTAGAAAACCCGTAAAAATTTCTTTTTTATCCTGAAATTCTATGGCAATCAATTGTCTTAAATAATGTTCCATCATAATTGTTTTAAAAAAAATCCAGTACTAAAATTCCAAATCCCAGTTTCTATAGTGTTTTGGAATTTGGAATTTCAAAAATTTGGAATTTAATTTTTATTAAGGATTAGTAGACCAGATGCTGCTGTTTTTGATAAAAACCCTGCGGTTTAATTTTAGCTGTGCAATAATTAAGTCGGCCATATCTTCAGACTGCATCACTTTTTCCGGATTTCCGTCGGTTAAGTTTAAGTCTTTGGCCATATCTGTGGCTACTGTACTTGGCGTTAAGGCTGTTACACGAATGTTGTGTTTTCTCATTTCCTGCATCAAAGAATCCGTGAGACCTAAAACCGCAAATTTAGACGCGCTGTAAGCACTTGTCAATGCGTTTCCGTTCAAACCTGCCGTTGAAGAAATATTTATAATATCTCCGGTTTGTCTTTCGATCATATTTGGAATTACAGCACGAGTTGTGTAATAGGTTCCCATTAAATTTACCTGAATAATTCTTTCCCAGGCTTCAGGTTCTAATTCTAAGAACTTTCCAAAAGAAGCAATTCCGGCACTGTTGATTAGAATGTCAATACTTTTGAATTCAGTGATTGCTTTTTCTACTGCAGAGTTGATAGAATTAATATCTGAAACGTCGGCAGAAATAGCCATAGTTTTTACGCCCAGTTTTGAAGTTTCTTCTGCCAGTTGACTGATGTCGTTTTGGGTTCTTGAAACCAGAATTAAGTTTACGCCTTCTTTAGCCAATGCAATGGCAACAGCTTTTCCAATTCCTTTTCCAGCACCTGTAATAAGTGCATTTTTATTCTTTAAGTCGGTCATGATTGTATTTTTAGAAATGCAGAAAGCATCATTTTAAGTCTAACAAAAATAAAGCTTTTGAAAACTAAAATGATGCTTTTAGAGGTTTTCTTAATGTAAGTTTAACAACTTTATTATTCTTTCAGAACCATGTCAATACACATAACAGCAGCAAGAATTAATTGTCTGAGCGGACTGTCAGGCGAGACAGTTTCTTCAATTTGAAGTACATAATTATCGGCACTGGTGAAAAATTCTTTTCCAAGTCCGGCCCATTTTTTACTTACCTGAGCCAGCTGTCTGTTTTCGTGTGAAAATTTAAAATCCCAGCCAGTCCATCTTCCCTGCAGTGTGGCAACAGGTTTTCCATTTGGATCTAAAATTTCAAATTTACCGCCAATAGAGAAAAACTTTTGTTTGAAAGTTCCTATCAGTCTGTCTTTTTCATCAAAAACTTCTACTGTTGAACGGAAAATCGCAACGCCTCTTGTTACCGAAATTAATTTTTCGCCTGCTGCAGTTGTAATCTCGATATCAAACGGAGTGGCTCTTTTATAATCTGTAAAACGAAATATTTTGGTAAAAAAGCCCAGATTGTTTTCACGGCAGTTCATGATAATCTGATTCGTCTGCGGATCGTAAATGTCATAGTTGTTGGCGGCTTTAAACATGCCGATATGTTCTTTTACTAAAAATAGATTCTGGCTTAAAATTGGGTTCATACGTTTATAAAATTAGCTTTTAGAATTAGCTTCAAATGTAAAAAAATATTTATGAATTGAATTGTCCTGTGAACTAATTGACCGTTTTTTAGAAATCAGTTTTTGCTGACAATAATGACAACGCCATTTGAAGCCTGACTGCCATAAACTGCGATCGCTTCATTACCCTTTAGAACTTTTACAGATTCAATATTATTGGGATTTATTTTAGAGAACTCAACGGTATTTATAATAACATCATCCAAAACATATAAAGGTTCTTTCATAGAAGTTCTGTATGCTGAGCATATGAAAACTCTGGAAGGTTTAGTCTGCGGAGTAAGAGAATTGGGAGAAACCAGAACTTCCGGAATAGTGTCTCTTGAAATGGAAGAAGACTGATTTGTGAGTTTTGTTGCTGTTGAATTGTTTTCGGAAGCTTTTTTTTCCTGTGCACTGGTGATGAAAAAAATAAGCATAGAAAGGACAGATGAAAGAAGTTTTACGTTTTTCATGATGATGTTTTTTAATAAAAAGTGTGTTTTATCTTTGCCAGAGTATTTGACTCCGGCAAAGATTTTGAGAATCAGATTTATTTTTTCTGAGATGGTTTTCCCGTTTTAGTGGTGATGATAACTACTCCTTTTCTGCCTTTTTCTCCGTATTTTGAAGTAGCTTCCAGGTCTTGTAAAATAGTGATGGTTTTGATATCCTGTTTGTCCAGAGGTGCGTAAGGGCTTGTTGGGTTGTTCCCGAACAAATCATTTTCTGAATAATAAATGCCGTCAATAATGTAGAGCGGTTCATCCAGAACTACAAGGGAGTCTACATTTTCCGGGTTTAAGTTAGGAAGTTCGTCCTGCATCATTTTATCTTTTTGGGCATCGTTGCTATGTGCCATCGCATTTCCGTTAAGCACAACCAGAGGAGTACTTTTTCGGGCTGAGGGAACTTGTTTTTCTGTGGCACTAAAAGCTTCTTTTGGGGCTCTTTTTGTAAAATTAGAATCAGGTTCTGTGTGTATTTTAGACTTTGAGAGTATATTTTCTTCCTGTTTTTCTTCTTCCTGCACAGGCATTGGTGCTGGTGTTGCCATTATGGCATCATAACTGGCTTTTTCGGTTATAACAGGAGGACTAATTATTGACTGCGGCGGAGTCTTTATTTCGTGAACAGCTACATTTGTCTGCCCTTTAATTTGTTTGTCCAGAATTTTAAGAGCTTCTTCTCTGGGTACTAAAAGGGAATCTGCCGAAACCGTCATATTGCTTTCCTCGGCATTTTGAACAGGTTTTTTTTCCGGCTCGTTTATTACCACTTTAGTAGCCTCAACAGCTGCATTTTGATCTGTTTTAAAAAATTGAAACCCTAAAGAAACAAGTAATAAAAAAGAGGCCGCAACGGCAATTTTTTTCCACAATACGATCGTTTTTTTATCTTCCTTTCGGTCCAGCTTATCTTCCACACGTGACCAGACTTTTTCCATTTCGGGAAAGCCTTTAAACTCGGCATTTTGCGAAGCTTGTTTTATTTTATCGAATAATTTATCTTGATTGTCCATGACTATTTTGCTTTTTGATAATACAGTTTATTAACCAGTTCTTTCAGTTTGGTCTTAGCGGCATTCAATTGTGATTTCGAGGTGCCTTCGGAGATCTTCAGCATTTCGGCTATTTCTTTGTGAGCATAACCTTCAATAACAAAAAGGTTAAACACCGTTTTACAGCCGTCCGGAATGTGGTTTAATAAATTAAGTAAATCTTCTTCTTCTAATGTATTCAGTTCGCCGACAGAAGGCTGAGAAAGCATTTTTACGTCGTCTAAATACATATTGAAGTTGGTTTCTTTTCGAATCGTGGCCAGACAATGGTTTACAGTTATTCTTCTGGCCCAGGCTTCAAATGCATAAGCCTCTTTTAACTGATCGAGTTTGGTGAAAATAGTAAAGAAAGAATCGGCCAGGGCTTCTTCAATTTCTTCTTCCTTTTTTAAATATCTTTTACAAAGGCGGTACAACTTTGGCGCCATGTATTCGTACACCTGACGCTGGGCATCACGGTGCATTTTTTTACAGTTTGCTATTTGAGTCTCGTTTATCACAATTGTTGTCTTTCTTGTATAGAGAGATAAAAAGATAAAAAGGTTGGGACGATGATGAAAATTTTTTTTAAGGTTCAGAGTTGTAAAGAAACAAAGTTACAAAGGTTTTTTTTCTGTAGAGACGCACTGCAGTGCGTCTAACGTTAGAGAATCCGCAATAATTTTACAAATTCTATTTTGTCATTCTTTGCGTAGACGCTCTTCAGTGCGTCTCTACGTTAATATTGTAATTGAAAACTTTTGTGTTTCTATGCGAAAATCTCTGCGAATCTTTGTGGAATAATTTTTTCCCCCGAGATTCACAAAGTTTTATTTAACAGGCAAAGTCAATTTATAAATCTTAGTTTCTAAAAGCTCTGTATCATTATCTTCACAAAGTAAAAACTCAATTTTATTATTTTCTTTTTTATAGAACGTCAAACCTTCAAATTTATTAGTTGAAGTAATTTTTTGCGTAAAATCGATTTTCATGGTTTTAAGATCGATTCGGCCAATAAAACTTCCTAAGATCTGGCCATCGTCATAAGTTGATTTGGTGTCTTCGGCAGTCGAAAGAAAATAGATTTTATCTTCAACCAGAACAGCGTCTGTAAAACTGGAACGAACGCCTTTTATTTTGGGCAGTTTATAGTTTACAGAAATCAGGGCAAATTCATCTCCCAGGCTTTTGGCATGAATCGTAAAAATGGTGTTTTTATTTGAAATACCATTGCCGCGATTGAATAGATACCAGTTTTCGCCATCGAAAACAGCCCCTTCTAAATTGAAATCTTCCGGTTTTATTTCGCCGAAGCTCTGCATCAAAGCATATAAATCTACCAGATTATTTTTTTGTAAAACGGTTTTAGATTTCAAATCAAACTCAATCATTTTGTTTCGGTTTTCCGTTGAACCGGAACCAAAAACATAAAGAGTGTCATTATGATGTGTAATTGATTCAAAATCGGGTTTTAGGTTTTTAGGGATGTTCTGTGTCGGATTGTCGATAAGGGCATGCTGGTTTAACTGCTGATTCTGTATGTTGTATTCGTATAAAAATCCACTGTTGTCGCCAATGACATAAAGTGCATCGTTATTATAAAATAATCCTGATGCCGAACCGATTCCGATGATTTGAAATACTATTTCTAAGGTGAATTTTTCCATGAATTGTTATGTCTTTAGATTATCTTGATTTTATTTTTTTTAACCTGTCGTTTGTTTCTGCTTCGCTGACTATCTTTTCCAGAATATCAGTGATTTTTTTGCTCTTCAGGTTTATATTGTTTTTATAATTGAGGTTAATCAGGCCTCCGCTTTCTTTTTGCAAATCAAATATATCGAATAATTTTTCTGTTTTATCTCCATTTATTAGGATACCTAATTTCTGTAAAGTTGAATGACTTATACCTATAGTGTATCTTACTTTTTTGGTTTTTTCGACAGTTATGTATTCAAAAGGTTTTACTTTTTCGTTATCGATGGCGGTTTTATTCAAGAAATACATTTCCCAAAAGGAGGAATCTTCAAGCGTTATAACAGCGTACTCGTAACAATAATTAATCTTCGTCATATAAACTTTACCTTCTTTTTTCCAAAAGAGATAAACTGGATGATTAGTTAAATCATTAAAACAAGTATCCTTTTCATCTGAGGGAGGTTCTAAAATAATGATAGTATTTCCGGGAGAAATTTTTTCATAAGTGATAATCGTGTCGATTTTTTGATCTCTTATAAAATCCGACACTAATTCCTCAATACTGACTTTGGGATTTGTTTGGGCATTTGTCATAAATGCCATAAAAAATAAAACCAGAAAACTTTTTGTCATTATAGATTTGGAGATGTTTTAAATTATTCTTTTAAAAATGGATTGACAAAACCTAAATTAATAGGCTGAAGAACAATTGCGATAGTTACCAGAATTCGTAAAATTACTATATTTATGATACAAATTTTGAAATTATGAAATCAATAGACCCGAAAGATTTTAAAGTTACAGATAAAATCAAACTAAGTAAAATTCCAACCTTATTAAAAACAGATGCTGATGATGATGAGAAAGAAGAAAAACTCGATAAGGTTCAGGCTAAACTGAGTGAACTTCAGGATGTCATGTATGCTCATAATAAATACTCCGTTTTGATCTGCCTTCAGGGAATGGATACCGCAGGAAAAGATAGTCTGATAAGGGAAGTCTTTAAAGAATTTAATCCGCGTGGAGTAGTGGTGCATAGTTTTAAAACCCCAAATTCAACAGAGCTGGAACATGATTATTTATGGCGTCATTATATTGCTTTACCGGAAAAAGGCAAGTTTGCTATTTTCAACAGAACGCATTATGAGAATGTTTTGGTGACCCGTGTACATCCTGAATATATTCTGGCAGAGAATTTACCGGATATAAAAGCTGTAGAGGATATTACACCCGAATTTTGGGAAAGGAGAATTAAACAAATTAATAATTTTGAAAAACACATAGCACAGAACGGAACGATTGTGATGAAGTTTTTCCTGCATCTGGGTAAAGAAGAACAGCGTCAGCGTTTACTACGCCGTCTGGAAGAAGAAAAGCATCACTGGAAGTTTTCTCCCGGAGATTTAAAAGAACGGGAGCACTGGGACGAATACCAGCAGTATTACGAAGAGGCGATAAATGAAACTTCGACCAAACACGCTCCCTGGTATATTGTTCCGGCAGATGATAAAGAAATGGCACGTTATATCGTAGCCAAAATTATCTGGGAAGAAATGAAACAATATACCGATATAAAAGAACCGGAACTGGATGATAAGATCAAAGCTAATTTTGCACTTTATAAGAAAACACTAGAAAAGGAGTAAGTAGTGTTGAATTAGAAGTTAAACCTGTCGTTTTCTTTTGAGGTTCAAAGCTGCAAAGCGACAAAGGTTCAGAGTATTTTACAGGATTGAATAGCGAAATCTAACAGGTTTTTAAAACTTGTCAGGTTTTATCTGGATGAACTTACAAACCGTTTTAAGATTGAAGTTTAATGGTTTTTTAAGCATCAGAAGTTAAACCCGACAGGTTTTAAAAACCTGTCGGGTTTGCTTTAAAGAAAAAGTAGGTTATATAAAGTGAAGAGTAATTTAAAAAGAATCTGCAGCCGGATTAAAATACAAAACCCGGAAGACTATGAAACTTCCGGGTTTGTTACCAAAAACAAAAAAATAAAATAAACCTTTCTTTTTATAAATCAAAACCGTAGGCGAGACGTAAAGCTACCTGATTGGTTTTGAATTTTTGATAGTCCTCGTAACGCAGGCTGATATCAATGTATTTATTAGCATATCCAATTCCCGGCGCCCATAAGAACGTAGTGTCGTCGTAACCATTTGTCACTGCAAAACCAGCACCTACTTCACCTAATACATAGAACTGATCTTCCCAGATAAAAGCTTTAAAACCAGCTTTAGCCGGAATAAATCCTAAATCTTTAATGTCATTTCCTAAATCATCTTTTCCTAAAAACAAATTTGTAAAACCTGTTGTCAGTGTTAATGAGGTCTTTTTAGATAAGTCATATTGTAAACGAACGTCCCCGCCAAGCGACCAGTCATAATCATTATCGGTTGGAATACCACCGTTTAGTCCAAAACCTAATCTAAATCCCTGATCGTAATTTGTTGCTGCATTGTCCTGAGCAAAAGTTGTATTGGTGAATAAAATGGCAAACGCAGCGAGGCATATAAACTGAAACTTTCTCATGGCAAATATTTTTGAATTATTAATAATGTAAAAGTAGAATAGAGGCCTTTGCAGCTTGTTATATAATTTTTAAAAATCGTTATATAATATTATGGTCTGTCAATTTTAGGCTTAAGATTGGCTTATATTTTTATTAATAGGACAGAATTCGAAGCTTCTGATTATCTTTGCGCACTAAAAAAGAATACAAGTGAATTTACAGCAGTACACAAAAGAGTTTTCCTATAATTTAAAATTGGCTTATCCTGTTATTTTAGGAATGGTTGGCCATACTTTAATTGGTATAGTCGACAATATTATGGTGGGAAAAATCGGAAGTACTGAACTGGCGGCGGTTTCATTAGGAAACAGTATGATCTTTATTGCCATGTCACTGGGAATCGGTTTCTCAACCGCAATTACCCCAATTGTAGCCGAAGGCGATGCCGAAAAGAATGATGGTAAAATCCGTTCCGCTTTTCACCACGGTTTATTTTTATGTACCATTTTAGGATTGGTGCTTTTTGGTGTTATTATGTGTGCAAAACCTGTAATGGAATTATTAAAACAGCCTGCCGATGTAATTGTACTGGCAAAACCCTATTTGGGCTGGGTGGCTTTCTCTTTGATTCCTTTAATTATGTATCAGGGTTATAAACAATTTGCTGACGGGATGTCGCTGACGAAATATTCTATGTACGCTATGGTAATGGCCAATGTACTGCATGTGGGAATCAATTATGTTTTGATTTACGGAGTCTGGTTTTTTCCAAAAATGGGTATTATCGGGGCAGCATTGGGCACTGTTATTTCAAGAATATTTCTGGTTATGTTTATGCATATTATGCTGTCCAGAAGAGAAGATTTAAAACGTTTCTTTAAAGGTTTCAGTTTTGATGAAATCAAAAAAGCCACTATAAAAAAGATTATCAGTATCGGGTTTCCGTCTGCAATGCAGATGCTTTTTGAAGTGGTGTTATTTACCGCTTCGATCTGGCTTTGCGGAAATATTGGAAAAACCAGTCAGGCTGCCAATCAGATTGCTTTGAGTCTGGCTTCGATGACTTTTATGTTTGCGATGGGGTTAAGTGTAACGTCTATGATCCGGGTAAGTAACCAGAGAGGATTAAATGATTTCAAAAAACTCGTGATTGTAGCCCGCTCTATTTTTTTACTGGCTGTTATACTCGAAACTTTTTTTGCGATCCTGTTTATTGTTTTTCATAATTATCTGCCTCACATCTTTTTGAATATGGAAAATACCGGACAGGTTCTGGATAATACCGAAGTAATAGCAGTTGCTTCCAAACTGCTGATTATTGCGGCGGTTTTTCAAATTTCAGACGGAGTTCAGGTAGTGGTTTTAGGAGCTTTAAGAGGACTGCAGGATGTAAAAATACCCATGTATATTACCTTTGTGGCCTATTGGATTATCGGTTTCCCAATTTCCTACTACCTGGGAGAACATACCTCTCTGAAAGCGCAGGGCGTATGGATTGGACTTTTGGCCGGACTAACTGCCGCCGCGACATTTTTATACATTCGCTTTCACTATCTGACGAATAAAAAATTAAATATTAATTCAGTTTCAAATATGTAATTTGAAATACTTAAAACTAAAATAAAAATGGAATTACCTAAATTTTTACTTGGAGACAACACTGATTTTCCGGATGATATTTTTATCATTCACCTGGATTATCCAAGATTTATAATCAATTTAAAAGATGATGAGGTTGAATTTTTAGAAGAAGCCGAAGATCTTGATGAAGCAGAATTAAATGCTGAAATGGAAGGTTTGATCGAAAAAGCAAATGAGTTTTACGACAGAGAGGTAAACCGTTACGAAGAATAAAACTATTCTTAACGTTTTATTTTCAACTATAACAACGCAATTCATTTAATGAAAAAATTAAGTTACTTAAAACCTATTTTCAATTTTATATTGATAGGATTACTGATTACGACTTTAAGCCGAATCTTTTTATTTTTTCTTTTTAAAGAAAGGGTAGAGCAGACACCGGATTTCTGGTATATTTTTCCAATTGGTCTTCGAATGGATTTGATTTTACTTTGTTATTTATCATTCCTGCCCGCCGTTTTAATTACTTTTCTGCCTAATAACTGGATAAAGTTTACTAATAAGTTTCTGGTTGTTTACAGTTTCTTATTTCTGTTTCTGATTCTTTTTGTAGAATTAGCTTCACCCGATTTTGTAAAGCAGTACGATACCCGTCCAAACAAGATTTTCTTAGATTATCTTATTTATCCGAAAGAAGTCGTGGGCATGCTTTTAAAAAGCTATCTGACTTCGATTATCGTGACTTTTTTGATTTTGGGAGTTGTGATTTATTTTGCTTTCAAAAAAGGGAAAAAATATTTCCACACAACAAGCACTCAGTATAAATTAAAATTGATGCTTTTTCCATTAGTTGCTTTTTTATTGTTTTTCGGGGCACGTTCCAGTCTTACTTCAAAACGACCAATTAATGCCAGTAATGCTGTTTTCTCAACAGATCAGCTTACCAATACTTTGGGATTAAATTCATTTTATACGGTTGCCTTTGCTGCATATTCGATTAAAAATGAGGGAAATACCAAAATGTATGGTAAAATGGATGAAGTCGAAGCGATTGCCCGTGTAAAGAAATACATGATCGCCGGTCCAAAAGATTTTACCGATGCTGATATTCCGTTTTTACACGTACAGCAGCCGGATTCTGTTTTGAAGAAGCCTTACAATCTGGTCATCTTTTTACAGGAAAGTTTAGGGGCAGAATATGTTGGGATTTTAGGCGGAAAACCGCTGACACCGGAATTTGACAAATTGTCAAAAGAAGGATTGTTGTTTACCAATTTGTATTGTACCGGAACCCGAAGCGTACGCGGAATCGAAGCCGTTGTAACCGGATTTCTGCCTTCACCGTCAGAAAGTGTAGTGAAGTTAGGAAATTCGCAGCAGGGATTTTTTACACTGGCAGATGCTTTAAAACATAAAGGCTACGATACGAGCTTTATTTATGGCGGAATGGCCAATTTTGATAATATGGCTTCGTTTTTCAACGGAAATGGTTTTACGGATATTGTAGACCAGACCGATTTTGAGTCAGACGGGAATAAATATGCGTTTAAAGGAACCTGGGGGTATTCTGATGAAGATTTGGTTACCAAAGCCAATAACTATTTCAAATCAAAAGGCGAAAAACCTTTTTTCTCTCTGATGTTTTCAACTTCAAACCATGAGCCGTTTGAATATCCGGCCGGAAGAATCAAGCCGTATGATAAAAAAGCGGCCACGGTAAACAACGCCATGAAATATGCCGACTTCTCGATTGGAAAATTCTTTGAAATGGCTAAAAAAGAAGAATATTTTAAGAATACTATTTTTATTGTAATTGCTGATCACAATACCAGAACGTATGGTAAAAATTTAGTACCCATAAATAAATTTCACATTCCGGCATTTATTATGGGGCCGGGTGTTCCAAAAGGAGCTGTTTATAACAGATTAGCCAGCCAGATTGATATTCCGCCAACTTTATTAAGTTATTTAGGACTTCCGTTTGAAACACCAATGGTAGGTAGGAATCTAAGTAAATTAGATCCAAAAGTACCGGGAAGATCCATTATGCAGTTTAATGATATCAATGCCTTCAGAGTTGAAAATCAGGTTGTCATCATGCAGCCAAATCTGAAACCGCTTCAATTTGAAATTAAAAACGATACGACCTTAATTCCGGTTAAATTAAATGAAGAATTAGCAAAAGATGCTTTGGCACATGTCATTACAGCTGGAAATTTATATAAAGAAAGTAAATACAAACTTAGGGCTAAATAAGGTACAAAGGTTCAAAGTAACAAAGGTTCAAAGGTGCAGGGGTAACAACTCTGACTCTTTGGACCTTTTTAATTTTATATCAAAGTGTTTAAAGATCGGGTTTAAGGAAATAAGGAAGTTTAATACCTTTGAACCTGTGTACCTTTTTATTAAAAATTATGTTGATATTGTTAGATATAGACGGCGTCATGGTTCCTGCCAGCTTATGGAAGAGACCTGAGTTTTTAATCGATGAATTTCCGGCTTTCAGCCCTAAAGCGGTAAAAGCACTCCAGAGAATTATTTCTGAAACCAATGCCGGTATTGTATTGACTACTTCGCATAAATTCAAATATTCAATAACCGAATGGTATGAGATTTTTAAATTAAGGAAAATAGAGGTTAATACAATTGACAGGCTGCCGGATAATTTACTTTGTTTGAGCCGTAAGAAAGAAATTCAAAACTGGTATGTTTCCGGATTAAATTCTGAGAATTTTGTAATCATTGACGACGATAAATCATTAAATGGTCTCCCGCTTTTTTTAAAAGAAAAACTTATTCAGACAAGTCCATTAGTTGGCTTAACAGATGAATTGGCACATGAAGCTATTTCAATTCTTAAAAAGCAGCTTCAATAATTTCAAAGAAAAAAACTTAGTTATTTTTAGATCTTTTTATGGAAAAATAATTTTTTAATTCATTTAAAAAAGAAAGTTGTTAGATGTGTAATTTCATACTTAACAACTTTTTTTTGTATTAAAATTCAAACGAAAGGGTAACAAAAAAATAATTTAATTGATATATGCTAAATCAAAAGGCGTAACCCGAAAAGCCAGCGATAGAGTAGGGACAATTAAATTATTTATTATGAAAAAAATACCACAAAAAAAATCTGAAGTATTTAGAGTAATGTTAGTTTTTGTGTTTGCCGCTTTTCTTATCAGTTGTAGTAACGAATCCGTTGAAGATCAAAATGCTCAGTTATCAAACACTGAGCAGCAAAACCAACCGAGTACTCAAAAATATTTACCTCACTATGAAGGTGTTATTGTTCGCGATTGGGGAGCACATAATATTGACTGCAGCCAGCCTGAAGGGTTTTGTAATTTTATTTTTTACATCTGGATGAAATACAGTTTTGTGAAACCGGATCCTGACGGAACACCGGTACGTGTTACAAATGAAAAAGGAAATTTTGTTATGGAAATTCAAAAAAGTGCCTTAACCCCGGAACATAAAAAAGTATTATTACGAAATGGAGATGTTTATGTAATACCTGAAGGACAAACGATAGAGCCGGAATTAGTGAAATCTCTTAAATTCACTTCAGACATTTTAGTTCCTGGTAAATACCCTATTAAGGAAAGTGAAAATACCTATACAATTTCAATGAATGTGAAATAAATGAAATATAAAAAAAGCTTTAAGGAATCAGAAGCTGTTTTTATATTGATTTAATAAAAGCTGAGCGGCTGCAAAAGGTGATATTTCATTATTTTGCACCGCTTTTTTGATTTGTTCTATTTGCTTCATAATCTCAGGCTGATTGTAAAAGTTCGATTTCAACTGTTCATCTATAGTTTCCATCATCCAGAAATGGTTCTGTTCCCGACGTTTTTCCTGAAAGAATCCGGTTTCTTTAGTCAGTTCAAAATAATCACAAATCGTGTTCCATATTTCTGAAATGCCCTCTTTTGTAACAGAACTGCAAGTAGTGACTTTAGGCTGCCAGTTTGATTTTTTTGGTGGAAATAAATGCAGAGCCCTGTTGAATTCTACTTTTGCCTGGCTGGCTTTTTTTATATTATCTCCGTCTGCTTTATTGATAACAATAGCGTCTGCCATTTCCATAATACCGCGTTTTATTCCCTGAAGTTCATCTCCGGCACCGGCAATTTTGAGTAAAAGGAAAAAGTCAACCATACTGTGAACGGCCGTTTCACTTTGTCCGACCCCAACTGTTTCGATAATAATAGTATCAAAACCAGCTGCTTCACATAAAATAATAGTCTCTCTGGTTTTTCGTGCCACACCGCCTAAATTTTCTCCGGAAGCACTCGGACGAATAAAAGCATTTTCGTCTTTTACCAATTCCTCCATTCGGGTTTTGTCACCTAAAATACTTCCGTGGGAAATAGAACTGCTTGGATCGACAGCCAGTACGGCCACTTTTTTTCCTGTCTGGGTTAAAGACGTTCCAAAAGCTTCTATAAAAGTACTTTTTCCAACTCCGGGAACTCCCGTAATTCCTATTCGGATAGATGTATTGGCGTGAGGTAAACAGTTTTTTATAATTTCTTCTGCCTTCGCACTATGTTCAGGATTGGTGCTTTCTACAAGTGTAATAGCACGGCTGAGCGCTGTTCGGTTTCCTGAAAGTATTCCCGAAATTAATTCTGCCGCCGAAGGCTGCTGCCTGCGTTTGTTTTTAATTTGGTTTATAGCCGAAACATTGGTGATTTCGGGAGGTGAAATTCCAGCTTTTTCAGTTAAACTGCCGGCTTGTTTAGTAAGATCTGACAAAACGCATTTTTTTGAATTGTAAAAGTACTGAAAACAAAAACAGTTTCAAAAGGCAAATGTCCCTTTGAAACTGTATCTGTTTATTTGCCACGAATTCCCGAATTATTGTTGCATTTTTTGCTGATCTAATTGTCAGGGATCAGTAATTTTGATTACACAATTTTTCATGTAATTTTTTACTTTCGTCAGGATGAAATAGAGAATTCTGTTGAAAAATAATTCGTGAATTGCTTCGCCAGTCGCTATCACTCAAGTTGTGGCTAAAAAAAATTAATACCCGGCAGTAAATCTAACTTGGTGGTGTTTTGGGTTTTCAATTTCATCAGCAATAACAACTGCTAAATCTTCTACAGATAAAATACTTCTCTGCTCGTCGTTAAAAACAGGGTTTTCTAAACCTAAACGGTATTTTCCTGTTCTTCCTGTTTTAGTTCCGGCATGCATTTCAAATGCAGGGCTGAAGAAAGCCCAGTCCAGATCTTTCTCTTCCTTAATAATGTTCAGATAGTTTCTGGCGGCATTGGCACCGTTGAAAATTTCTTTTGGAAAATCACGAGTATCAACAGCCTGTAAATCGGGTGCTACATATAAACTTCCGGCTCCTCCGATAGTGATGAAACGTTTTACACCTGATTTTTTCACCGCTTCCTGAATCGCTTTTGATCCGTTTAAAAAATCATCGTAGATATTTGGATTTGTCCAGCCCGGATTAAAAGCATTTACAACAGCGTCATGTCCTTTTAATACTTCTGCTAAAGCATCCACATTAAATACATCGGCTGCAATCCATACAGCATTTGCTGAGTCTTTTGGTGTTCTGGCAATGGCAGAAATATCGTGTTTTCTGTCAGCTAATTCGTTTAAGATAGCGGAGCCAACAAATCCGGTTGCTCCAATAATTGCGATTTTCATAATATATAAATTTATTTAGTAATAAAAAATGTTACAGTTTTGTGTAAAAAAATAGTTTTAAAACTGATTCGAAAAATCTTCCAGAGAAATTCCTTTCAATTGTTCGCTGACTTTCTCATTCATATCGGCATATAAATTAGCCAGATGCTGATTTATATTTTTCCCGACAGGGCAATCCGGATTCGGCTGATTTTTAGCATAACCCAAACCTATAGATTCAAAAGTCATTTCAAATATTTCTTTTAAAGTCAGTTTAGAAGCGTCTACTGACAGTTTTGTGCCGCCGTTTTTTCCTTCTTTACTCTCTACAATTTGATGCGCTTTTAGATTGGCAATTTCTTTTCGTACCAAAACCGGATTCAAATTAATACTGCCTGCAATAAACTCTGATGATAAATAATCATTTGGGAATTTAGTGAGCAAAGTAAGAATGTGAATCGTTATGGCAAATTTACCTGAAAGCATACTGTAATAAAATATGTTACAAATATAATGAGTTTTATAACACAAAAACTAATTTTAACGTTTTTTTGTTTTTTTAGTTCGTAGTCCTTAGTGATTAGTTCATAGTTCATAGTCCTTAGTTCATAGTCCTTAGTTCATAGTCCTTAGTTCATAGTCCTTAGTAATTAGTCCTTAGTAATTAGTCCATAGTCCTTAGTCCATAGTCCTTATTTTTAGTACTTATTTTTAGTACTTATTGTCGAATGGTGGTTAGTTTATGGATAAATAATAAGCTGTAGGGCATTTTTATAGAAATAATGAAATTAGTTATTGGTGACAATCAGGAGCTAAAAACGAATAACTAATCACTAAGGACTAATCACTAAGGACTAATTACTAAGGACTAATTACTAAGGACTAATTACTAAGGACTAATTACTAGTGACTAATTACTAAGGACTAATTACTAGTGACTAAGGACTAAAATACTAAATATAAATAACTACTTTTGTCTTTAAGCCTTGATATGAACAACTTTATTATAATATTCTTCTTTTTGTTTTTAGGATTGCTTTTACAGCATGTAAAGCAGTTTCCAACTCATATTTATAAAACAATCAATAAAATTGTTATTTACATCTGTCTTCCGGCAATTACTTTATATCATATCCCAAAAATAAAGTGGAGTAATGAGCTGTTGTTTCCAATAGGGGCGGGGTGGATTAGTTTTTTTCTGGCTTTTGTATTTTTTCATGTGCTTGGGAGACGAATGGGCTGGTCGAATAAACTTATCGGCTGCCTGATTCTGACGGCAGGACTGAGTAATTCGTCCTTTTTAGGATATCCTATAGTGGAAGCTTTATTTGGGAAAAAAGGATTAGAAACGGCGGTACTGGTAGATCAGCCGGGAACTTTTGTAGTGGTTTCAACGCTGGGGGTATTTGTGGCGGCATTTTATTCTAAAGGAAATCCCGATTTTAAAAGCATTACGAAAAAAATACTCTTCTTTCCTCCCTTTATTACATTTGCAGCTGCCTGTCTGATGAATGTACTGAATTTTGATCTGGATACCAGTATTCAGTCACTGCTGCTAAAACTGGGAAATTTAGTTACTCCTCTGGCTTTGTTTTCAGTAGGACTGCAATTGACTTTTGATCGTAAAAGTAAACACTGGAAGTTTTTACGTTTGGGGCTTCTTTTTCGTCTTATTGTGACACCGCTTTTTATTTTCATCCTTTACGTTTTTGTTTTTAACCAGCATTCTGAAGCTATAAAAATTACTATAATCGAAATTGCTATGGCACCCATGATTACAGGGGCAATCCTGGCTTCGACTTACGGTTTAAAACCCAAATTGAGCAGTATGATGATTGGGTTTGGAATTCCCATATCTTTTGTAACTCTTGCTTTGTGGTACTTTGTCGTGAGTTTTATTTAATTTAGAATAGTAACTAGATAGAAAAGATAGAATTTTAACTTTTTTTTAATTCGTCGTTGTTTTCTCAATGTATTTTTTAGTTACTTTTAGATAAACTAAAAAATTACATTATGTCAACATTAAGATTAGGCGATATAGCTCCGGATTTTCAGGCAGAAACCACACAGGGAACAATTAATTTTCACGAATGGTTAGGAGATTCATGGGGCGTTTTATTTTCGCATCCGGCAGATTTTACTCCGGTTTGTACGACTGAATTAGGAACTGTAGCGAATTATGTTCCGGAATTCGCCAAAAGAAATACAAAAGTTATTGCATTAAGTGTAGATGGTTTAGAATCTCATAAGGAATGGATTAAAGACATCAATGAAACTCAAAATACAGAGGTTAATTTTCCAATTATTGCCGATGAAGATAAAAAAGTAGCGACTTTATACGATATGCTGCACCCAAATGCAAGTGATAAATTTACGGTGCGTTCTGTTTTTGTAATCGGACCTGATAAAAAAGTAAAACTTACGCTGACTTATCCGGCTTCTACAGGAAGAAACTTTGACGAATTACTTCGCGTAATTGACAGTTTACAATTAACGGCCAATTATAGTGTTGCTACTCCGGCAAACTGGAAAGACGGAGAAGATGTGGTAATTGCTCCTGCAATTCCGGATAGTGATATTCCTGCCAAATTCCCAAAAGGACATACACCAATCAAACCTTATTTACGATTAACGCCGCAGCCGAACAAATAATTGGAGGTTTTGAGATACTAAGATGCTAGGTTCTAAGTTTTTTTTAGAGCTTTAGCATTTTTGTTTTTTTGAAAATAAAGAAAGCGTTGAAATTTTCAATTCAGGAAAATTTCAACGCTTCGTATAAAATCTTAGTTCCTCAGAACCTTTATTTAGAGCCCAGTAATGCAGTCATTCTTTTTTTATCGCCTACAACCCAAAGAATGTCATTTTTTTCCAGTATTAAATTAGATTCAGGGTTCAGGATGCGATTTCCGTTTCGTTCGATTCCTACTACCATTCCATTTGTTTTGGCTCTAAACTGCCCAATGCTTTTTTGAATAAATTCTTCCTGAGAAACTTCAAGCTGACGCAGTACAATATCAGTTTCTTCCACTTTTGGCGGAGCTTCTGTTTCATTGTGGTTTAAATACTTGGTAAACTCAGTAATCTGAGCATCGGTACCAATTACGCAGATTTCATCTCCCGGAAACAAACGTTCGGTTTTCATCGGAATCGGAATCGTTACTTCGCCTCGTTTGATATAGGCAATATTGATTCCTAATTGTTCCCGAATCTTTAATTCTTCTAACGTTTTACCTGCTAAATTAGATTCTTTTCCAATGTCAAAAAATGACATATGACCGTCCCATGGCATTAAATTGGCATATCGTCTGTCGATTTTTTTGTTTTCCCGGTCGTTTAGGTTTTTCAAAAAGTGATTTTCAATTCGGTGATACTGCTCGTTTAATTTTTTAGGGAAAATCTGATACGCTCCGATGGCAATAATTAAGGCTACAAAAGCCACTAAAGGGGAGAAGAAAATATTCAGTAAGAATCCAACGAAAAATAATCCAAGGCTCATTCGGATTAAAATCAACATCAAAAGTGCGCCTCTGTATTTACGTTCTTCCCATAGGGCCTCAACTTCATCTACTTTTACGCGGCGTAATGAAAGTGCCCATAAAAACGGGGCAATTACAACCAGAGTTAAGAGAGCGGCTAATGTATTCCCAAATCGGGTATCGGCCACTAAAGGCGCTACAAATTTTGAGGATAATAAAATAATGGCCGTTATAATAATGGTATGCAGGATAATTTGGGTAATCGAGGATCTAAGTACAATCTGCCAGGTGCTTACTGATTTAATAGCCTGAGCATTCACACTGTAACGGTTAATGTTTTTAACCCATTTTTTCGGCATTTTATGTTCTAAAAACTGAGCAAACGGCTCCGAATATTTAATTAAGAAAGGTGTTGTAAAGGTCGTAATAGCAGATACGGCCACAATGATAGGATACAGGAAATCACTGGTCACTTTTAAAGTCATTCCGAGTGTTGCGATAATAAAAGAGAACTCCCCAATTTGTGCTAAACTCATTCCGGTCTGAACAGATTGTTTTAAAGGCTGTCCGGAGATTAAAGCTCCGATGGAAGAACTGAATGCTTTTCCGAAAATGGTTAAAAGTGTAATTAAAGCTACCGGAAGGGCATAAGTAACTAATGTTTCCGGATTGATTAACATTCCAACCGATACAAAGAATACCGCACCAAATAAATCTTTTACAGGCTGGATTAAATGTTCGATTTTTTCAGCCATCGTTGTTTCAGCAATAATAGATCCCATAATAAAAGCACCTAAAGCCGGAGAGAAACCAACATTGGCAGCAAAAATAACCATCATTAAGCATAAGGCCAGCGAAATAATAAGCAGCATTTCATCGGTTAACAGATGTTTGGCTTTTTTCAGGATGGTAGGAATGATAAAGATACCGCCCAAAAACCAGATGATTAAAAAGAAGACCAGTTTTAAAACGGACTGCAGTAATGCTCCGCCCGAAACCTGATCACTTACAGCAATCGTTGAGAGTAAAACCAGCATTAAAATAGCCACAATGTCTTCAACGATTAAGGCTCCAAATACAATTCCAACGAACTTTTTACCTTTTACACCCAATTCATCAAAGGCCCTGATAATAATTGTTGTGGACGAAATCGAAAGGGTTGCCCCAAGAAAAATACTGTCCATTTTTCCCCAGTCCATCCATTGTCCTACACAATATCCGATAAGGGTCATAAATAAAATCTGGGTTATGGCGGTGACAGATGAGGTGCCGCCCACTTTCATCAGTTTTTTAAAACTAAATTCAAGCCCTAAACTGAAAAGAAGGAAGATAACCCCGATTTCGGCCCATACTTCTACACTTTTCATGTCGGTAATAGAAGGGAAAAAATCGAAATGGTTTCCAGCCAGAAATCCGGCAATAAGGTAGCCTAAGACCAAAGGCTGTTTCATTTTTTTAAATAGGAGAACGGCAATTCCGGCAGTCATCAGGATTAATCCCAGATCACTAATTAAGGGTTGTAAGTGGTGTGTACTTTCTGCAGCGGCATTTAAGGCAATCATAAGTGGTATTTTAGTTTCAGGAGCTAATCCAGCTTTTTATTTCAAATAAAAATCAGAGGTACTTTTATACAAATAAAAGTCAGGTGAAATAATCTGGTTTAACTTCTCGGTTAAATAAAAAAAAGCTATCCGGATAAAGATAGCTTTTTTTGGCAGAATATTTTAGGTTTTCTTTAAATTCCTGTGTAATTACCGGGAGTTAAAGATATAGTTATTTCATGGAGGCGATTCCAATTTTTGAATCTTTATAATAAAAATCAAATGTTGATACTTCTAAACCAATTGGAACAATAAAAAATAATTCGGCCTTAAAGTTTTTATATACTGTTTTTCCAAAATACACAATGCTCGGATCAGGTTTTTTTTTGGTTCCAAAGTCTACCGGAATTTCAAAATTATAATATCCTTCTATATTGAATTTATCAAACTGATCCGTTTCTTCTTCACTAAACTGAGGTAAATTGACTCCGTATCGCGGGTTGTCAGATTTTGTTTTTCTGAAATAATTTCGTTCCGGAGTACCAATTATGCCGGCGTATCCTAAATAATCTCCCACTCGGTATCGAAGTTTGTTTTCGTTGTCAACCAGTGAAAAAGCACTTATTTCAGCATGATTTGTATCCAGTGATTTTACCTGACATTTTACCAGGATATATTTGTACTGCGTTGGATCAAATTTTATTCCTCTCAGCGCTGCAGTTGAAAAAGCAGAAGGTTCTTTAGTCTTAAGAATTTCAATTTCAATTTGATCTACTGTACTTTTTTGTGAATAAACGGAAAAACTCAGCACACAAAAACATACGGTAATTATAAATTTTAATTTCATCAAAGTAAATTAAATCCCGGTATAATTTGCAGGCGTTATCTGCAATAATTCGGCTTTAACTGCCTCAGAAACCTCCAGTGTAGCAATGAAATTATGGATCGCTTTTTTATCGATAGCTTCGTTGGTTCTCGTTAAACCTTTTAAAGCTTCATATGGATTTGGATATGCTTCGCGACGTAAGATGGTTTGAATCGCTTCGGCTACAACCGCCCAGTTTTTCTCTAAATCTTCTTCGAATTTGCTTTGGTTTAAAAGCAGTTTGTTTAAACCTTTTAAAGTGGCCTCAAAAGCAATAATGGTATGTCCGATTGGGACACCAACATTACGAAGTACAGTACTGTCAGTTAAATCACGCTGTAATCTTGAAATGGGAAGTTTGGCAGCTAAATGTTCAAAAATAGCATTGGCAATTCCTAAATTCCCTTCAGAGTTTTCAAAATCAATAGGGTTAACTTTATGAGGCATGGCTGATGAACCAATTTCTCCGGCTTTGATTTTTTGTTTGAAATAGTCCATCGATACATATGTCCAGATATCGCGGTCTAAATCGATAATAATATTGTTGATCCTTTTTAAACCGTCAAAAAAAGCAGCAAAATGATCGTAATGCTCAATTTGGGTAGTTGGGAAAGAATGGTGTAAACCTAAATCAGTTTCAACAAATTTATCTCCAAATTTTTTCCAGTCAATCTGCGGGTACGCTACATGGTGTGCATTGAAGTTTCCGGTGGCTCCGCCAAATTTGGCAGCAAACGGAACGTTGAATAACAAACGAAGCTGTTCTTCTAAACGCTCAACAAAAACCAGGATTTCTTTTCCTAAACGGGTAGGAGAAGCCGGCTGTCCGTGTGTACGTGCCAGCATTGGAATATCTTTCCATTCTACGCTTAACTCTTTTAATTTAGCAATTAAAGCAATTAAAGAAGGAGTATACACCTGCTCAAAAGCTTCTTTTGTAGAAAGCGGAATAGCGGTATTGTTAATGTCCTGAGACGTTAGTCCGAAATGAATGAACTCTTTGTACTGAGATAATCCCAGTTTTTCAAAAGCATCTTTAATAAAGTACTCCACTGCTTTTACGTCGTGGTTGGTCACTTTTTCAGTTTCTTTAATCCAAAGTGCATCTTCAGTAGAGAAATTTTTATAGATATTTCTTAAACTTTCAAACAAACCGGAATCAACACCTTGTAACTGAGGTAACGGAATTTCGCATAAAGCGATGAAATATTCAATTTCAACTAATACACGGTATTTTATTAAAGCTTCTTCAGAAAAGAAAGGTGCCAGGTTCTGAGTTTTATTTCTATATCTTCCGTCAATTGGCGATATAGCATTCAATTCGTTTAGAGTAGTCATTGTTATGTTGTTTTTCGAAAGGTGCAAATATAAGTGATTGTTAAAACTTCTGAAAATTACTGAAGCGTTATTATGCCTTAACTTTTGATTTAAATTATGGTTTTGAAGATTTTATCCCAAAAAGTAAAGTAAAATCCAAAATTTCGGGATTCATTTTTATGATGACCGGAATGAAATGTAGTGGTTGAAATCCATTTTGTAATATAACTTTTATGCCAGAATGCCGGGAAAAGGTCTTTTTCGAGATGCCCGAAAACACCGTACATTAGATTTAAGAACAAATATACCATAAGGCTGATGTAGTTGAATTCAAAAACAGAAATCAAAATCAGCCAGATACATCCAAAACCTAAAGTCTCTACAGGGTGAAGTACAAAAAGACTGTAAACACTGGTCTCAACATGACTGTGATGCAGTTTATGAACAGGGTAGAACCATTTTAGGGTATGCGCCAGATAGTGGAAACCAAACATAAAAAAGTCCATTACTACAATGAGCAGAAAAGTGTCGATGATAACGGAACTGAGTGTATGGGAAAAATCAATCCGGATAATCTGTTCCTGGTATAACTGAAAACCTAAAATAGTAATGAAGGTATTGCATAACAGGGTTGAGATAATCCATTTCAGGTCTTTGGTATTTAAAACAGTGTTCTGCGGTTCAATTATTTTTCCGATAAGAACAGCCATCAGAAACAGACTTATGTTTTCGACAGAAAAAAGAAGCAGCTGTATCAGAAAACCGAATGTCGCTAACTGTTCTAACAGGGTTTCAGCGATCATGACAGGTTTTCCAGTTCTCGTAATTTTTTCCTCATTTCAGCAACACCTTCAGTCGCAGTTTTGGCAATTACTTGTACTTTGTTGCTGATATTAGGAATAGAAATTGGTTTTGGATCAACATAAAAAACAGGAGTAATACTGTAGGTATACGAAATAAGACCTGCAGCCGGATAAACCTGCAGCGAGGTTCCGATAACCGCAAAATAATCGGCTTCTTCTACAATTGGGATCGCTTCTTCTAAAGCCGGAACCATTTCTCCAAACCAGACAATATGCGGACGTAACTGATGTCCGTTTTTATCTAAATCACCTGTAAGCAGATCATGGGGCCAGTCTAAAATGAAGTCCGGATTCTGTGTACTTCTTACTTTTAACAATTCGCCATGTAAATGCAGGACTTTTGTGCTTCCGGCACGTTCGTGTAAGTCGTCGACATTTTGGGTAATAATATAAACGTCAAAATCCTTTTCCAGTTCTGCCAGAATCTGATGCCCTGAATTGGGCTGAACTTCTTTTAACTGCCGGCGTCTTTTATTGTAAAAGTCTAAAACCAGATCCTGGTTTTTCTGCCAGCCTTCTGGTGTTGCCACTTCCATGACATCATGTCCTTCCCATAAACCATCACTGTCGCGAAATGTTTTTATTCCGCTTTCGGCACTGATTCCTGCACCGGTTAAAACTACAAGTTTCTTTTTCATTCTGAATTTGTATTAAAAGATAAAAATAACAATTTCGAAAATGCAGGGACTATTTACGGGATTCTTTTTTCTGTATTTTTGAACAGCAATAATGCGTACTTCTACTTGTTGACTGCCTTTTGGAGATTATTTAGTTTTATTGCCGGATAAATAAAAGAAATTCCCAGATGATTTTAATACAATTTACAGGTTTGTCAGGTTCAGGAAAAACAACACTGGCCGAAAATGTCAGGCAGCGGCTGTCGCAGAACGGCTATAAGGTCGAGATTGTAGACGGCGATGTCTATCGAAAAACCATTTGTAAAGATTTGGGATTTTCAAGAGAAGACCGTCTGGAAAATGTACGCCGGCTTTTTAAAGTAGCACAGGCTTTTGTTAACGAAAAAACAATTGTGCTCATGTCAGTTATTAATCCGTATGAAAGTCTTCGCAGTGAATTGCGCGCACATGAATTTGTGCGGACTGTATTTTTGGACTGTTCGATAGAAAATTTAATAAAAAGAGACCCAAAAGGATTGTATAAAAAAGCTCTTCTTCCGGACAATGACCGTAATAAAATCGAAAATTTTACGGGTATAAGTGATGTTTTTGAAATTCCTTCAAAAGCGGATTTAATTTTAAAAACAGATTCTGAATCGGTTTCTTTTTCTGCCGGCAGACTGTACGATTTTATAATTAAAAATGTAAGCCCGGCTATCTGAAAAGCAATTTAAAGTTTGTAAAATTTTGCTTATTTATTCTGTATTAAATTCTTATAAATTATATATTTACAAGGTTAAAATAACCACGTCAAACTAAATCCTTCCAAACGTATGAATCCTTCCTCCAGCATACTTCCTGTTACTTTTTCAATTGACAGACTACAAGAAGAACTTGTTCTTTGCGAGAATGAATTATGGACACCACACTTTAACACCAATCGGTATGAAGGCAACTGGACCAGTGTTTCTTTGCGGTCGCAGTCGGGTTTGGTAAATGATATTACTTCTTTTCCTAATAAAGAATATCAAAATACACCGCTTCTGGAGCGCTGTCATTATTTTAAAGAAATCATGGAGTGGTTTGAATGCGAAAAAGAAGCAGTACGTTTACTGCGTTTAGGTCCGGGAAGTGAGATTAAAGAACATGTCGACAATGATACGTCTTATGAAGACGGATTCTTCAGGATTCATGTTCCTATTATAACCAATCCGGAGGTGTTTTTTTATGTAGATAAAAAGCAGGTTCCTATGAAAATGGGCGAGTGCTGGTATGCTGATTTCCAGCTCCCGCATAGTGTAGAAAACCGAAGTACAGAGCCCCGAATTCATCTGACAATTGACTGTATTCGAAACGACTGGTCAGACCGTTTGTTTTCAGAAATGGGATTTGATCTGAATTTTTCATCTAAAAAAGAGCAGTATAGTGATGAGGTAAAACAGCAGATTATTGCCGAACTTTTACGAAACCCGTCTGCAGCAGGTGCTCAGATTATCGCTAATCTTCAATCAGAATAAAACTTACCAAAGACATGGAAAATGCCAACCATCCGCTTTTTAACTGGATTCCTTATAAGTTAATCAATAAAAACGACGAAGTTTATTTTGAATGGATTTATCTGGGAGATACCAGATTTACGGAACCCTTTTTTGATGAAAGCATCGCAATAGCAAAAAGTCAGGCCTATCATCCGTCCCGTTTTAAAGTAGTCAGTACAGCAGAGAATATTATAGAATGGGCAGAAGATCTGGTTTCGGTCGATTTAAGATCCCTGGTTTTTCATGTGTCCCGCTGTGGTTCTACTATGCTGAGCCAGTCACTGGCCTCTTCAGCTGAAAATATAGTAATTTCTGAAGCTGCTGTTTTTGATGAAATATTAAGAAGCGATCTTTTTGGTCTCGAAAAAAAATCGGCACTGATGAAATCGGTACTGGTATTTTTAGGACAGAAAAGGTTTTTGGAAGAGCAGCATTTAATTTTTAAACTGGATGCCTGGCATATTTTTGATGCAGGGTATCTAAGAACTGTTTTTCCGGATATTCCTTTTGCACTTTTGTATCGAAATCCAAATGAAGTTTTGAAGTCACATCAGAAAATGATGGGAATGCACATGGTGCCCCATTTGATTCCGCCAACGGTTTTTGGAATTACAGTACAGGAAATTGAACAGGCCGGTTTTGAGCAGTACGGAGCACTGGTCCTGGAAAAATACTTTCAGGGTTTTCTGGATTTTTTAGAAGCAGATGCTAATGTGACGCTGCTGTATTATAATGAAGGGATGAAAAATGTTGTAGAAAAATTTATTGCCTTTGTAAAAGTTACTTATCCGGATACAGAGTGGGATAAAATGCTGGAGCGCCTAAAGAAACATTCGAAAAATGAGAAGGCTGTTTTTACAGGTGATTCTTTTAAAGAAGAAGTGCTGCAGGTTGATTTTACGAAGCTGAATGTACTGCATGAAAAATTAAATAAACAGAAACCCGAACTTTTAGAACACTGAAAATGGTACTGAATTTCCTTTCTGCTTATTTATATGTATTTTTGCCGCAAATACAAATAAAATGATTGATTTAGATTACCTGGCTTTTCTTGAAAATATATTAACCGATAACCGAAAAGAAAAATTCTTAAAAGTACTGGAAAACCGTACCAAACATTTTACTGTTGCGGTTGAAGATGTTTACCAAATGCACAATACCAGTGCAGTAATGCGCAGCTGTGAAGTTTTTGGAATTCAGGAACTGAATGTAATTGAACAGCGCTTTGGAAAACGTATTGACAAAGAAATTGCTTTAGGAGCACAAAAATGGGTAGATATCAACAGGTTTGATTCTGTTTCAGGCTGTCTTTCTGATTTAAAAAGTAAAGGGTATCAGATTATTGCCACTACGCCGCATGAGAACGACTGTATGCTTGAAGATTTTGATATTACAAAACCAAGCGCTTTGTTTTTTGGGACAGAAAAAGAAGGACTTTCAAAAGAAATTATGGATAACGCCGATGGTTTTCTTAAAATTCCAATGATAGGTTTTACCGAAAGTTTAAATATTTCTGTTTCGGCAGCCATCATCATTCAGAATTTAACAAGCCGGCTTCGAAGATCTGACCTTGACTGGAAATTAACAGACGATGAGATTTTAGCCAAACGCCTGGACTGGGCCAAAAATTCGATAAGAGATATTAAAAGAATCGAAGCACGTTATTATCAGGATAATCCGAGATGATTTTGTTTGCCACGAATTTCACAAATCCGCACTAATTTTTTCTCATAGGAATAAAAAAAAGTAATTCGTGAATATTTGTGAAATTCGTGGCAAAAAAAGACTTTAAAAAAAATCCCCGACTACATTTGTAATTGGGGATTTTATATTTAAGATTGGATCTTTATTAGTTAATCAAAACCCAAGTTCCAGCAGCAATTAAAGCCTCAGCTTTTTTGTACTTCATCGTTTCAGTTTTACCAGTTGCAATTTCTTGAATGACAACAGTATCATTTCTGTTGATTTTTGGCATATCTCTAACGATAGTTTCGGTAACCTGACGCTGTTGTGTTTCTCCGGCTTCACGGTTAAGTTCTTCGCTGTTTGGAATTTCATCTTTGCTTAATTTGAAATTTTCTTTTTGACGAACTTCTCTTGCTTCGTGGATTTCAGGAACGTTTTGAGCAGGTAAATCACCTTTGAACAAGAATGAAATAACTTCTTTGTTTACGTTGTCCAGCATTCCTCTAAACAAGTTGAAAGCTTCTAATTTGTAAATAAGCAGCGGATCTTTTTGTTCGTGAACAGCCAGCTGAACTGATTGTTTCAATTCGTCCATTTTACGCAGGTGTTTTTTCCAGGCTTCATCGACAATCGAAAGTGTGATGTTTTTCTCAAAATCAGCAATTAACTGCGCTCCTTCGCTGTCGTAAGCTTTCTTTAGATCAGTAACAACATTCAGTGTTTTGATTCCGTCTGTAAAAGGTACTACGATTCTTTCGAAATGGTTGTTTGGCTCTTCAAAAACCCCTTTAACGATTGGGAATGCTTCTCTGGCGCTTCTTTCTGTTTTTTCAGTATAGAAGGCTAAAGCTTCTTTGTATACTTTTCCGGTGATTTCAATATCAGATAATTTAGTAAAATCAGCCTCTGAAATTGGAGAAGTAATAGAGAAATAACGAATTAAATCAAATTCGAAACCTTTATAGTCATTCGCCGCTTTGTTGTTGCTTACGATTAATTCGCAGGTATCATAAAGCATATTGGCGATATCCAGTTTTAAACGTTCTCCAAATAAGGCGTGACGACGACGTTTGTACACTACCTCACGCTGAGAGTTCATTACGTCATCATATTCTAATAAACGTTTACGAACACCAAAGTTGTTTTCTTCTACTTTTTTCTGAGCACGTTCGATAGATTTGGTCATCATAGAATGCTGAATTACTTCACCTTCTTTCAATCCCATTCTGTCCATCACTTTTGCTACTCTTTCAGAACCGAACAAACGCATCAGGTTGTCTTCCAGAGAAACATAGAACTGAGAACTTCCCGGATCTCCCTGACGGCCGGAACGACCACGTAACTGTCTGTCGACACGACGTGAATCATGACGCTCTGTACCTACGATCGCTAAACCTCCTGCGGCTTTTACTTCCGGAGATAATTTAATATCGGTACCACGACCCGCCATATTGGTTGCAATGGTTACAACTCCTGCTTTACCGGCTTCTTCAACAATTTGTGCTTCCTGCTTGTGCATTTTAGCGTTCAGTACGTTGTGCGGGATTCCTCTCATCTTAAGCATACGGCTTAGTAATTCTGAAATCTCTACAGAAGTAGTTCCAATTAATACAGGTCTTCCGGCTTGTGATAATTCGGTAACATCTTCAATTACAGCATTGAATTTCTCACGTGTTGTTTTATAGATGTAATCTTCTTTGTCTTGTCTTGCAATTGGACGGTTGGTTGGAATTTCAACCACATCCAGTTTGTAAATCTGCCATAACTCACCTGCTTCAGTAACCGCAGTACCGGTCATACCGCCTAATTTGTTATACATTCTGAAGTAATTCTGTAATGTAATAGTAGCAAAAGTCTGAGTGGCGGCTTCGATTTTTACATTTTCTTTAGCTTCAATAGCCTGGTGTAAACCGTCTGAATAACGACGTCCGTCCATGATACGTCCTGTCTGCTCATCAACAATTAAAATTTTATTGTCCATGATTACATATTCTACATCTTTTTCGAAAAGGGCGTATGCTTTTAAAAGCTGTGTCAAAGTATGGATACGCTCGCTTTTTACTCCAAAATCCTGGAAAAGTCTTTCTTTGGCTTCTGCTTCAGCATCTTTATCCAGTTTTTGTTTTTCGATAGCAGCGATTTCAGTTCCAATATCTGGTAAAATAAAGAAATCAGCATCAGTATCTCCGGAAAGGTATTTGATACCGTTATCCGTCAATTCTACCTGATTGTTTTTTTCTTCAATCACAAAATACAAAGCTTCGTCTACTTTGTGCATTTCGCGATTGTTGTCCTGCATGTATTGATTTTCGGTTTTTTGAAGTAATTGTTTAATTCCTTCTTCACTCAAAAATTTAATTAAGGCTTTATTTTTAGGTAAAGATCTGTAAGCTCTTAATAATAAGAAACCTCCGTCTTTAGTATTTCCTTCTTTGATTAATTTTTTAGCTTCGGCCAGGAAACCATTCGCTAACTGACGCTGCTGTGCTACTAAGTTCTCGATTTTTGGTTTTAACTCGTTGAATTCGTGACGGTCTCCCTGAGGAACCGGTCCTGAAATAATAAGCGGCGTTCTGGCATCATCAATTAATACAGAATCGACCTCGTCGACAATAGCAAAATTGTGTTTTCTCTGCACTAAATCAGCCGGTGAGTGCGCCATGTTATCTCTTAAGTAGTCAAAACCAAATTCGTTGTTGGTTCCGTAAGTGATATCAGCATCATATGCTTTTTTTCTGGCTTCGGTACTTGGCTGGTGGTTGTCGATACAATCAACCGATAAACCGTGGAATTCGAATAAAGGTGCTTTCCAGGTACTGTCACGTTTTGCTAAGTAGTCGTTCACGGTTACTAAGTGAACTCCGTTTCCGGTCAAAGCGTTTAAGTATAACGGAAGTGTAGCTACTAATGTTTTACCTTCCCCTGTCTGCATTTCGGCAACTTTACCTTCATGCAGTACCATACCTCCAATTAACTGAACATCGTAATGGATCATGTCCCAGGTAATGTCTTTTCCGGCAGCATTCCACTGGTTAGCCCAGATCGATTTGTCGCCTTCGATAGTAATGTATGGTTTTGCAGCTGAGAATTCACGGTCTCTTGGAGTAGCTGTAACTTCGATATGTGAGTTTTCTTTGAAACGGCGTGCTGTTTCTTTTACGACAGAAAAAGCTTCCGGCAGGATCTCTAATAAAGTTTTTTCAGAGATTTCATAAGCTTCTTTTTCAAGGGCATCTATTGCATCGTAGATATCCTCCCTTTTGTCAATATCCTCAATTTCTTCAACTTCGGCTTTAAGAGAAGCAATTTTAGCATCTTTCTCTGCTCTTGCTTCTTTAATTCTTTCTTTGAAATATACAGTTCTCGCTCTTAGTTCGTCATGTGACAAACTCATTAAGCTCGTTTCGAAAGTTTTAATTTTGTTTAAGTAAGGCTGAAGGGCTTTGACGTCTTTTTGAGACTTATCACCTACGAAAACCTTGATGATACTGTTTATGAAACTCATAATTTATTTGGTATTTCTTTATTATACAATGTGTATTTGAACCAAAAAAAAAGTCTCTGTGATGAGACTTTTTCATTTGGTTTATTTTTTAATATTCATCCTCATTCCAAAGATAATCTTCGTCTGTTGGATAATCAGGCCAAATTTCTTCCATTGATTCATATATCTCTCCTTCATCTTCGATTGACTGAAGGTTTTCAACTACTTCTAATGGAGCACCGGCTCTAATAGCGTAGTCTATAAGTTCGTCTTTGTTAGCAGGCCACGGCGCATCACTTAAATAAGATGCTAATTCTAATGTCCAATACATCTGTTATCTGTTTAGTTTGTGCAAAAATAAATTTTTTACTGAAAAAGACAAGTAAAATTTGATTTATTTTAATAAAATTTAAGAACGTCACTTGTTAAATTCCAATTTTAAAATTCCAAATCCCAAAATAGACTTTTATAATTCGCTGTTTTGGAATTTTTATTTACAATTTAAATCCATAGATTTTTTAATTTTTCTTTGGAATTTGGGATTTTAAAAAATGGAATTTGCAGAAAATTTATTTTCTGGGTATCCACTTCACCTCCTCCGCTTTAAGGTCAAAGGACAACTTTCGTGCCAAGACAAAAAGGTAGTCAGAAAGTCGGTTTAAGTACTGAATTGTGATTTCGGGAACGTGTTCATTATGGCTTAAATGTACTGCCAAACGTTCCGCTCTGCGGCATATACAGCGTGCTATATGACAATGTGACACGGTAGGGTGGCCTCCCGGTAATACAAAATGTGTCATTGGCGGAAGTTTTTCTTCCATCTGGTCTATCTCGTTTTCAAGTAATTTGATATCAGAATCAATTATGCCGAGATTTTTTAAACGGAGCTCACCGTTTTTTAAAACTTCTTTTTCCTGCGGAGTTGCCAAAATGGCGCCTACTGTAAAAAGGCGGTCCTGAATTTCGATTAAAATAGTCTTGTAATGCGGATCCATTTCCTGATCACGGATTAAGCCAATATACGAGTTGAGTTCATCAACAGTTCCGTAACTGTCAATTCTGATATGGTCTTTAGGAACACGTGTACCTCCAAAAAGGGCGGTTGTTCCTTTATCTCCTGTTTTGGTATATACTTTCATTTTTTAAAGATGCTAAGGTTTTAAGGTGCTGCGTTTTTTAGTTTTCTTTGAAACCAAGTTCGCTGTTTAGTTTTTTGAATTCTAACTGGGCTTTGTCGTTAAAATCGCCATTTATACCTGCAGTTTCTGCGGATGACTGAAATCGTGAACAGCCTATGCAGACTATGGTCTGGCAGATCACTTCGTTATTTTTAAAGTAAACAAATCCAAGTCGGGGTTCGTAACAGCCGGCGATGTTCGGATTCTCGAACATTTTTTTATTACTGAAAATCGAATTTAATCTTGAAACCTGTTCTTTGCTGAGTTTTTGTTTTTTAAGAATGGTGCTTATATACTGTCCTTTTTCATTAATAGGAGCGTAGAAATCTTCTCCTGAAAATCCAATATAATCAATTCCAATGACTGAATCACAGTCAAAACCTTTCAGATAAGATAAATGACCATTGGCTTTTATTTTAACCGCGTTTTCCTTCAGCCATTTTATTTCTGTTTTCGGTGGTTTTGGCGGCAGGGGCGGCGGCAGGGAATTTTTATGTTCTGCCTCCTTTTTGCAGGAAGCCAATGCCAGAAGAAGAACCACAAAATAAAACGGACGCATTTTTATATTTTAGAGTTTATATTTTTGATTTTAGACTGGAATACTGTAATCTTAAATTTTAGATTTAGAAAATAATCTATAATCAAAAATCTAAAATTATTTAGTCGTATCACTTTCAATTAAACCGTCTCTTAAACGGATAACACGGTGGGCATAAGCGGCAATATCTTCCTCGTGCGTTACCAGAATAACCGTGTTTCCCTGAGCGTGTATATCGCCAAATAGTTTCATGATTTCTACAGAGGTTTTACTGTCCAGGTTTCCGGTGGGTTCATCGGCTAAAATAATGGAAGGTTTGTTAACCAGGGCGCGGGCAATGGCCACACGCTGACGCTGTCCTCCTGATAACTGATTCGGCTGGTGATCCATTCGGTCAGCAAGGTTTACCTGTTTAAGTACTGCCGTAGCGCGTTCATTTCTTTCCGTTTTTGAATAACCGGCATAAATCATAGGCAAAGCAACATTATCCAGCGCGGTAGTTCTGGGTAAAAGATTGAACGTCTGGAAAACGAAGCCTATTTCGGTATTTCTGATTCCCGCCAGTTCGTCATCGCGCATCTGGCTTACATCTTTTCCATTTAATACATAACGTCCCGAAGTAGGAGTGTCCAGACAGCCCAGCAAATTCATTAAAGTTGATTTTCCGGATCCTGATGGTCCCATCAAAGCAACATATTCCCCTTTATTGATTTCTAAATTAATTCCTTTTAAAACATATACCGTTTCATTACCCAGAATAAAATTTCGGCGTATGTCAGTTATCTTAATTAATGGATCTGCCATTTTATTTTACAATTTGGTTTTAAAAGTACGAAACACTTTTCAATAAAAAACATAAGTAGTACAGAATTGGTTTTTGTTACAAAATCTCTAAAGTTTCAAAATTACAGCCAGATTATATTTCATCCGGGTTTATGAGAAAAAGCAGTTATATTATTTGGTGTTAAAATTTTATAATTAGCACTATTTTTTAAATTTTACAGTTTTAGTATGTTTTAAATCTTAAAAAGATGCGAATAATGTAATATTTAAGGTTCTGGTTTTGAGTAACTTTGAGATGTATTAATTAAACAATCAAGATTATGAAAAATATAAAAATAGCACTAGTAATTGCCGTATCAGGATTAAGTTTTGTATCCTGTAAGAATGAAAAAGAAGAAAAAGCGCAAAAAACAATCGACTCTTATGTAACCTACGTCGATTCAGTAAAAAATGTTTCAGCAGAAAATTTGAAAGAAAACTGGAAAACTGTTGAAGCCGAATATGACCGAAAATCTCAGGAAGCTCAGGCTGCACTGGCCGATATTAAGGATAATACCGCAGCAGCTGAAAAAATAGATGCAAGCAAAATTAAGTATGAAGAGTTTCGAAATGAGATGACCACCGTTTTTGCCCCTCCTGCTCCGAGTCCAAAACAGCAGTTAAGAGATGCTTTGTTTGGTGCCGGAAAAATTGGCGATGACATGAACTTTAGCTGGGTAAATGCCCAAAACATCCACAGTGTTTACCAGCAGTTTGTTCACACCGTAGAAGATAATAAAGACAAGTATTCCAGAGAAGACTGGGACGAAGTAAAACTGATGTATGAAGCTCTTGACAGCCGTAAAAATACCGTTGAAAAAGAAGGGCTTACCGCCGAGGATAACCGAAAAATTGCCGGTTTAAAAGTCAAATTTGCACCCATGTACACTGTAAACAGAATGGGAGCCAAATCTGAAGAAAACAAAGAGGCTAAAAAATAAAGTTTTAGAATTTTGAATTAGTAAAAAAGACAATCAGCAATGGTTGTCTTTTTTTTGTTTAAGAGAATACAAGAAAAACTTGATTGCTTTTATAAATAGATTGAATTTGTTGCGTTACTATAGAGCTTTTTATTTTGATCCCTTTTTTGTTTGTCAAATCATAATTTACGAGAAGAAATAGATTATATTTTTTAAGTAAGTAAATTCTTAAAAAAAAATTTTTGTTTTTTGATTTTTTGTTATAGATTTACTTCACTTTAAAAAACCACTGGGAGTTTCATCAATGACAATTTTCATTTTCTTAACAAATTAATCCGGAAAACAAAACTCGTTTTCAGGATTGTCATTATTGGTTGTTTTTTTATCCAGTTTTATAGCTTTTAGATAAAAATATATTACACCTAATCTTTATTCTGTTGTAAAGATTAGGATTATCTTCTGTTTACTAAAAAATACTAAAAAAGCAAGGTCAAAATGAGGAAACTCATAAAGATTGATAACAGCAATTATTTAGTTTGGGCAAAGTAAACTTTTTAAAAAACATTTTTCTGGTTCATGCACAATTCCGATAGTAGTTTAAAAATTGTAAACTAAAAAATCAAAGCCGATAAATTTAATTTAAAAGAGAAATGAAAAATGTACTTTTAAAAAGAATAATAAAAAGAATGTTCTTTCTATTATTGATGACTGTTTCTTTCTGCATGACCGCACAACATTCTGAAGAACAAACCGATAAGTTTTCACCCGAAATTATCCCGCCCTCTCCCGCTGCTGCCGGATTGGGGAATTATGGAAATGTCCCAATAGGAATGACCACCGGAGCACCCAATGTTAATCTGGAACTTTATACCTTAAAAGAAAACGGTATTTCTATTCCGTTGTCCTTAAGTTACAGCTCAAATGGCGTTCGGGTTGATGCAACTTCCAAACAACTTGGAATTGACTGGGATTTAATTGTGGGCGGAATTATAATCCGACAGGTAAGAGGCGATGACGATTTTAGAATGGCATGGTCGGTTCCGGATGAATCCAAAATTTGTTTTCCTTCAGATTTAAGTGCGATTGCTTTAAGCAGCCATCCCCCTCAGAAAGATATTTTTAGTTATAATGCACCGGGTATTTCCGGAAAATTTATAGTAGATGGAAATTCTTTCCGCGAATTGAATGTTTCTGATAATAAAATTGAGGCGCCTGTTGTTCCGGACGAAGACGGCAGTACTGCCCGTACGTTTAAAATAACCTCTGTAGACGGTACTGAATATTATTTTGGAGAAAATAATGCAAGAGAACGAAGCAGTAATGTTAATTACTGCGGTTCACCAACCCCGTCAAGCAGCGATACAGGGTATTTACTAACCCGAATTAAAACAGCAGCAGGACAGGAAGTTTATTTTAAATACATATCACAGGCTTTTACCACTATCACTTATCAGCAAAAAGCAAACTCGGTTGTATACAATTCAGCTCTGCCATCTACAGCCAATATAGGTACACCTTGTCAGAATACTGAACGTCATACGAGTTATTTTGTTGAATCGATTGAACTGAATGATAAAAAAATAGTATTTGAATATATCGAATTAGAAACTCATTTTAGCAATAAGGAATCAAAACAGTTAAAGAAGATCAAGATCTATTCGGGGTTAAACACTCTTTTAAAATCGTTTGAATTTAATTATTACTCTGTGCTGCCCAATACCAATTCAGACGGTTTAAATTCGTATACGCAAACAGACCGAAAAAGGTTTTTTTTAAAAGAGGTTTTGGAATATAATAATTTAGAAACTTCCAGTATTAAACGCTATAGTTTTGATTATTATACGCCGGAAGGACTTCCGCCAAGAAACTCGTATGCGCAGGATATTTTTGGATATTATAATGCCCGCAAGAATACCAATATGATTTTTAACAATCTGGGACCGCTGCATTTTTTATACAATGTTTTTAAAGCGGCCAATACCGCAGACAGAAGCCCTAATGCGAGTGTGGTTGGGTATGGAATGTTAAAGAGTATTACCTATCCTACCAAAGGAAAAACAGAATTTGTATACGAACCCAATTCGGTGTATGTAGATAAAACTTTTTATCCTCCTAAAACAGTCTATTCGATAGGGCAGGAGGCCGCTACAACGGCTAAATCTATTGATTCGCCTGTATTTAATATTCCCTATGCACAAACCGTTACTTTATATGGCGAGGCCGAATTAATGTATATTGGAGAAGGGCTGTGTAAGGAAGGGTCTTATCCTACACATTGGACTCCTAATGCAAACGTATCTTTGATTAACCAGGCGACTAATCAGGTGGCAGCAACCTTAAAGTCTGATACCAATCCAACAATTAATGCCAGTATAGCTGCCGGAAATTACTTTTTAAGGGTTGCTTCGATAAGAGCCTGTCTGAATATATACGGTTCGGTGACCTATGCCACAACCCAGCCCTATACCATAAAAGTAAATGATCCGGTAGCAGGGGTAAGGGTTCGTAATACTTACGATTCTGATGGTAAAGGAAATACCGTTACCAAAAAATACTATTACGGTACCAAGGACTGTCTGGAATGCAGTACCGGACAGTTTGCCATTGCCAATCCTAACTCTGAGGCCAATTATGATACTTTTACTGCAACGGATAAAAGAACCTATACGATGTTTTCTAATGCCAGAATACCTTTGAATTCTTTTGACGGACCTGTGCTGACTTATGATACAGTGCTGGAAAGTTTTGGTGAAAATTTTGAAAACGGAGGGATCATCCACAGTTTTGTACCGGCATCTGATGAACCTTTTGTGGGAACCTGCGATGAATATATCAGAGGAACTCCTTATTCAAACGGTTTTTTGAGCGGAACGGAATACAAAACAACCAAGTTTAGAAAAAATGGATCAGCTTATGTTTATCTGTCACAAAATGAGCTGATTTATGAATATGATCCGTCTTATGATTTTACAGCAAAAAATTATACCTCCAGATTGTATATGATTTATGCAAATCCGGGATATACCCCCATTACAGATTATTTCTATAATTTTAATATCTACGAAACCAGAAGCCAGAGGCATTACTTGTCAAAAAAAATAACAACTGTTTTTGATCAGAACGGATTAAATCCAATTACTACCACAACAGAATATAAATATAACAAACCGAATCATTTTCAGCTGACTTCTGAAATACTGACCAATTCAAAAGATCTGCCGTTAGAAACAAAATACTTTTATGCCAAAGATTCAGAAATGGCTTCTAAACCGTTTGCTGCAGAACTAACTGCAAAAAATATGGTTGGAATTCCATTAGACACTCAAACTTATTATAACCAGACCAAAACATCAGAAAAGCTGACGGTTTATGACAAAAGTACGGCAACAGCAAATATACTGCTGCCTAAATCGGTTTATGCCGCCTCATTTCCTAATGCCTTTCCGAGTATCGCTAATGTGGGAAATCTTGAAAAGAAAATCACCTATGATCAGTACGACGACAAAGGCAATATCCTTCAGTACACTTTAGAAAACGGAACCCCTGTTTCCATAATCTGGGGTTACAACAAAACCCAGCCTATTGCCAAAATCGAGAATGCAGCTTACAGCGAAGTTGTTTCGTATGTCGCCAGCCTGCAGAATATTTCCAATACCGGAACCGAAGCCAGTTTGCTCACCGCTTTAAACAATTTAAGAACGGCACTGCCTAATGCCATGGTAACCACCTATACCTATATTCCGCTGGTTGGGGTAAGCACCATAACCGATCCCAAAGGAGACAAAATCACTTACACCTATGATTCTTTTGGAAGACTCGAATTTGTAAAAGATAACGAAGGAAAGATCCTTTCAGAGAACCAGTATAACTACAAGCCATAAAAAATAACCGCCATGAAAAAACTAATCCAACTCCTTCTGGTCTTATTTCCTGTTATGGTAAACAGCCAGACCCAGACCGAAAATTACGTTAAGACTATAACCTATAAAACCCCGACTACTGTAAAGATAACAGCTCCTACAATTTCTCAGGCCGCCCAGACCGTGACTTATTTTGACGGACTGGGAAGACCCGTTCAGAAAATTGACTGGCAGCAGTCCAAATCCGGAAAAGACATTATTACCCATATCGAATATGACGGTTTTGGAAGACAGGTCGAAGAATACCTGCCTTTTAAAGCCGAAACCTCTACTATGGGGTTTGACGCTGCTGCCAAAACCAAAGTCATGTTGTATTACGGCAGTCCAAACAGCACCGTTAACGGAAACCCGGCACTGGAAGCCACAACAACCCCTTTCAGCCGCAAAGAACTTGAAGCTTCTCCACTGAACCGTGTCCTGAAACAGGCCGCTCCGGGAAATGACTGGAAGTCAGGCTCGGGACATGAAATAAAAATAGACTATCAGACCAATAAGGCCAATGAAGTAAAACTCTTTACTGCCACTACCACATGGAGTGCTGCTTCCGGGCTGTATAATATCGCCTTTGTAAACAGCGGCTATTATGCAGCCGGACAGCTTTATAAAACCATCACTTATGACGAAAATACCGCTGCTGTACCTGTAGAATCAGCAGGATCTACAGTAGAATTTAAAGATAAAGAAGGCCGGGTTGTCTTAAAAAGGACCTATGATGCTGCAGTAAAACACGATACCTATTATGTTTATGATATTTACGGAAACCTTACCTATGTAGTACCGCCAAAAGCGGACGGCAGTATTACAACCGCTGTACTGAATGATTTGTGCTACCAGTATAAATACGACAGCCGCAACCGTCTGGTCGAGAAAAAACTGCCGGGAAAACAATGGGAATTTATGGTATATGATAAACTAGACAGAGTTGTGGCGGCAGGTCCCGCCAATTCTCCTTTTTCAGATCTGACTACAGTGGGATGGATCATAACCAAATATGATGCTTTTAACCGCCCGGTATATACAGGCTGGTCAACAGGAACTGCTGCAACTGCTGCAGGAAGGATTACCCTGCAGACCGCCCAGAGCGCTGCCTCTGTAATTAACGAAAGCAAACAGACCAGCGGAACCATAGACGGTATTGCCGCCTATTATACCAATGCTGTGGCACCGACGGCCTTTAAACTTTTGACTGTTACTTATTACGACAATTATACCTTTCCAAGTACACCTGCCATTACAGTACCCACTGCTGTAGAAGCACAGACTGTAAAGACAGCGGCGCAGATAAAAGGGCTCCCGTCAGCTTCCTGGACAAGAGTGCCTACCCTGAGTACAGCCGTACTTGGGGAAACTACAGCTACTTTTTATGATACTAAAGCAAGACCCGTCAGGATCTATACCCTAAACCATTTAGGCGGTTATACTTATACCGATACCAAACTGGACTTTTCGGGTAAAACACTCTACAGCATAACAAGACATAAAAGAGTAAGTACAGCTGCCGAGCTTATGACCAAAGATACTTTTACTTACTCATCGCAGGACCGTTTACTGACCCATACCCATCAGATTAACGGAGGCACGGCAGAACTGATGGCCAGTAATACCTATGACGAACTGGGACAGCTCATTTCTAAAAAGGTGGGAAATACAGCAGCAGCTCCGGCACAAAATGTAAATTACACCTATAATATCCGAGGCTGGCTTACGGCCATAAACGATATTAATGCCCTGGCCAAAACAGGGGATCCCAAAGATCTATTTGCTTTTAAACTGCAGTATAACAACACCCCGACTGTAACGGGAGGAAAAGCATTGTATAACGGGAATATCTCGGAGACCCACTGGGCCACAAACTCAGATAACGGCGTGATAAGGGCTTATGGGTATCAGTATGACAATTTAAACCGTTTAAAAACGGCTGTTTATAAAAAAGGAACAGCCGTAACCAATTCTTACAATGAAACCCTGACTTATGATAAAAACGGAAATATTATAAGCCTGCTTAGAAACGGGGGCAGTGAAACAGCAGCCAATCAAATTGATAATCTGGCTTATACGTACCTGAATACCTACAGTAACCAGCTGGTAAAAGTAGTGGATAATGCTCCTACTGCCTATAAAGCAGGCGGTTTTGCAGACAGTGCGGCCAATACGGTTAACGATTATACCTATGATGCTAATGGAAACATGATTTCGGATAACAACAAAAACATCACCGCCATTACCTATAACCATTTAAACCTGCCTTCTAAAATAACTTTTGCCTCAACAGGCAATATTAGTTACCTTTACAATGCTGCCGGGCAGAAGGTACAGAAAATCGTAAACGAAACCAGTAAACCAGCTGTAACAACAGATTATATTGCAGGATTTCAGTATGACAATGCTGCCTTGAAGTTTTTCCCAACAGCCGAAGGGTATGTGGAGCCTGATGCAAGTTCTTATAAATACATTTACCAATACAAAGACCACCTGGGGAATGTTCGTTTAAGCTATGATAAAACACTGGCTATAAAAGAAGAAAACAATTATTATCCTTTTGGGTTAAAACAGGAAGGGTATAATAACGTTAAAACCGGGGTTGAGAATAAGTATAAATACAATGGAAAGGAACTACAAGACGAGTTACTACTTAATGTTTATGATTATGGAGCACGTAATTACGACCCTGCATTAGGACGCTGGATGAATATCGACCCTAAGGCTGAATTACTAGAAGTATCGTCACCTTATGTTTATGCTTTGAATTGTCCTGTGATTTATTTGGATAAAGATGGAGAGCTACCTATATTTATTAATGGAAAGACCAGTTCTGACAGTGAAAGAGGGGACGAAAGTTATTGGTCATCTGAAATTATTGCAACAATTGCTGGTTCAGGTATTGCAAATCCTGGTGGGCAGGTACACTATGTAGATGGAGATAGATGGTATTCTTCTCACACTAGGAAAATAGAGAATTCATCGTGGATGACAGGAGGGGTTAACAATGCGTATTTTAGAAGAGAAGCTGGATATAAAGCAATGACTAAATCTGAATTTAAATCAATTTTATCAAAGCTAGCAAGAAACTCACAGGGGAAAATAATTGAAAAGATACAAATATACACTCATAGCAGGGGGGCTGCATTTGGTGCTGGATATACAGAACGCTTATTAGAGTTAATTAAACAAAATGCTAACGAATTTGCTGATGCAGATAATGAAATCGATTTTGTGTTTAATATGGCACCCCATCAATCAAATGATATAACTGCTCCAGATGGTGTTGATTCGTATAGTATTGATAGAACTAAAGACCCTCTTTCAGGCAATGATATGAAAGGCTTAAAAGGAGCATTCAAAACAGATGAAGGAGGATATAAGAAAGCACATTCAATTAGTACTTTTGCAAAAGATTTAAAAGCTTTTACATCCTCTTTTTTAAAGGGAGGTGGGAGCAAAGCGATAATTGATAATTTTGTTAAGAATATGAAAAATAAGTATAACATTAAAGTAACAGTTGTTGAATAGATTATGGTAAATTTTATAAAATGGTTAATTGTAAATATTCTAATATCGTTTTTAATTCTCTTTTTGATGCTCTATGTATTCTTTTTATTAGGTTCGGGGTCTGCGGGTTTCAATGATAATTGGTATTTCTTTATAATTGGAATTGGAATAATTCATTTTATTACTATTTCTTTTTTATTGAAAGCTAAACCGAAATATTACTTATTAATTCCATTGTTTATTTTTGGTATTTATCTTTATTTTTATTTTGAATAGTAGGTTTGGAATAGCATCGTATCATATATTTTTGGTAAAATCATAAGAGGTCATGTTCAGATTTGATGATGATTAATTAGATAATGTCTCAGATATGTTGGTACTTAATAATTACATCAAACATTAACAGATAATCAGAAATTTATAGTAATATCGCATAAAAATAAAATAACCTTCGGGTTGTCTAAAGTTCACCTATGCTTTCCTTTGAATAAAATTAAAGTTTTTTATTTAACCTGATGGAGTTGTTCAACTAGAGACAGATATTAAACCCGCTGGCAGAGAAATCCAGACGCTTCTCGCCATACACATATGCACTTAATAACCCTGTTTATTATATTGATCCTGATGGAATGGAAGCTCTTGAAAATGATCCTCCCCAAACTAGGGTAATTTCTAATCAGATTTCGAATTCATTTAAATACGATGATAAGGGAGAAACAAAAGGAACAGATAAAATTCAACAAACAGTAGTTTCTACAATGACTATAACAGATAGTAACGGTCAGGCAATTCAAATAATGGACACAACAACGTTTACAACTGCTTATGTTGATGCTGATGGTAATGCATCAAAAACAGCGACAATTACTTCTACCAATTCTATTAATACTAAAAATGAAGACGGTACTTGGACGAGAACTGATGCAATTACAGTTCCAGCGCAGACTGTAAGCTTAAAAGAAACTAGTAAGGAAATGCAAGCTACAATTAAGGAAGTTTCATCTTTTAAAACATCTGAAAAAATAAGCCCTGTTCAAGCAGAAGCTAGGAAAAATGCAAAAGATAATGAAATTTACGCTACGATAGGAGGATCATTAGGTACAGGAGGAATAACCTCTGCCGCCAGAAAAACACTGCAGGATGCCGTGTCGCTTTTAACTTCCAATAACGAAACCAAAATCACCGCAGCGACCAACACGACTGTAAACGGGGTAAGTTTCAGGTACAACAATGCTGCCTGGCCCACAACCGACTATCATGTGCTGACCGTAAATTATTTTGACGATTATAATTTTCCTAACGCACCCACTATTCCCACAACGGTACAGACACAAACGGTATATTACAATACTACTGTGAAACCAAAAGGACTGCCAACAGGGGCATGGACCCGTGTTTTGGAAACCAGTACTTTATATAAAAACGAACTGTCGTATACACTTTATGATATAAAAGCAAGGCCGATACGAAACCGGGTACAGAACCATTTGGGTGGTTATACCATTATTGACAAGCTGTATGATTTTAGCGGAAAAGTACTGCGAACCAATACCTATCATAAAAGACTTACAACTGATTCAGAACTCCAAACCGTAGATACTTTTACCTACTCGGCACAGGACCGTTTACTGACCCATACCCATCAGATTAGCGGAGGAACTGTAGAATTGATGGCCAGTAATACCTATGACGAACTGGGACAGCTGATTTCTAAAAAGACAGGAAATACAGAAGCCGCTCCCACACAAAACGTAAATTACAGTTATAACATACGAGGCTGGCTTACGGCCATAAACGATATTAATGCCCTGGCTAAAACAGGAGACCCTAAGGATTTGTTTGCTTTTAAGATTAATTATAATACTGCCGCAGCTGCGATTAGCGGTGTAACCCCTTTGTACAATGGAAATATTGCCGAAACGTACTGGGCAACAAATTCTGATAACGGTATTATAAGAACTTACGGTTATAAATACGACAACCTGAACCGATTGAAAGAAGGTGTCTTTAAAAAAGCCGCCACTATTAGTAATTCATTTAATGAAAGTCTTACGTATGATAGAAACGGAAATATTATAAGCCTGCTCAGAAACGGGGGTAGTGAAGCAACCACTAACCAAATTGATAATCTGGCCTATACCTACCTCAATACTTACAGCAACCAGCTGGTAAAAGTAGTGGATAACGCTACGACCTATAAAGCAGGCGGTTTTGTGGACAGTGCCACCAATACGGTTAACGATTATACCTATGATGCTAACGGAAACATGATCTCGGATAACAACAAAAACATTACGGCTATCACGTATAACCATTTGAACCTGCCTGCCAAAATAACTTTTGCCGCAACAGGCAATATTATATATCTTTACAATGCTGCAGGGCAGAAAGTACAAAAAGTAGTAACGATAATCTCACCAGCCAGTGTTACCACCACTGATTATCTGGGAGGATTCCAGTACGATAACGCTGCTTTGAAATTTTTCCCAACAGCAGAAGGGTATGTAGAACCTGATGGAAGTTCTTATAAATATGTATACCAGTATAAAGATCATCTGGGCAATATTCGTTTAAGCTATGATAAAACACTAGCTATAAAAGAAGAGAACAACTATTATCCTTTTGGATTAAAACAGGAAGGATATAATAACGTTAAAACCGGCGTTGAGAATAAGTATAAGTACAACGGAAAAGAGCTCCAAGACGAGTTGGGGCTTAACTTTTACGACTATGGTGCAAGGAATTATGACCCAGCTCTTGGGCGTTGGATGAACATAGATCCTTTAGCAGAGAAAATGCGTAGACATAGTCCATATAATTATGCATTTAATAATCCTATTAGATTTATTGATCCTGATGGAATGGCTCCGAATGATTGGATAAATTGGACAGGTTCAAATGGACAGCAGCATATAACTTATGATGCTGATGTTAAAACAAAAGAACAAGCCGAGGCTAAAGGATATGGCAATGTAAAACAAGTTTTTGCTTCTGGAGTTGCACATACAGCAGATTATAGTACTATTGTTGAATTCGCATCGGATGGTAATTTCGTTGTAAATAATAGTGGAAAGATGGACGTTGATGACATTAGTTTAACCACTGATAATGGGACTTACATTTCTGAAAATAAAAGTATAATGGATTCTTTTGGAGAGCATGGACCAGGAGCGCTTCAAAATGTAGGTGATGGTATGACTTTAGCAGCCGTACCAGTAGCAGCTACAGGATTTGGTGCGCCACTTGCCGCTGCAATGGCAGAAGTTGGGGGGGGCATTTCGGTAATAGGTACAGGTTTAGAAATTGTTAATGATATGGTTGAAGGTGAATTTTCTATAGAAAAAACTATAACAAAAGGAGTAATTGAAGGTGCATCAAGAAAATTAGGTGGTTCAAGTGTGTTTGGTCCAACAGAACAAATAGTAAATGATAATCTTTTTAACGCATTAGATAAATCCATAGATGTAGTTAGAGATCAAAATAAAAAATAAAATAATTAGATATATTATGATGTACATATATTACATTGTTGGGATAGCATTCATAATTTACACTTTAGTAGATTTTAAGAAAAAACCAAATGATAATGCTTTCAACAGATATTATAATTCGAAATATTATAGAGTAGTAATTTTTGTGATATTTGTGATCATAGCATTAATAATATCGTTGTTTACTAAAAGAAATTAAAAAAGATATGAGACTTAAATATATACATATATTATTGATGCTGATTTTTTCTTGGAATTTAAATGCACAAAAAATTAAATTCAAGGATGAAAATTTAAAAATAGCATTATTAGAGTTAGGTTATGATGTCAATAAAGATAATGAAATCCAAATTGCTGAGATAGATACTATAAGTAAGCTGAAGATTTCAAATAGAAATATAAAAAGCTTAGATGATTTAGTGCATTTCAAAAAACTAAAGACAGTGAATGCAATGAAAAATCAAGTTTTAAACTTAGATGTATTTTTCAACAATTCAACTATTGAAGAAATTTATGTAGGTGAAAATATGTTAGGAAAGAAATTGGTAATAAAAAATATGTCCAAATTAAAAGGACTTTATGCTTTTAGAAACGGGTTAAATGAACTGGTCTTGATTAATACTAATAATATCGAGTCATTGTATCTGCAAGGAAATATATTTGAAAAGATTATTTTGGATGAACTTCCGAAACTAAAAACTGTACAATTGTCCGAAAATGGTAATTTAAAGATTATTGATGTCAAAAAGAATGTTGAATTAGTTCAATTATATCTTAATTCAACTAAAATTGAGAAGTTAGATATTTCTAACAATCCTCGGTAGTGTTTCAAAGTTAGTGATATGAAATTTTGAAATTGAACAAATTTTAAAAA
>NZ_JBMDKA010000025.1:0-99950 GCF_057809475.1 Flavobacterium sp. FG19 | reverse complement strand
ATTTTGGATTTTGGATTTTGGATTTTGGATTTTGGATTTTGGATTTTGGATTTTGGATTTTGCGAAAAAAAGCTGCGCTTTTTTTACTGATTGACTCAATCTGCAATCTATCCAGAGGCTTCGGGACTAAAAAACAAAATTTCCCTTCTGCCATCTTGTCATATTGATCGTATTTACGCTATCTTTGCACTTTGAAATTTTACAATGGAAAAGATTATTGAAGAAAGCAAACAGGGCGAAAGTCTTGTTTTGGAAAATAAACCCGGGAATACTAAAAAACTCTTTATAGAAAGTTACGGCTGTGCAATGAATTTTTCGGACAGTGAAGTCGTAGCATCCATTTTATCTGACGGAGGCTATAACACCACTACCGTTTTAGAAGAAGCCGACCTGGTATTGGTCAATACCTGTTCTATCCGTGATAAGGCCGAACAAACGATCCGTAAACGTCTCGAAAAATATAATGCCGTAAAAAAACGTACCAACCCAAAAATGAAAGTTGGAGTTTTAGGCTGCATGGCCGAGCGCCTTAAAAGTCAGTTTCTGGAACAGGAAAAAATAGTTGATCTTGTTGTAGGGCCTGATGCTTATAAGGACTTACCCAATTTACTGGCAGAGGTCGAAGAAGGACGTGATGCTATTAACGTAATCTTATCAAAAGAAGAAACGTACGGAGATATTGCACCGGTTCGTTTAATGAGCAACGGAATTACCGCTCTGGTTTCGATTACACGAGGCTGCGATAATATGTGTACGTTCTGCGTAGTACCTTTTACACGCGGACGTGAACGAAGCCGCGAACCTCAGAGCATCATGAAAGAAATTCAGGATTTATGGGATAACGGCTATAAAGAAATTACACTTTTAGGTCAAAACGTAGACAGTTACCTCTGGTATGGAGGCGGTTTGAAAAAAGACTTTGTTAATGCTTCTGAAATGCAGAAAGCAACCGCAGTCGATTTTGAGCAGTTACTTGAAATGGTCGCATCCGGTTTTCCTAAAATGCGCGTTCGTTTCTCGACTTCAAATCCGCAGGATATGCACGAAAGCGTCCTGCATGTTATTGCAAAATACCCTAACATCTGCAAACACATTCACCTGCCGGTTCAGTCGGGAAGTAACCGGATTCTGAAAGAAATGAACCGTCTGCACACCCGTGAAGAATACATGGATCTGATTGACAAAATCAAAACCATAATTCCGGATGCCGCTATTTCACAGGATATGATTGCCGGTTTCCCAACTGAAACAGAAGAAGATCATCAGGATACTTTAAGTTTAATGGAATATGTGAAATACAATTTCGGTTATATGTATTCGTATTCTGAACGTCCGGGAACTCTGGCCGGAAGAAAAATGAAAGATGATGTAGAGGAAGAAACAAAAGCCCGAAGATTACAGGAAATTGTCGATTTACAGCAAAAACATGCCGGATACAGAACCGAACAATTTGTTGGTCAGACTGTAGAAGTTTTAATTGAAAAAGTTTCTAAAAAGTCTCAGGACGAATTCTCGGGAAGAAATTCACAAAGTATAACCGTAGTTTTCCCTAAAGAAAATTATAAAATAGGTGATTTTGTAAACGTTAAAATCACCAGTTGTACATCTGCCACTTTAATTGGCGAAGCGGTTGGAATGAGCGAAATGAATTGATTTTTTTTTTTTGCCACAGATTAAAAGGATTAAAATGATTTATTTTTATATTATTTTTCTTACTTTTAAATTCGTGTTAAAAATAAAAATTCATGCAGTATTACAGAGAACGAGAAACTTACAAAATTATAGGGATTTGCATGGAAGTGCATCGAAATCTTGGATCCGGCCTATTAGAAGTAGTCTACAAAGATGCTCTGGAAATAGAATTTAAAGAAAACAATATTCCTTTTGAAAGAGAAAAGGAATATACAATTGAATATAAAGGCAAAATTTTACCTCATAAATTTTATGCAGATTTTGTAATTAACAAAGACATAATTTTAGAAGTAAAAGCTACAAAAGAGTTTTCGGGTGAACACATTGCTCAGATATTAAACTATATAAAACTTTCAAACTCAGAAGTGGGATTATTAATAAATTTTCAAACAAAATCACTTCAATATAAAAGATATATTTTATAATTTAGAAAATCTGTGTTAATCATTTTAATCTGTGGCAAAAGAAAAAATACAAGCCAAAGTTTAAAAGTTAAAGGCAAATTATAAAACCTGAAAACTGAAAACTTGAAACAAAAATCGATATGGAAACAGTTCAAGCAATAAAACAACGATTTGAAATTATTGGTAATGACCCCAAACTAAATCGTGCCATTGAAAAAGCCATTCAGGTTGCCCCAACTGACATTTCAGTCATGGTAACCGGAGAAAGTGGTGTTGGTAAAGAAAATATCCCCAGAATTATACATTCGCTTTCACACAGAAAGCATGGTAAATATATTGCCGTAAACTGCGGTGCTATCCCGGAAGGAACTATCGACAGTGAACTTTTCGGACATGAAAAAGGAGCTTTTACAGGTGCTACCAGTACTCGTGAAGGGTATTTTGAGGTGGCTGACGGCGGAACAATCTTTCTTGACGAGGTGGGAGAACTTCCTTTAACCACTCAGGTAAGACTGCTTCGTGTTCTTGAAAACGGTGAGTTTATTAAAGTAGGTTCCTCTCAGGTTCAAAAAACCAATGTACGTATCGTGGCAGCCACCAACGTAAACCTGTTTAAAGCTATTGAAAAAGGAAAGTTCCGTGAAGATTTGTACTATCGTTTAAGTACGGTCGAAATTACACTGCCACCTTTGCGCGAGCGAAATGACGATATTCATTTATTGTTTAGAAAATTTGTAGCCGACTTTGCTCATAAATATAAAATGCCGCCTTTAAAACTGGATGACGATGCTGTACAGCTCCTGCAGAAATTCAGATGGAACGGAAATATCCGTCAGCTTCGAAATGTGGCTGAACAGATCTCTGTTTTAGAAACAAACCGGGATATTTCAGCTTTTACCTTACAGTCTTATCTCCCGTCAGCAGAAGGAAGCAACCTCCCTTCGGTAATAAGTGAAAACAAAAAGGAAAGTGATTTCAGTACCGAAAGAGACATCTTATATAAAGTGCTTTTTGATATGAGAAGCGACTTAAACGACCTGAAAAAACTGACTCTGGAATTGATGAAAAACGGCGGCTCTTCAAAAATGCAGGACATTAATCCCAATTTAATTCAGAAAATATACGGCTCACAGGAAAACGACAGCGAAATTGATTTTGAAGAAGAACCACGAACTGCCGTGATGACACCAACAGTAAGAGAAGACAACTATCAGATTCCAGATGACAATTATCTGTTTGCCGAAACCATCGAAGAAGAAGAGATCCTGCGCCTGGAGCAAAAGGAAATCGAAATGATCAAAAAATCATTAGAAAAAAACAAAGGAAAACGAAAAGCTGCTGCAGACGAACTGGGAATTTCGGAAAGAACTTTATACCGAAAAATTAAACAGTTTGATTTATAAAAACTGCTAAAATTCAATATTAAAGTTTCAAACCCAAAATTGCAGTTTTAAAGAAACGTAAAACTCCAGTTTCAAATTAGTATCTTTGAGAAAAATTAAATTCCGTTTTAGGGAATTTCACTAATACCTATGAAAAAAATATATTCCTTATTTGCCTTACTCAGTCTGTTTATGCTAAGCGGCTGCGGTTTTTACAATTTTACAGGAGCTAAGCCAATCAATGCTAAGACCTTTCAGGTTAACTTCTTCCATAACAATGCCGATCTGGTTGAACCGGGAATCGACAGGGATTTTACACTGGCACTGCAGGATTTGATTATGAACCAGACCAATCTGAATATGGTCAGTAACGGAGGAGATTTGACTTATGAAGGAGAGATTATTGATTACCGAATTACGCCAATGACTGCTACGGCAGACCAGACAGCAGCACAAAACCGTCTGACCATTCGTATCAATGTACGTTTTACCAATAAAAACAAAGAAGCCGATGATTTTGAAAAACCTTTTGAGTTTTATTACGACTTTGCAGGAACATCACTCCCTACCGGAAGCGTCCTGAATGAAGCTATAAAAACAATATACGAAAGGATTACCCAGGATATCTTTAATGAATCACTGGCAAAATGGTAGTTTTTTAGATGTAACTGTTACATCCAGCTATTTGTTACAACGATAAAAACAAACCTTACAATTAAACCAATAAACGATTAAACTAAAAAGAATGAACGTTACTGATTATACCTACTTAATGAACAAACCCGATGCTATTACAGAAAAGCAGGTAGAAGCATTAGGAAGTGTTTTGAATGAATTTCCGTATTTTCAAAGTGCCAGGGCGCTTCGATTAAAAGGACTTTATGATCAGAACAGCTTTAAGTATAATTATGCTTTAAAAGTAGCAGCGGCTCATACTGCAGATCGTTCGGTCTTGTTTGATTTTATTACTTCGGAAACTTTCACTTCTATCCAAAATGATTTTTACGACCAAAAACTGAGGGACTTACTCGAAATAAATGTTTTCGACAGTGAAGTTGTAACCTTTGAAGAAGTTAAAAAAACACCGGAAATCCGTATTGATCCTATCGAGCAGTCTATTCTGAAATCAATTAAAGAAGCGACTACTGTTATTTTTGAGGAGCCTTCCAAAATCCAGGAGAGAGCTGCTGAACAGGCTGCATCGGCTCTGACAGAATCAGATACAATTCAGGAAACTACAGCTGCAGAAGAAAATACCATCGAACCTGTAGAGCAATCTATTGTAATCCCTACCGAAGAGGAAATACTAAGCACATTTGTAGAGATAAACAATACAGAGGAGCCGGCAGAAACTCCGGCGGCTGAATCTTCTATTGTAATTCCTAACGAAGAAGAGATTTTTAATTCTTTTGAAAAAGTCTCTGAAATTAACAGCCAGACTGCTGAAGCTGTTTCAAGCCCGGAAGAAGCTGCTGCCGTTTTCGGACAGACTCCGGAAATTGAGAATATAACGGTAGATGCCATTGTGAATGAGTCAATTCTGACTCCAAGTGAAGAAGAAATATTAAATACTTTTAAAGCTGTAAACGAAATCGAAGCTCCTGTTGAGCCTATCGCTGATTTAAGCGAAGATGAAATACTGAATACTTTTGAAGAAGTAACAGAACCTGAGGAGGCCGTTACAGAAACTGCCGCCGAAAAAACAGCGATAGAAGAAACCGTTGTAAATACGGCTAAAGAAACAGCCGCTGAAAAGACCACTGTAGATCCTATTACGATAAGATCAGCTGTAAGAGCTACGTTTTTTGATGAATTTGTAGACGACGACATTCTTGAACTGCATAGTGACCGAATCGAAAAACCTGTCTTAGTTTCTATAAAAGAAGCCTCAGCTGCTCCTTTTGAAAAACCACAAATCACAGAAGAACCAAAAACTATTGAAGCAGCTGCAGAAACTGAAGTTCCGGAAATCGAAATCCCGGAGATTACATTTCCGCTGAATGTAAGAGAAGCCAGAGAAAGTTTAGAAATAGGAAAACCAATTGACTTTTCTTCCAGAGAAAAACATTCTTTCCAGGAATGGCTTCAATTATCAAGAGCTGAACCAATTGACCGCAGCGGAGATATAGAAAACAGTGAAAAAAAAACCACTGAAACTATCGAAGTAATTTCTGTTGAAGAACAAAAAAAGAAAAAGGCAGAAATAATTGACCGGTTTATAGAGGCCAATCCAAAAATTTCGCCAATAAAACCTACGATGGCTAATCCGCCTATACAGTTTAATATTAATGAAGAGGAGAATTCATACCTGATGACAGAGACTCTGGCCCGGGTATATCTGGAACAAAAGAAATATACAAAAGCCATACAAGCATATGAAATATTAATTTTGAAATATCCAGAAAAAATTAGTTTCTTTGCAGACCGCATTTCGGATATAAAGATTTTACAACAAAATAACAATAACAATTAATACAAATGAGCACATTTTCAATTTTCTTAGTTTTAATCACAATAGTTTGCTTTCTATTGATCGTAGTGATTATGGTACAAAACCCTAAAGGAGGAGGATTATCTTCTACTATCAGCGGAACTCAAATGCTGGGTGGTGTACAAAAAACAACTGACTTTTTAGACAAAAGTACCTGGACATTAGCTACTATTCTGATTGCTTTAATCCTGTTATCAAGCTTAAGCTTTACAGGAGCTTTAGGTGATACAGGATCTAAAATTATTGAAAAAACAGAAGCACCTGCAGCTGCTCCTGCAGTACCTGCACAGCAGACTCCTGCTACTCCTGCTCCTGCAGCAAAATAATTTCATTTGTTTGATACAAATAAAAATGCCAGCCTGTCAAAGCTGGCATTTTTTTTAAGAAATAATGTCAGTTTATGGAGCATGGCACAATTTCTGAAAGTTTATAGAACATTAAAAAAACGTATAACTTAATAATAATATAATATCATGGCTTTAAACATTAAACCGCTTTCAGACCGCGTACTTATTGAGCCTGTTGCAGCTGAAACTAAAACTGCTTCAGGTATTTTTATTCCGGACACTGCCAAAGAAAAACCACAAAAAGGAACTGTTGTGGCAGTAGGAAACGGATCTAAAGATCATACAATGACTGTAAAAGTGGGCGACACTGTTCTTTACGGAAAATATGCAGGTACTGAATTAAAATTAGAAGGTACTGATTATTTAATTATGCGCGAGGACGATATCTTGGCAATTATCTAAAAAATATTGTATTAAGTACGAAGTATTAAGAATTAAGAACTTCATTAACTTTAAACAAATCAAACTTTAAACAAAAAATTAAAATGGCAAAAGATATAAAATTTGATATTGAAGCACGTGACGGACTAAAACGTGGTGTTGATGCATTAGCAAATGCTGTAAAAGTAACCCTTGGACCAAAAGGTCGTAACGTAATTATCGGAAAATCATTTGGCGGGCCTACCGTTACTAAAGATGGTGTTTCGGTTGCAAAAGAAATCGAATTAAAAGACGCACTAGAAAATATGGGTGCGCAAATGGTGAAAGAAGTGGCTTCTAAAACCAATGATTTAGCTGGAGACGGAACTACAACTGCTACCGTTTTAGCTCAGGCTATCGTAAAAGAAGGTCTTAAAAATGTGGCTGCAGGTGCAAATCCAATGGATTTAAAACGCGGTATCGACAAAGCGGTTGAAACTATCGTAGCTGACTTAGCAAAACAAGCTAAAGTGGTTGGAAGTGATTCTGACAAAATCAAACAAATTGCTTCTATCTCTGCTAACAATGACGAAGTTATTGGTGAATTAATCGCTACAGCTTTCGCTAAAGTGGGTAAAGAAGGTGTAATCACTGTTGAAGAAGCGAAAGGAACGGATACTTTTGTGGATGTTGTAGAAGGAATGCAGTTCGACAGAGGATACCTTTCTCCATACTTCGTAACAAACCCTGAAAAAATGGAAGTTGAATTAGACTCTCCATACATCTTATTATACGATAAAAAAGTTTCTTCTTTAAAAGAATTACTACCTGTTTTAGAGCCTGTTGCACAATCAGGAAAACCATTATTGATTATTGCTGAAGATGTTGACGGAGAAGCTCTTTCTACTTTAGTAGTAAACAAATTAAGAGGTGCCCTTAAAATTGCTGCTGTAAAAGCTCCTGGTTTTGGAGACAGAAGAAAAGCCATGTTAGAAGACATTGCTATCTTAACAGGAGGAACTGTAATCTCTGAAGAAAGAGGGTATACTTTAGAAAATACAACTATCGAAATGTTAGGAAATTCAAAAAGAGTTTCTATCGACAAAGACAATACCACTATCGTAAGCGGAGCCGGTGAAGCAGATATCATCAAAAACCGTGTAAACCAGATTAAAGGTCAGATGGAAACTACTACATCTGATTATGATAAAGAAAAATTGCAAGAGCGTTTGGCTAAATTAGCAGGAGGTGTTGCTGTTCTTTATGTGGGTGCTGCTTCTGAAGTGGAGATGAAAGAGAAAAAAGACAGAGTAGATGATGCTTTACACGCAACCCGTGCCGCTGTTGAAGAAGGAATCGTTGCTGGTGGTGGTGTGGCGCTATTAAGAGCTAAAGCTGTTTTAGCTGATTTAAAAGCTGATAACGCTGACGAGGCTACCGGAATTCAGATTGTTTCCCGCGCTGTTGAATCTCCTTTAAGAACTATCGTTGAAAACGCCGGTCTTGAAGGTTCTGTTGTAGTTGCAAAAGTTTCTGAAGGTTCAGGAGATTTTGGATACAATGCTAAAACTGACGAATATGTAGACATGCTAGCAGCCGGAATTATCGATCCTAAAAAAGTAACCCGTGTAGCCCTTGAAAATGCGGCTTCGGTTTCCGGAATGATCTTAACTACAGAGTGCGCTCTAATTGATATTAAAGAAGAAAATGCCGGAGGCGGAATGCCAATGGGAGGCGGAATGCCGGGAATGATGTAATTCATTCTCTTCTTAAAACTTAAAAGCGTCGGATTTCTTATCTGGCGCTTTTTTTGTTTGCCACGAATTGCACGAATTTCCACGAATTAATTTTTTCAATCTTTTGCACATATTTTAATTAGCCACAGATTATACAGATTAAAAGGATTTTTATTTTATGCAGATCTTAGATCATAAAAATTAAATTAATCTGCGTGAATCTGTAAAATCTGCGTGAAAAATTTTTAATGTATCCAATAAAGAAATCCTTTTAATCTGCATAATCTGTGACAATTTCTTTTACACAAAGCATTAGTGAAAATTAGTGCAATTCGTGGCAGCCTTTTTTTTATTTAACATTCTCTTTTTCTTTAAAAAATCTGTTATCTCTACCTTTGCGGTTATAATAAATTCAAAAAATGAAAAAGTATTTTTCCTTTCTCTTCTCTTTAGTTTTTCTTTCACTTTCCTTCTTTTTACAAGCCCAGAATAACAAAGACAATTATGTAGTTTTAGTTTCTATGGATGGTTTTAGATGGGATTATGCGAAGCAGTTTCATCTTCAAAATCTACCGCAGATTGCTAAAAAAGGCGTTCATGCCAAATCGATGAAACCCTCTTACCCTACCAAAACTTTCCCAAATCACTATTCAATTGTAACAGGACTTTATCCGGATCATCACGGAATTATCAACAATGTTTTTTATGATACTTCTTTAGATCAGGCATTTTCATTGTCCAGCAAAGCCAAAAATGATTCGCGTTTCTATGGCGGAAATCCTATTTGGAATGTCGCTGAACAGCAAGGCGTAAAAACTGCTTCTTTCTTCTGGCCGGGTTCTGATATTAACAAAAGAAATCCAGGTTATTATAAAAATTACGACAATAAAATCCCATACGGCGCCAGAATTGACACTGTTTTAAAGTGGCTGCAGCTTCCGGAAAAACAAAGACCTCATCTGGTTACTTTGTATTTTGATGAACCGGATCATTCCGGGCATAATTTCGGACCACTTTCGCCAGAAACTAAAAAAGCCGCCACCAAAATGGATTCTATTATGGGAGAGTTATCCCGTAGATTAGATCAATTGCCTATTGGAAAACAAATCAACCTGATTATCGTATCAGATCACGGAATGGCCGATATCAGCAATGATAAAAAAGTAGCGATTCTGGATTATTTAAAACCGGAATGGCTGGGCTATAAAGATGTTATAAACCCAATTATGAGCCTGCAGGCCAAAACAGGTTATCAGGATTCTATTGCAAATGCCCTGAAAAAAGTACTGCATATTAAATTCTGGAAAGCAGCTGATGTACCTGAGAGATTACATTACGGAACCAATCCCAGAGTACATGATTTTGTAGTGGAAGCCGAAAAAGGATGGAGTCTCGTAAGCAAAGAAAGTACTCATATAAAAGGCGGGACGCACGGTTATGATAATAACAATAAGGACATGCACGCTATTTTTTATGCAAAGGGCCCGGCTTTTAAAGTAAATAAAGAAGTAAAAACGTTTCAAAATGTTTCGGTGTATCCTTTAATCGCCCATATTTTAAGACTGCAAATCGACCCGGTTGACGGAAAACTAAGTGATGTACAATCAATGCTGGTTAATTAAAGAATGTGGTAATTAGAGAATGTGTCAATTTGATAATTAGATAATACCTATCTAACTATACAATCACAGGAACAGTCTTCGGCTTTAGACGGAACCTATTAAAGCTTTAGCCAGCTTATTGTTTGGCTAAAGCTTTTTTTATTGTTTAAAAACCTTTTAATGGCTGTTTTCTCCTGTTATCCTTATTAACTTCAGGGCTTAAATAGGTTTTTATGAAAAAAGTGATTACCCTTTTTGCCGCGGTTTTATATTTCAGCGTTATGTTCTTATCAAGAAAATATCCTGATATTCACATCCTGATTTTCTTTTTGGGTGTTTTAACCACCTTAATAATCGTGTTTTTTGTTTACAAAACCTTATCCAAAAGAAGCCCTAAAAAAAACTCTTAATCATCACATTTTCTAATTAGATAATATGTCAATTTAATAATATGTCAATTAGAATATTGGACAATTACTTTCTAATACTATAAGAGCTTATCAAATCCTGTGGCTGAACATAACCAAAAGGCTTTATCCTTTCGGATAAAGCCAAAAGCAGTTCAAACAAAAATGAAGTATCCAATTGTCACATTTTCTAATTATCTAATTGACAAATTATCTAATTACCCCCTTAAAATCCAGTCGAAATCGAAACCTTTTTCCAGCTTTCCAGTTCCCCCTGAACACTTGCAATTTTCTGGTTTGCCATATTATAAGCATCTTCTCCTAAAAACAAATGCAGCGGCGGATTTTGATCTTCGCTTGCTTTAATCAACGCTTCGGCCAGTTTTACAGGATCTCCCGGCTGATTTTCGTTGATATCATCTTTATGCGCACTTTCAGATTGTCTTACTTCTTTATAATCTGCAATTGGATTTTGAGGCAATAACAACGAACTGTCTTTTAAGAAATCGGTTCTAAAATAACCCGGATAAACAATTGTTGCATGAACTTCAAACGATTTTACCTCTGCAGCCAAAGATTCCGTTAAGCCTGCAACAGCAAATTTTGTAGAACAGTAAATCCCCCAGCCTGGAAATTCCCCATAATAACCGCCAACAGATGAGATATTAAAAATATGTCCTGTTTTATTAGCACGAAGAATTGGCATTGTATTTCTGATTACATTCAATAATCCGAAAACATTTACTTCGTAGTTTTTTCTGGATTCTGCATCAGTTAATTCCTCCAATGCCCCTAATAAACCATAACCGGCATTATTTACTAAAACATCAATTGTTTTAAAATGGTTTATGGTTTTGTCGATTGCATTTTTAACACTTTTTTCATCAACCAAATCCATTTCTAAAGGAAGAAAACTATTCGAAGTATTTCCTAAAACTTTAGTCAAAGCTTCTTCACTTCTTGAAGTTGCGGCCACTTTATATCCTTCTGCTAATAATTTTTTAGCCAATTCTAATCCAAGTCCTTTTGAAGCACCTGTGATAAACCAAACTTTTTTATTGTCCATGATTTTAATTTTTTACGTTATAATTACAAGACAAAGGTATTGGCAGAATGCTTCTCAACTATTAAAGCAATCAAGCAGGAAGTTGCAAAAATCAAACAATTTCAGCCAGACGATAGTTTTTGGGTGAGATCCGGGTGTTTTTCTTAAAGAAATTAATAAAATGCGACAATTCTTCGAAGCCCAGACACCAGGCAATTTCACTGATATTCCAGTTGGTCTGTTTTAAAAGAATCATTGCTTCCTGAACAATTCTTTCCGAAATAATCTGTGAAGTCGTTTTTCCGGTAGTTTCTTTTAAAGCTTTATTCAAATGATTAACATGCACATTTAACTGACTAGCATATTCTGAAGGTGACCTGAAATTAATCTGCTGTGTAATCGATTCGATGGGAAACTGACGTTCGAGCAATTCCAGAAACAAAGACGAAATTCGAATCGTAGCGTTGGATTTACTGTATAATGAAGTAGTTACCGTCTGCGTTTTCAATGCCAGATGAATAATTTCAAAAACCAGATTCCGAAGCACATCATATTTAAAGGCATAATCAGAATTGATTTCGTCAAACATTCTTAAATAAACCGATTTCAGAGATTCCGCCAGTTCCATTGTGATAGGTACAATTGGATTTCCTCCCGGCTGAAACAACGGATATTCTTTTAAATTACCATACTGACTAAAAAAGGCATCGGTAAAAATGCAGAAAAATCCGGTTTGGTTTTCATCGACCTGCTCCCAGTTATAAGGAATCTGCGGATTGGCAAAAAACAAAGCCTGATCTTCAATCACAGCGATCTTATCAGCATAATGCACTTTGTTTTTTCCTATAATCAAACTTATTTTATAAAAGTCTTTCCTGGTGTAAGGAAATGGCTTACAGATACTCCCAACAAAATCGTCGAGTTTAAAAACATTAAAATGTCCGATCTCCTTTTTAAGGTTCTCTGGCATTCCGTTTACTTTTATCGTGTAAAAATCTTCTAAGGTTTCTGTCAGTTTCATTTCGTAAAGTTACAAAAATCAATCTTTCTAATAAGATAATGAGATAATTTGTCAATTAGATAATGATACATCGCAGCTGCTTCGCATCGCTCCATTATTCTCAGCAGGCGTACAAAAACCAAACCCTACAGGCTTTATCCCGAGGCTTCAGGACTGTCGGGTTTAATTCGCAAAAATTATCAAGTCCCGTTAATTATCTCATTTTCTAATTATCAAATTGACTAATTAAAAAAATCTAAGACACCACCTTATACGTAGGATCTTCGATAACATTGACATTAATTATGGCATCGGCATTTTTAAGCAATTGTCTGCAATCGGCGCTTAAATGCTGTAATTCTACTGTTTTATTTTCCTGTTTGTATTTTTTGGTAATATTATTTAAAGCTTCAATGGCTGACATGTCGGAAACACGGCTTTCTTTAAAGTTAATAACAATATGATTGGGGTCGTTCTGTACATCAAATTTTTCTAAAAAAGCAGTTGTTGAACCAAAAAATAACGGGCCGTAAATTTCATAATGTTTTACTCCGTTTTCATCGATATAATGACGGGCACGGATTCTTTTGGCACTTTCCCAGGCAAAAACCAAAGCGGAGATAATAACACCAATTAAAACTGCTAAAGCCAGATTGTGCAATACAATCGTAATAAGAGCCACTAAAATTCCAACAAAAATATCATGTCTGGGCATTTTATTGATAATCCTGAAACTCGCCCATTCAAAAGTCGTTACCGCCACCATCATCATCACCCCTACTAAAGCCGCCATAGGCAGTTTTCCAATTACCGGAGCACCAAAAAGTATAATGATCAAAATCGTAACAGAGGCAATAATGCCCGAAAGTCTGGCTCTTGAACCTGCACCCAGATTTACCAGAGTCTGTGCAATCATAGGACAGCCGCCCATTCCGTAGAAAAACCCGTTTAAAATATTAGAACTTCCCTGCGCTATACATTCTCTGTTACTGTTTCCACGGGTTCCGGTAATTTCATCAACTAAATTCAGCGTAAGCAAACCTTCGGTTAAACCAACAGCCGCTACAATAACCGAATACGGAAAAATCACTTTGAAAGTCTCAAAAGAAACAGGAATATCCGGAATATGAAAAGGAGGAAACCCGCCCTGAACCGATGCAATATCCTCGACCGTTTTGGTCTCAATATTACAAACAATTACCAAAGCAAAAACCACCATAATCGCCACTAAAGAAGCGGGAACTGTTTTGGTTATTTTCGGAAAAACCAAAACAATGGCAATCGTAAGTGCCACCAAAGCCAGCATGATATACAATGGTGTTCCCTGAAGCCAGGAAACCTGCCCGTTTACGATTGTCTTAAACTGTTCGAGCTGCGACATAAAAATCACGACTGCCAGTCCGTTTACAAAACCAAACATAACTGGCTGCGGTACTAAACGGATAAATTTTCCGAGTTTAAAAAGCCCAACTGCTATCTGCACGACCCCTCCCAGCGCCACGGCTGCAAAAACATATTCTATTCCATGTGACTGCATTAAGGCAATTAGTACGATTACCGTAGCTCCTGCCCCGCCGGAGATCATTCCCGGCCTTCCGCCAAAAATGGCGGTAACCAGTCCGGCAATAAAAGCCGCGTACAAACCTACCAGAGGCGGAAACCCGGCCAGAATAGCAAACGACAGCGATTCCGGAATCATGGTCATGGCCACTGTTAAACCCGCTAAAATTTCATTTTTATAATTAACCTTCTGGTTAAAATCAAAGAGTTGGAACGCTTTTTTCATAGGCACAAATGTAGAAAATTATGTGCATACCACAGCTTATCTTATCAGGGACAGACTCAGAAAATACGCTTTTCAGGATTCCGGATCACGCCATGGAATTCAAACATACCGAAGCTTTAATTAAAGCCAGTCCTTTTATATGACGAAGCGGAAAATCTTTGGGTTCAAAGCGGCTGTCTTCGCTTACAAGTTTCACATACTCATTCCCTAATTCTGATTTCTGAATCCATTTAATCATGACAAATTCATCACCATCATCGTTAACGAGAACCACCAGGTACATTTCGCCCCAAAAAATACTGTTCAGGGCAGTACCTACTTTTTTATACAATATGATATCTCCGGCTTTTATTACCGGATACATACTGTTGCCGCTCACACTAAGCGCACCGTCGCATTTAGGAAGATTGGGAATAGTAATATAATCCAAAGGTTTTTCGTTATGATCTTCTGCAAACAATACTGCCGCCGCCTGCTGCTGCAGGGCATACAAAGGCACGACCTGTCTTGATGTAACGCTGTCTGCCGGCAGGGTAACCTTATAAGAGACGTTTTCTTCTGCTACATCCTTTTTTTCCAAAGAAGACAACTTCCTGATCATCCCCCCTTCGCCCATTAATAGCCAAAGCGGATCAATATCCGGACAATTGTCTATTATTTTTACCAGAATGCTTTCGCCTAAATCAGCATTTCGTTTTAACTGTTTTCCTAAATAACCATTCGAAAGACCAATATTTTCCTCAAAAGGCTTGGCTTTTATGCCTTTATACTCCATATATTCATATACTCTTTCGATAGCCTTCATAAAAAAAATAGAAAAAAGTCTAGTATTTTTCTTGCAAAATAGAAAATTGGTTATATATTTGCCTTTGCAATAAGAAACAATAGGGGAAAATGAGCAAAGAAACAAAAAAAAACAAAAAGTACACTTACGATCAAAGAATATTAAAAGCTTTGGTGGATAAGTACGGACTGACCGTAGTATACATACGGCAGTGTTTGAGCGGACACAACCTGAGCCCTACAGCTGACAGAATCAAAAGCGATTATAAAGAAATTGAAAAAGCTTTTCAAATCGTACTTACTGACCTTCTTAAAAGATAAACCATTATTAAATACTGGATATCGATCTCACAACCAATAGTATACATTACACACTTTACCAAACATGAAAACTTATATCAAAGCAGTCTTATTTTTCTGCGTTTCAGGATTACACTTTTCCTACGCACAGGTAGGCATACCCAACAATAACCCCAATAAAAATGCGGTTTTAGATCTAAATAAAACAGACGGTACTAACGACAAAGGTTTACTGCTGCCCAAAGTAGCCCTTCGCAGCACCAACGATCCCGCACCAATGGAGGCCCATGTGACCGGAATGTCAATATACAACACTGCCAATGCAGGAACAGGTATTTATGCCGTAACACCGGGCGAATATTACAATGACGGTACACAGTGGCTACGTGCAGCTTCTAATTCCTGGCAGCAGGGAGGAAACATCAACACCTCAATTAAAACACTGGGTACTAAAGACAATTTTGACCTTTCTGTTAAAACCAATAATACGGAAAAAATGAGAATTACTTCAGGCGGACAAGTATTGGTAAACACTGCGAGCCCCCTAGCCGGAGGAAGCAGTGCCAAACTTCAGATTAATAACGGAACGACAAATGGAGCTCTCCAAATTACAGACGGCACACAGGCTGACGGAAAGGTTTTAACTTCTGATGCTAACGGAGTAGCCACCTGGAAAACCCCTGCTGTACAATATTCTATTGCAGGAGTTATTCCAGCAGCTTCGGTTACTGTTGGCATGACTTCATCCAATACAACCTTTTACACCGGCTGTTATATTGATCTTCCTGCCGGGCAGTGGAATATTTTTACAACCCTGTACATCGATGCCGGAGGCACCGCCCTTAAAACTCCCGCCAGCAGCAATACCGGTTTTATGTCTTATTTCCTATCCACTTCCAGCTCTATTATTTCACCGCCAAATTACGCCTCTAATATCAAATCGATTATTTTACCTCCGGCATTTTTTAACAACTCTACTTTAATCCGGTGTTATGGAACCGGCGCTATCCCCATAACCCTTAACACCTCTCAAAGAATATACATATGGGCATTTCTGCTGAATGAAACCTTTAATTCACTACCTGCTGCCCCCAATACAGCAATAGCCAATGCTACCAGTATAAATAACTCTGCCTACACACAGCTGTATGCCGTTCCCATAACTTATTAATACTTATTTTTCCTGAAACCCTTTATTTTCAAACAGTATGAAGACCTATTTTAAATCAAGTTTTTTATTTTGCTTTCTGCTGGTAATGACAGCTGCCTATCCACAAGTAGGTATATCCACCAATACCCCGAATATAAATGCCGTGCTGGATCTCAACAAAACCAATGGCACTCATACCAAAGGATTACTATTACCCAAAGTTACCCTTACCAGCACTAACAGTTTCCTTCCCATGGATGCTCATGTTACCGGTATGGAAGTTTACAATACCGCAACAGCAGGAACAGGCATTTACGCTGTTACACCCGGTGAATACTATAATGACGGTACACAGTGGGTACGTATAGGAACTAATCCCTGGCAGATAGATGGAAATACTAATGCGGCCGTTAAATCAATAGGAACCAATGACAATTTCGACCTGCCTGTCACTACTAACAATACCGAAAAAATGCGAATTACTTCCGGAGGACAGGTACTGGTAAATACGGCCGCCTCTTTGGGAGGCGGTGCCACGGCAAAACTGCAGATTAATAATGGAGCCGTTCCGGGAGCTTTGCAGCTCTCAGACGGTACACAGGGAAACACCAAAGTTTTAATATCTGACGCAAATGGCGTGGGCAGCTGGAAACCCGCCGCAAGTCAGTATACCATTTTAGGAATAATGCCTTCTACCGAGATCAACGCCCCGGTTACTGCAAGTAATACCATCTTTTATACGGGCTCCTACATTGACCTACCTCCAGGACAATGGAATGTATTTGCTACTATGTGGCTCAAAGCAAAAGGAACTAATGTTATTACCCCTATGTCATCAAATCAGGGATTTATGTCTTTTTTTCTTTCAACCTCCTCATCGACTAATTCCCCGCCCAATTATGCTTCCAATGTAAAATCAATTATTTTACAGCCTCTGTACTTCAGCGGCTCTCCACAGATTGACACTTACGGAACCGGAATCATCCCAATTACCTTAAATACCTCTCAGAGAATATATGTCTGGGGATATGTCAATCCGGGCACTTACAGTTCACTACCCACTGTTGCGAATGCAGCAGCAGCCAGTATATCCTGTTTTAATTCTATTACCGGAACTTATGGTCCTTATACACAATTATTTGCTACCCCGGTAACATACTAATTGTAGTAAGAAAAAAATACTTCAAAAAACAATTTACTTCGAATTTTATGAAAACATATTTCAGAATACTATTGCGTTTTAGTGCCCTGTTTACCATTTCGGTTTATTCACAGACCGGTTTACAGGGAAACTCTCCCAATAAAAATGCCGTACTGGATTTGAATCAAACCAACGGCTCGAGCACCAAAGGATTACTTTTACCTAAAGTTGCCCTTAACAGTACTAATGACTATGCACCTTTGAATGCTCATGTTGCCGGAATGAAAATATACAATACAGAAACTGCGGGAACAGGAGCATATGCTGTAACGCCAGGCGAATACTATAATGATGGCAGCCAGTGGATTAAAATATCTGCTAATCCCTGGGTTTTAAACGGAAATACTAACGGCTCTGTTAAAACCATAGGAACCAATAATAATTTTGATCTGCCCGTTACTACCAACAATACCGAAAAAATGCGTATTACTGCCGGAGGACAGGTATTAATAAACACAACTTCTCCTTTGGTTGGCAGCAGCACTACAAAGGTACAGGTATATAACGGTAATACACCCGGAGCTATCCAAATTATCGATGGTACACAAGGAGCCGGGAAAGCTTTAACTTCTGATGCCAATGGAGTAGCCACCTGGAAAGCCCCCAGAAATCAGTATACCATTTTAGGAACCGTACCTGCCGCTCCAACTACCAGTCCCGTTACAGCAGCCAATACCTTTTTTTATTCCGGCTGTTATATTGACCTGCCAGCCGGACAATGGAATGTTTTTGCCACTATGTGGTTTACCGCTCAGGGAACCGGTGTTATTACAAACATGAATTCAAATCCGGGTTATATGACTTTTTTACTTTCTACCTCTGGTTCAACTGTCAGTACACCTACCCATCTTTCTAACATTCAGCAATATATTTTACAGAACCTGTATTTTAGCGGTCCATGGCTTAGTCAATATGGGGGCGGTTCGATTCCGATTACAGTAAACTCTCCCCAAAGAATATATATCTGGGGGTATGTAAGTCCAAATACGTACACTACATTGCCTTCAACTGCAAACACAACTGTAGCAAATGTATTAAGTTATAATAGCGCAACTGGGTCATACGGCCCCTATACCCAGCTATACGCCACTCCAATTAATTTTTAAAAGTCCTTTTGTGTCTTAGACCCTGATTACAGTAATAAACAAACAGGTACCCGCCATTGTAAGGCGTACCTGTTTTTTTTATTCTAAAAAGCAAATTTTACAAAGATCTAAAAACACGATTAAAACTGTACGTTCACCCTAACCGTGGCTTTTACCAGTGCCAGGGCTTTGATACTGCTTATGGGAAACTCTATGGTTTGGTACTGGCTGTTTTGAGAAACAAACTGCACATAAGAATCCTGATCGGATTTTTTTAGAAAACGGGTAAAAAAGTAGTCATTCCCATCGTTACTAACATACACCAGGTACATTTCGCCCCAGATAATATTGTTTTGGGGATTGTTAATTTTTTTAAAAACTACAATATCACCGCTTTTTAACAGCGGATACATACTGTCGCCGGTAACATAAAGTGCTCCGTCTGAATCATACACTTTGGCAATACTCATAAAACTGACTGGCTTTTGACCGGTATTTTCGGTAAACAAATCTTTAATCCCGGCAGCCGAATCGATATCATACAGTGGAATACTAAGATGAAGGTCCGGTTTTTCTTCTTTTTGAAGGTTCAATTTTAACATATTTCCCTTTCCGGTCAGAAGCCATTCCGGGTTAAGATCAGGAAATTGATGTAAAATTTTACATGCCTTGTCAGTCCCCATATTACTGCTATTGTCTAAAAACTTATTAGAGAAACCCAGCAATTGCGCGAACTTATACCTAGTAATACCTTTTAAATCAATATACTCCTTCACTCTCTCGGTAGCACCCATAAAAACGATTAATGTAATTTTTTACGTTAAAAATTTGTTTTGATGTAAGATTTTACACCATCTTTGTCCCGACTAAAAAACAAACAGAGCAATTCAACAAAACAATACACAAAAATATAAAAACAAAACTGAGTTATAATCAAGATACACTTAAAGATTGTATATAAGCTTTATATATGATCTTAGGCTGTGCTTATATATATCAATTTTTTTATAAGAATACAGCCTGCCCATTTTTTGCAATACCGTAAACGCCATTTGAGTCCGGTTTCCTAATATAAAACCGGTTTTCTTCTTTTATTCACACCCGGCTTTATACACCTTATTTTTTATTTTGTTTCAATACCACTTCCCGAAACAAGTTAAATTTTACCCAAACACTATTTCCAAAGACAGAAGTATGCCCTGTTAGTTTCTTATTTGAAAACAAAAACAGGCAGTTTATTTTTTTTGAAAAACTTTTTTTGAAAAGGTTTACTAAATCCCGGTCGTCCATCTTCTCAAAAAAAAAAAAAAAAACAATACAACAATTGATTTAATTAAACATAACGGTCCCTGCCCGGACCAGCATTATTCTATTATAAACTATGAAAAAGTATAGTAAAGCAATTCTATTTTTATTTTTTTTAGGATCACACTTTTCCTACGCACAGGTAGGCATCCCGAATAACAACCCCAATAAAAATGCAGTACTCGATTTAAACCGAACCGACGGCACCAGCACCAAAGGACTTTTACTGCCCCGTGTAGCCCTTACCGCTACCAACGACTATTTACCTATGGAAAACCATGTGGCCGGAATGAAAGTATACAATACAGCCATTTCAGGAACCGGAATTTATGCTGTGACCCCGGGAGAATACTACAACGACGGCACCCAATGGATCCGTGCCGACTCCAATTCGTGGCAGCTGGACGGGAACACCAATGGAACCGCCAAAACCATAGGCACCAACGACAATTTTGACCTGCCTGTAGAAACCAATAATACCGAAAAAATGCGAATTACCACAGCAGGACAGGTACTCATAAACACCCCGACACCGTTGGGAGGAGGCAACACCGTGAAACTACAAATTAACAGCAGCACTGCCGGAGCGCTTCAGCTGAAAGACGGCACCGAAGGCAATAACAGGGTATTAAGCTCCGATGCCAACGGAGTAGGCACCTGGAAAACTCCGGCCATACAATACTCTATTCCGGGTTTTATTCCCAGCACCGTTACCAGCACCCCTATGATATTTAGCAACACCACCTTTTATACCGGCTGTTATATCGACCTGCCGACCGGACAATGGAACATCATTACCACCCTGTTTTTTACAGCCGGCGGCAGCAGCCTTAGAACTCCTGCTACTTCAAATCCTGGTTTTATGTCTTATTTTTTATCTACTTCCAGCACCGTAAATGCTCCTCCGGTTTACGCCTCTAACATCAAATCGATTATTTTACCTGCCTTGTATTTTAACGGCGCCGCATCAATTGGCTGTTTTGGAACCGGAGCCATTCCTTTAACCATAAACAGCCCTCAAAGAATATACATCTGGGGATTTGTTGATGCCGGAAACTTTAGTTCCCTGCCAGCAACAGCCAATATATCAACAGCTTATGCATCCAGTGTAAATAACAGCGGCGGCGGCTACACCCAACTGTATGCTATTCCCATAACTTATTAAGTATTAAAATTTTGACAAAATACCTAATCCTTTTACGATTATGAAAATCCATTTTACAACCGTGCTAACCCTTTACTGCTGGGTATTAACCACCCTGTCTGTTTTTGCGCAGACCGGTATTCCCAATAACAATCCTAACAAAAATGCGGTACTCGATTTAAACAGAACCAACGGCAGCCATACCAAAGGCCTGTTATTGCCCAAAGTAGAACTCAGCAGCACCAATGACTATGCCCCTCTGGACAGCCATACAGCCGGAATGATTGTATACAATACTGCCACAGCAGGCACCGGAAACCATGCCGTAACCCCGGGCGAATATTATAACGACGGTACACAATGGGTACGCATCATGAACAACTCCTGGCAATTGGGCGGAAACAGCAACGGTAGTATAAAAACCATAGGAACCAACGATAATAACGATCTCCCGGTTAAAACCAACAATACCGAAAAAATGCGTATCACCACTAGTGGACAGGTCCTAGTTAACACCACAACCCCCTTAGCAGGAGGCAGCACTGCCAAAATGCAGATTAACAACGGTGCTATTGCAGGAGCCCTGCAGCTGGCAGACGGTACACAAGGTACCAATAAAGTTTTAACCTCAGATGCAGACGGAATAGGCAGCTGGAAAACAGCCGCCAGCCAGTATACTATTTTAGGAGTAATACCTTCAACCCGGACAAGTACTGCTGTTACTGCATCTAACACCACTGTCTATACGGGTTGTTATATCGATTTACCGGCCGGACAATGGAATGTTTATGCCACTACCTGGTTAAAATCTGAAGGATTAAATGCCATTAGCCCCAACAAATCAAATCCGGGTTTTATGTCTATTTTTCTTTCTACTTCAGATGTAACCAACTTACCGCCAACCTATGCTTCCAATATTAAATCGATTATCCTACAGCCCTTGTATTCTAGTGGTTCCTTATCAAATGAGGTTTACGGAAGCGGCTCCATTCCCATTACCCTGGCTGCCCCTCAAAGAATATATCTTTGGGGATATGCCAGCCCTGCCGCCTACAGCTCATTACCAGCTTCACCCAATGCGGCAACAGCAGCTCTTGCAAGCCTGAACGGACAGCCCGGAACCTATGGCCCTTATACACAACTATTTGCAACCCCTATGACTTACTAAACTTTAGATCTGAGGAACCACCTTATTCAAAAACAATTTATTTTAGAATTTATGAAAACGCATCTTATACTATTTTTCTGGCTGTATGGTTTGTTTACCATACCCTTTTATGCCCAGACCGGACTGCCCGGAAACAACCCTAATAAAAATGCCGTATTAGATTTAAACCCAACCAACGGCGGCAATACCAAGGGCCTGCTATTGCCCAGAGTAACCCTTAGCAGTACCAGTCTCCCTTCTCCCCTGAATGATCATGTAGCCGGAATGACCGTATACAATACAGTCGCTGCCGGATCTGGAGCCACTGCCGTAAGCCCGGGAGAATACTATAACGACGGCACACAATGGATACGGCTTACCGCCACTCCTTGGCAGATGGACGGTAATACCAACAACGCTGTTAAATCCATAGGAACCAATGACAATACAGACCTGCCCATTGTTACCAATGCTGCCGAGAAAATGCGTATTACTTCCGGCGGTCAGGTATTAATAAATACCGCAGCCCCCTTAACCGGAGGCGGCAATGCAAAAGTACAGGTAAACAACGGGACTACCGCAGGAGCCATTCAGATCACAGACGGCACACAGGGAGCCGGTAAAATTTTAACATCAGACGCTAACGGGGTGGCCAGCTGGAAAACATCAGCCAACCAGCAGACCATTTTTGGTACCATCCCGGCACCCACTTTAAACGCTGTTATCTCCACCGATACCTTCTTTTATACGGGCTGTTATATTGATCTTCCCCCGGGACAATGGAATGTTTTTGCTACGATGTATTTTATTGCCGAAGGATCGGCCGCTATTACCCCTATGAATTCAAATCCGGGTTTTATGGCCTTTTCACTCTCCACTTCCAGTTCTGTCAGAACGGCTCCTGTATACACTTCTACCATAACCAATTATCTTTTACAGTCGGTATATTTTAGCGGCTCAAATCTTAGTAATTACGGAAGCGGCTCCATTCCTATTGCCACAACCGCAGTTCCTACTCAAAGGATATACATCTGGGGATATGTACATGCAAGCACCTACAGTTCTTTACCGGCGGCGGCCAATACGGCTGTAGCACGTGTACAAAGTATTAATGATTCACCTGGAATGTACGGCCCCTATACACAACTATACGCTACACCAATAAATTTTTAATATCCGAGTACAGGATAAAAAAAAATAACACAAAAACACCTAACTCTTTAAAAATCAAGAAACACATGAAATAAACTCACAAAAAATAGAGTCCTTTCCCGAAGCTCCGGAGCAGCTGCCCTATGTTAACACAAATAAAACGTATTGGGGCAAATGCTCTATGGGAGCCATACTAGTTTTGCAGTAAATTTTTTTAAGTTTCGTAATAGGAAACTTGACTTTACAGAACTTTTTTATTTCAAAACAGTATGAAAACATATTTTACTTCTATTTTACTGCTATTAGGCTGTGCATTGGTATCTCTGCCGGCTTGTGCACAGGTGGGGATACCCAATAATAATCCTAACAAAGATGCCGTACTCGATTTAAACCGGACAGACGGTACCAGCAATAAAGGACTTTTATTACCTAGCGTAGAACTTACTGATACAAACGATTATGCCCCAATGTCTGCTCATGTAGAAGGAATGAACATTTATAATACCGTAACAGCAGGAACGGGATCCACTGCAGTAGCACCAGGCGAATATTACAACGACGGGACCAAATGGGTACGTATACCTATTGCTACTTGGCAGTTAAACAATAATGAAGCAACCAATCCTTCTGTAAATTTTATAGGAACCAAAGACAATCAAGACTTTGTAATCCGTACTAATAATACAGAACAAATGCGCATTACTAATACTGGAAAAGTTTTAGCAGGAACAGCCAGTGTACCTACAGGCAGTGCCAATGCAAAGTTGATTATATACAACGAAACTATGGCCGGAGCCCTTCAAATTAAAGATGGAACGGAAGCGGCAGGAAGGATATTAACCAGCGATGGGAATGGTGTTGGCACATGGCAACCTTTAAATATAGGATATAAATTAACAGATATTGACTATTCAGCACTTTCTTCCATAACAACATTAACCACAATTGGTATTGCTCCATCTACAGTTTATCAGTTTTTACCAGACACTTCACTAACCATCACTATACCAACCGGATATACAAACACTAAGATTGCCATACGATGGAATTTTGTAGCAGAAGTATCCACTTCAACAATTATTAACAATCAGGGGAATATTCGTTTTGCTATTAAACAAACTGGCACCTCTTCTGATCAAATTAATAGCATTTGCATGGCAGGCTGGACTATGCCAAGTAACACAAAAACAGTTAGATATAATGCTCCGGTTGCCTACATTATTAATGGACTTGCTCCTGGAAGCTATACTTTTCAACTTGGTATTGCAAGAGAAAATGAAATTTCTACCTCAGTAACTCATAAATGTACAATTGTAACTGGAAAAGCAGAAGTGTATGTGCAATAATTATTTTAAAACAACGAAGATGAAGAAAAATATAATATTAATTGGGATAGCAGTATTTTGTACAGCTTTTAATATTACCGCACAAGTAGGTTTTATGGGTAACATCTCAAATAAAGATGCTGTGTTAGACCTAAATAGCAGCAATGAATCTAACACTAAGGGATTACTATTGCCAAGAATGGCTTTAACTAGTCTTACGAGTGCAAATCCATTGACAGCACACGTAAAAGGAATGAAAGTATACAACACAGTTATTGCAGGTAACGGTACTACACAAGTAGTTCCAGGTGAATACATTAATGACGGGACGAAATGGGTTCGTACTTCATCATCTGCATGGCTGCCAACCGGAAATTCTCACACCACAGCAACAGTTAACAGTTTAGGAACCACAGACGCTACTGACTTAGTAATAAAAACCAATAATACAGAGCAAATGCGCCAAACTAAAAATGGAAATATATTAATAGGATCCACCACTCCTCCAGCCGGAGGTGAAACTACAAAACTAAGCATAAACAGTACTATTGCAGGTGCCTTGCAAATAAAGGATGGTACAGAAGGGAATGGTAAATTTTTAGTAAGTGATGCAAATGGCAAAGCAACTTGGGAGACTGTGGATTTAGGAAAAAGAGCCGTTAGCACTGATTTATGTTCAGTGATTAATAGTAAAACAACAATAACAACATATACTAATGCTTCATACAATAATTATCAACTCATACCTAACACAGTTTTAACTGTAACTATACCTTCGGGCTATGCTTCTTCCACAGTTGTTATACAGTGGGATGCATGGGCAGGTATAGAAATAAACGGCGCTTCTCCTAACCAAGGATCTTTACGTTATAGCTGTATCAGGACCGGTACATCTTCTGCTGTAACAGCTGCGGGTATGTCTCAGTGGACTAGATATCAATCAGGTTATATCCGAAGTGCCATTCCAATTGTACAAACATTTCAAAACTTAAGCCCTGGAACTTACAGTTTTCAACTAGGAGTTACAAGAGAAGATGAAACTGGTTCAGCCCCAACTTTAAATTTTTGGGGTGTGCAAGGTAAGGCAGAAGTTTACGTAGAATAAGGATACACCTTTTAATTTTGAAACTATGAAAATATATATAATAATGGTAAGCCTGTTAGTAACACTAGTAACTAATAAAATTTCTGCACAGACAGGAATAACAACCAATAACCCTAATAAAGATGCTGCATTAGATCTAAATAAAACTTCTGGTACCAATACCAAAGGACTTATATTACCAAAAATGGCTTTAATAGCAACAGACAGTCCTCTTCCTTTATCTGCTCACATAGAAGGAATGAAAGTCTACAATACAGCTACAGCGGGAACAGATGCTACAGCAGTTACTCCAGGAGCTTATTTTAACAATGGTACCCAGTGGGTTCGTATTCTTTCCAGTGCATGGGAATTAAATGGGAACATCGGAACTATTCCTACAATAAACTTTATAGGGACTACTGATACTGCAGACTTTGTACTAGAAACAAATAACACAGAACGCATGCGAATAACAAGTACTGGAAAAATTTTAGCAGGAACCTCTAATGTACCAACAGGAGGTGCAAATTCTAAAGTAATTATTAACAACGGAACCACAGCCGGGGCAATACAAATAAAAGATGGAACAGAAGGAATTGGGAAGCTACTCGTTAGTGATGCAAACGGTGTAGCTAAATGGCAGTCAATAAGTCTTGGATATAGATTAGTCAGTGCAGACATGTGCTCAATAATCAATACTCCAACAAATATAACCACCTTTAATAATCCAAATAATTATGTAAATTGGCAATTTATTACAGGATCTGCCCTATCAGTTACTGTACCTGCAGGTTATACTACCGTTAACGTTTTGATAAAATGGGATATTTGGGGAACTGTAGCATCTAGTGTCAGTAAAAATCAGGGATCTATTCGTTTTGCTATTAAACAAACTGGTACCTCAACAGCTCAGATAGCAAGCATCTCAATGACAAGCTGGGCAGTAGCAGCAAATAGCACAAGTACTTCATTTAATGCTCCTGTTGCATATAGTATATCTAATCTTGCTCCCGGAAACTATACTTTTCAATTAGGAATGGCTAGAGAGGAAGAATTTTCCACTGCTAATCCTTGCAGTCTAGAAGGCATACAAGGAAAGGCAGAGGTATTTGTAAAATAATAATCCCTGTCATATAGCCCTTATGTATATAATTGTCAATGTTTTTAGCTCCATCTTACAGAAATTTACAGCCCTTACACACAGTTATACGCTACGCCCATAAATTTTTAAGTATCTCATTTGAGTATTAAACTAAAAGTTACTTTTTAAGTTTTTTTCCCATCCTAACCAACCTTAAACCACTAAGGCACGAATCGCAGGGTTCGTGCTTTTTTTGTTTAGTATAAAAATACAATTGAAAAACAATCTGTAAAAACAGTAAACCTAGAGCTGTTTCAGCCATTCCAGCAGAGCCACCAAAAGCGAAAGAATAAAACCGGTCATCGTATATTTTTAAATTTTCAGAAGAAATTATCGTACAAAACTATATCAAAAAGCGAAATATACAGCTGCGTATTTCTACCTGTTTTTTAATGGCAAAAATCAATGGCAATTTCAATTTCAATGGCAATCAAAATAATAAATGGCATTAACAATCGTCATTTTAGCTATCCCCAACAACTCATAACTCATAACCCATAACTCTCAATCGAGTCGCACACAAATATATCCCAGACGGTTTACACACTCGATGATGATCTTCCAGCGGGGTTTAACGGCTTCGACCCTGAGGATTTTATCGCAGTCTTCGAGATCAAAATTAATTTTATAATCCGGAAAAAGTCTACGGATTACGGCTATTACAGAATCAGTATCGGATTTACTGTATACATTGGTTTTAAAAATTTCAACTTCCATAACTGGTATCATTTTATGCTGTATTACTTTTTCTGAAAAAGATTATAAGAGATTCCCATTCTGAAATACCCCTGCGGATCTTCTTTATGATCGTATACATAACGGCTCGTGCGTTCTCCTTTTTCGGTAACACGTGCACTCAAAACATGATTGACACCGCCTTTTACAAAAGCAATAATTTTGGGTGTAAAACAATATTCGTAGGTAATCCCGGATTTGAGTTCGAGCTGGTTGAGTTCGTAAACGCCTTTAAAATTGGGTGTATTCAGGTTTAAGTAAAAATTCTCGGTATTGAGTTCCGTTCCCAGCGAGAGCCTTCCGTTTTCAAGTAATTCCCTTCTGAACAGCAAACGCTGCGGCAGGATAAAATCCATATCCCATTTAGAATCTTTAAACTTATGGTTCAGCGTAAACAAAGGTGTCATAGGCACAATAGAGGAAGGATCGAGCAAAACCAAAACTCCGGCCGTAATAGTCGTATTGGGCGTTCGTTTTAGCACTAAAGCCCCCGAAACAAATCCTTTTACACGCTGAAGGTTGTCTTCGTTTCCGTCGACAATAGCTGTGGCATTGTAAATAACAGGTTTTTTTAAAAGCGACGACATATAGGTCGCACTTACCGCTCCGGCCCAGTAATGAAACTCCCGAAGGTCCCTCGTATACGTTTGCGTGGTATTGTAATTATAAATATTGCCAAATTCATAACTTTCGTATTTATAACGCAGCGAAGTTGTTAGTACCAGCCGTTTGGATTTCGAAGTATAAAAAGGCAGGTTAAAAGCGGCCTTAAAACGGTTATGCCTCTGGATACGGCCTCTTTCGAAATTATTTCCCATAAAATCAGAATCGTAGTTTGAAGGTCCCAGTGCTTCATATTGTACATCAAAGGTTCTGGTAGTGGGAAATTTGTCCACGAGGGCTTTTCCCAACGTTTTCATTCCCGGTTCTTTTTCCTGTGCGAATGCCTGAAGAGACGTAAAGACAACAACAAACGAAATGATTTTTGATTTCATAAATTTAGGATAATATAAAAATTGTATTGGGGGTTATATTTGAAATTCAGGGTCAAAAATAAGCGGGCCGTTCTTATTATAACAGAATTTTTATACCAGCGCCGTATCATTTATACGAACGCCATTGGTATAAATTATCCTTTACAAAGTGTTATAAACTATACGATTATAGTATTTTTGCCGTTATGACGATGCTTAAAATTTATCAGAACTTTTTTCTCCGCAACCTCATCGTAAACAGCTTTATCTTTGTGATTATTTTTGCCTGCGTTTACGACGAAATCCGATTAGACGGCCACGATTTGTCGTATATGCTCAGCAAAATAAGCGTGGGCTATTTTCCGTGCATTGTATGGATTACCATTTTTAACCTCTTTATCATCAAGCCTTTTTTGTTTAAGAAAAGGCTGAAAACTTTTTTTCTTCTCTTTGCCCTTTACTGGACGGCTTTTTATTTTTTCATGAACTGGTTTTTTCCCTTGGTCGGTCTTGGAAATTTTAAAACCCTTCAGATATTATCGCTGATTATCAACGGGATGTTTTTCTTTTTTATTCATGTGGTCATTACCAAAAAAATCATGGATACGGATAAGGACATTATGAATTTCAAATCGGAACTGTCGTTTTTAAAACAGCAGCTTAATCCGCATTTTTTATTGAATGCCATGAACAACCTGTACGGTGAATCCCTGGCCGAACCGGATAAGGTTCCGGACCGGATTCTAAACCTTTCGGACCTGCTGCGCTATCAGATCGAAGCCACCAAAAAAGATTATGTACTGGTGGAAGAAGAAATTGCTTTCGTTAAAAAATACATTGAATATTATACCTTTCGCAATGAGCGTTTAAAAGTGCAGCAAAATTTAGAAGGGGATTTTGATACACTCGAAATTCCGCCTTTGTTCTTTTTACCCCTTGTTGAAAATGCCGTGAAATTTTCCGGCGAAACAACGGAACCTTTTATTCTACTGGATTTAAAAGTAAAATGCCGACATTTGACTTTTACTTTAAAAAACAATTACCTCGATTCGGGTTCCCGACTTTCCGGCACCGGAATCGGGATTCAGAACCTCAAAAGGCGTCTGGAAGTGTATCATTTAAAACACGACCTGAGCTGTACGAAAGAGAAAAATATGTTTGTTGTAAAATTAAGTATATGGCACTTACCTACCGCTGTCTTATAGTCGACGACGAATCACCGGCCCATAAAGCGCTGGTTTCGCATATCTCCAAGTTTGACGAACTGGAACATTCCGGCAGTGCATTTAGCGGTATGGAAGCCCTGAAACTGCTGAATGCCAATACCTACGACATTATTTTTCTGGACATTAATATGCCTGTTATTTCGGGTGTCGAACTCATGGAACTGCAGCCCAATCGTCCGCTTACGATTATCACCACCGCTTATTCTGATTTTGCCCTTTCGGCCTATCAAAATGATGCGATCGATTATTTGTTAAAACCCATTTCACCTGAAAAATTTGCCAAAGCCATCGAAAAAGCCAAAACCTATTTTTGCGGAAACAGTCTTAAAAAAGAAAACAGCCCTGCCAAAGTCCTCTCCTACCGCCTCAACGGACAAATGACGGATATGCCGCTCAACGATATTATCTACATCGAAAGCCTGGGCAACTACATGAAACTCTACAGCAGCAGACTGCCTTTACCGCATATTATTTACGGTTCGCTCTCCAGCATCGCCTCCGAAATTGACCACAATAGTTTTATTCAGGTACACCGTTCGTTTATCGTAAACACGAATAAAATTAAAGCGGTCACCTTTAAAAACCTTACCATGTGCAACGATGAGGTAATTCCCGTAGGACGCAAATACCAGATTCTGCTGGATAATCTTTCGATTAGATAGTTTTTTTAATTAGATAATTGAGCAATTGGGATAATTGAAATAATTGGATAATTCTATCTCCCCCCTTTTTCTATTGTTTCTTAGATTGTTTGAATTTTAACTAATAGTAAATTATCCTGAATACAAGCAGTTGTCCTATTTATTTGGACAAACTAAACCGATAACCTCCTAAAAATGAGTATTTATACGCATAAACACCTCATGCAATAAAAATAAATTTGCTGTAAGATTTTAAGTGTTTATTTTTATACAAAAATTAAATTCCAACCTCCAAATTTATCTGTCATGAACAAAAAGCTGCTAATAGTACTTTTTCTATTATTTAATTCTCTTTTATTTTCACAGGTTAATCCCACGCTGGCGGTTGGTCTTGAAAAGTTGACCATGAACAAAGGGACTATTGATGTTGAGGTATTAACCCAGATTATCATTAGTAAACAAAAAGAACTCAAACAGGAAGCGCTTAAAAGGTTTATGTTCAGACTCTTTCCGGAAGCGAATTTTACCACAAAATACTATGTCCAAAATTGTTTGAATATTCTTTTAAACGAAAAAAATCCACAGGTCATCGAAAAAGAAATACTCGAACTTACTACGAATTATGCATTGTCATTAGGAGTCGCTTATGCTGTTATAAAATCAAATGACTCTGAACTTATTAATGTTAATAATACTTACAATGATTATAAAATATATTCTTCTTACTATCAAAATACACTAATAAGAGAAAAAGAAAATGAGTTTAAAAAACTAAGCAAAAGAGATAAACTACAGGCTTCAATTTCTGAATATGAGAAAAAAATTAAGGACATACTCCCTACCTTAAATAAAAAAGAGGATCTTAAAAAGTTAAAAGAATACAAAAAGTGTCTTGACAAATACAAAAACAAATTAGCCCGTTTAAATTTAAAAAACGGAATTGCAACTGATAACAAACTTGTAATTGAAGAAAAAAAAGAAGAAGCCCTGAAGCTTATTACAAAAATAAAGGAGTATTCCGGCAAATTGGGGATAATTCTGGAAACAGCAACTTTGGATGAAGTAGAAAAATATTTAAAAAACACTTCCAATACTGATAAAGATATTTTGCCTATAACCAATATTTTAAACGAAATCAATACAAAATTAGTTGAAATTACAGAAAAAGAAAAAGCTTTATCAACTCAGCTAGAAGCTGTTAAAACAGAAAACAAAGCGAATCAAAAAACCAACACCAAAAACCTAAAAGAACAAACTGCTTCAATAAACAAAGTAAAAGAGGAACAGGACTTAAAACAGCAGATTGAAAAATTAGATCTTGAAAACGAATTAGCTGCTGTTAATGCCGATATTAATGATTTAAAAAAATACATCATCGAAGTTCCTTTTGGAATCATCCTGGATGTGGTGAGCCTTTCATTATCGGACATACCCGAATTGCAAAAAAAAGGTTTTTTTAAAAACAAAATTGATTATCGTTCCGGTGAGTTTTACTTAAAATTAAGTGATGGTAAAGGAGATGTTGTTACTGCCAAAAACTTCAGAAACAGTCTTGACAATTTAAAACTGCATGTCTGCAGTAAAATCAGGCCTTATGTTCAGAACTATGATATTATCAATGAATTTCTAAAAAAGAACAAAGGCAAGAAAGTCAATGATATTATGAATGATCTGGAAGATGAAAGTATTGGTCTTATTGCTCCAATGCTGAATGAAAAAAAATGGGTCAGTATATATCCTAAAATAAAAAGCACACTTGATGATATAACCAAATTAGAGAATGCTATTCGAAATATAAACTCCAGTATTATTTCGCGTACTCCCGGACAAAATATCTTCACTCCCGTTGACTGCAGTGATGCCTGTGGCAGAGTCTTTCTTTCGGCTTACAAAGAATCTATCCAGTTTCAAAATTCTCTAAAAGCATTTAATAAAACCATTTCTGTTTCGGATGACGATATTAAAAGTAAGGCCGAAGGGCTTTTAAAACTGGTACCGTTATCAGCATTTGATTTTCCGAATAAACCAATGCCGAAATTAATTCTGCTGGAAAACACCGAAACTGATGCAGTTAAAACAACTATCAATAATTCGATCACGGCAATAAACAATAAAATTGCCAAATTAAACAAAACCAATAGGAACGAATTAACGGTTGAAATACTTACTGATGCCATTCAGCTGGAGAAAGACATTACTCCGCTTACAGCTAATGACAGCCTTATTTCTGTTATAAAGACCAATGACTTAATAAACGGCAGTTATATAACCATGAAGATGGACGATTTTAACACCCAAGTTGATAAAATAGAAAACTTAGTAATGGTGCTTTTCTCTACTATCGAAACCCGTAACAAGGAAAAAGAAAAGAAAAGAGAAGACAGTAAAAAAGAAATAAAGGATAAATACAAAATCATCGCCAAGTCTAATGATTTTTACAATGAATATTTAACTCTGGTACTGAATGAAGTGACAGCAACTGACAAGTTTAAGGTTACTGATTTAGATTCTGTTACTGTTTCTAAAGCTTCTCAGATTCTGCCCAATATACATGCCAAAATAAAATCGCTTATTAATAATTATGATATTCATATGAGCGATATTGTTTATATCGACGAATATATAACCGAAAAAATGATTGAGCTTAAAATAAGGGATCCTTATAATGACAAAGTATATAATAAAATCCTTGCCCATACTAAGATCATAATTCCGTTATTAAAAATCAAAGCTTTACAAAACATAAGCGGAATAGTCAATTATGACGAGGAACTAATGAACTTATTCGAGTTTATCGCTAATTTAAACAATCTTGACAAAGCGGAAACCTACCAGAGTATTGTTAATATGTTGAGGGACGGCAGTAAAAAAGTACAGGATAACCTTACCGAAGGAGAATTTAAAGACGGTTATACCCTTTTTATCAATGCCATGAAAAAATATACGCTTATTAACCCGTCTGAAGAATATGTTGAAATTGATGTCGCTTCTTTTTTAACTGACCTGCAGCAGTATTATGACCGAAACAATAAATCAAAATTCGCATTATACTTAAGTTTAGGATTAAATCAGAATTTCTTCTTTAATGATTTCAAAACTGCCGATCAGGAGTCTATAAACAATATTGCTTTTGCCTCAGAAAAAATTGGGGCAAAATGGCGTTTTGTAAACTTTAAGTATTATCAGGGGTATGAAAATGTAGTTAAAGACGATGTTTATCTCAATAAAAAAGCTCCATTTGTAAACGAGATGTATGCTTTGGTTTACGGAGCAGGATTACTTTATTCTGTAGCCAATACCACCACTAATGAAAATTTTGATTTTCCTCATGTAGGCACCGGAATCGGAATTCGTTTCTATAATGCTTTAGACTTAAACCTGATTGTCGGGTTTCCTTTTGTAAAAGATCAAAAGTTTGGTAATAATGCTTTTTGGGGCTTTGGACTAGATATACCTTTAGGAGAATATCTGGAAAAGCTGGGCAGTAAATAATGGCAGGATTGGTTCTGTCAGTACAGAGAATTTCACCTCTTTGCACTGCTGCATTTTTATTTGTTAAAAACCATCCTAATTAACTCGAATTTTCTTTCTTTGTAATTCAAAACCATAACTAATCCTAAATCTATGAACCTATTAAAAACAGCCCTTTTTCTATCGGGTTTTATTTTTTTATCCGGATGCAATCCTGAAGAATGTACCAAAGTTGTTGACATTCCTGAACATATGGTACAAACCGCAGCGGGTGTGACGTATGTTCCGGGGCAGGAAAAAAGAGTGCCTTGTAATTATGTGGAGGAAACCAATTATGAGGAAAGTTTCGAGCTTAAAAACTTCTCTTATGAGATTATCAGCTTTACATTTACTCCTGACACCGGAAACAATACATCAAGGCTGCAGTATGAAATTAAACTCAAAAACAATAACAATTTTACTGTTGCAGGAAATCCGGCTCTATCGCTGAACGCAGACGGAACGGTCTCTACCGCTTATCTGGGATCGTGTGAAACCATAGAAGCCAATTCGTACTGCACTATCTCGTTTGACCAGGAGCAATCTTTAAACTTTGGTTTAATCAAATCTGTTAAACTGGAATCTTTAAAATACATCTTAAAAAGGGTCGAATAATTATTCTTCCTTTTAAAACACAAACCTGCGCAATCCTGAAAATTTCAGGATTGCGCTTTTTTTATTAGAGAAATTAGTATTTAAAAATCTGACAGCCATTCGACCGGAGTACCGGAACTTTCCCCTGCAAAAAACCGTATAAACCCCTGACAACATGAATTTTATTATTAATAATTTTACTTTAAAAAAATAGTTTTTTCTGTTTTTCGGTTATCCTCCGTTGTTTTCATTACCCTCTCTTCAATCAGCCCGGCCTGATCTTCGCTTCGAAAAACAGGATTTCTTTTTTACCCATACGATTTCACCCCCAATCCAATTGTTGAATCAAAATCAAAACTCATGAAATCAATTAAAAAAAATGCCACCGGTAAATTAGTCTCTTTTTTGAAAAAGAACCTCATTAAATTGGGATACAGCGTAGATGCTACCGATCTTTTTGATGATGCTGTAGATACTGCCGTAAAAGAGTATCAAACCCAAAAACAGCTGAAAGTAGACGGTATCGTAGGAAAGGATACCTGGACTGCAATTTATATTGATACGGTTGCTCCCCGGACATCCGGTTCCAAACTCGACCGCGGCGACAATGTTTTACTACTGCATCCTGTAGTACGAAAAGCTGTTATTGCGACTTATGTACAGCTGCAGTCAGAAGATATTCCGTTCAGGATTTTCGAAGCTTTCAGAACTCCGGACAGACAAGCCGATTTATATGCTCAGGGACGCACCAAACCCGGAAACATCGTAACCTACGCACAGGCCTGGTCATCGTACCATCAATATGGGCTGGCGGTTGATTTTGTGCTTTTTATAGACGGAAAATGGTCATGGGAAGACAACACCACCCAAAAGAGACAATGGTGGAAAAAACTGCATACAATTGGTGAAAACGAAGGCTTAATGCGTCTGGATTTTGAAACACCACACCTGCAGCTTGCCGGAACCAGTTCCAGTGCATTAAGAGCCGGACTCTATCCTGCCAATGGAGACAGTTCCTGGAAAAACAACTTAAACACGGCCATTAGCCAGTGGAACAAAACACCTGCCGCACCTCCAAAAGTGCCTTAAAAAAATCAAAAACAGGTATAAATACGTGTTGCCACAATGATAATAAGTGGTAACATTGCGAAGAATAATTTTTATTTTAGAATGTAGTGTTTCCGCAAGGAAGCTTTTTAATTTTGTCACTTTTTTTTTTGGAACAAAGGTGGGATTTCAAATCGCTGGTAACGATTAGAAATCCCACTTTTTCTATTATTTCCCCTTTTTACAGGCGTCCAGCTGTTCTTCAAGATGGCGGTTGATCTTTTTAAGACCTTCAATTGTTTCCTGTCGGGCTTCCGCAAGTGCTTTATAATACTTCGTCTGCTCAGAATCTGACCCCTCATTTCTGTTATAAGGCTCTGCATCGTCGTTCAAAACGTCGAGTTTTGTCATGTTTCCAGCTCCGGTTAAGAGCCATACCGGGTTAATTTCAGAATATCTCTTTAGAATATTCTCTAATTTGTCAACACCTATCGTTCTGTTGTTCTTTAACTGGCTGGCAAAAGAACCATTTGACATGCCAACCTCTTTCTCAAAGGCACTTACATTACTGCCTATAGAGTCAATATAAATCTTTATTCTTTGTATAGTGTTTTCTTCCATTGTGTAATTTATTAGAAAATATCTTAAATTTTTATTGCAATTAAGAAATATCTTACTATATTTGTCTCATTTTTAATACAAATACAGCGATGGACAAAAATAGGAAAAGTAAACCAAGTTATAATCAAGATGTGCTAAAGATTATAAAAAATAAATACGGGTATTCTTACGACTACATCCGTAAATCGATTAGAGGCGACCGTGTAGGCGAAATCAGTGAGACGATTAAAGCCGAATACAACAAGCTCAACAGCGAAGCACTAAAGGCCATAAACCTGCAGGCCGACAAGCTTTAAACCGCCAAAATTCCCCCAGGAACACCAATACCACCAACCCGCTCACTTTTAAAACCGCAAGAGCAAACCTCCAATAAAACCACTGAAGTCCGCCCTAAACAACTTCACCCCTTTCCAAAAACTTAGCATTTCCTTTGCGGTAAAAAACAAAGTCTCCCAAAAACAAAACCTTCCCTGCTTTTCAAAAAAACTTCGCGTCTTTGTGCCTTCGTGGCAAAAAAACAGCTTTTCAAAAAAACTTCGCGTCTTAACGTCTTTGCAGCAAAAAACAAAGCATCCCCAAAACAAAGCCTTCCTTACTTTTCAAAAAGAAACTTAGCGCCTTTGCAGGAAAACCACCCCTACTTTTCAAAAAAAACCGTGCCTTTACAGCAAAAACCTCCTATCCTTTTCAAAAAAACCTAGTGCCTTAGCGCCTTTGTGGCAAAAAAAACAGCTTTTCAAAAAAACTTCGTGCCATTGTGCCTTCGTGGCAAAAACCTCCTCCCCTTTTCAAAAAAAAACTTAGCGCCTTTACAGCAAAAAAACAAAACCTTAGCAGCAAAAAATTGTACCTTTGGCTGCTCTGCGCCTAAAAACAAATTAAAGCCTCACAATCAATATGACACGAGAACATTATATTCCGTTTAATAAGGAATTTTTGCTCGGGCAGCAAATGGCCGCTTTTGCCCACGACCAGCAAAAGGTCGAAGATTTTAAAAAACTGTTCGATATTATCGAACATTATTACCATTACGAGTCTTTTAATTTAAACCGCAGCTTAAAGCAAAACTACGCCCTCTATGATCCTGATTTAAGCGAAAAAGAGCGCGAAGGATTTATAGGTAAAAGCGATTTCTCGATTTTCAAACAAACCCTGCTTACTGTTCTGGAGCGCGGCAATTATTACCGAATCAGTGAAAACACCCTCAAGGAAGCCATTGCAGAATCTGATTTAATAGGGCTGCGCCTGGCTATCGATTTTAATGCTTTTAAAGATTATGAACTGTATGCCCGCGGTCATCATAAGGCCAAAGAAAAAGTTAAAAAATTCTTCTTCTGGAAAAAAGAAGTCGAAATCGAATATTATGACCGGGTTTTAATTTACCTCAATTATAGTGATGCCGACTATCTGGCGCAGAAAAAGGTCAAATTAGGCAAAATGCCGATTGACCCGGGATCTATTGCTTTAAAGATCTTTAAGCGTGTGCCTAAAAATGATCTCGAAACTATTTTCCCGAATGCCATACCCAAAATGTCTTTAAAAGACAAACTGCTGCTTTGGGTTCCGGGAATCTTTGGAGGAATTTCGTTATTGAGTGCCAAAGTAATTCCGGCACTGATCAATATGTACGAAGCTTATCAGACCGGAGAAACAATTGATTTATTAAACAGTAAAACCTCGCTCAATCAGGGACTGATTGCTTTGGGGATTTTATCGGCCTACTGTTTCCGTCAGTACAATAATTTTATCAATAAAAAAATCAGGTATTCGAAAACCCTTTCGGACAGTTTGTATTTTAAAAATGTCGGCAACAACAGCGGGGCTTTTTATTCCTTATTAAATTCATCTGAAGAAGAAGCTTTAAAAGAAACCATTCTGGCTTATACTTTTTTAAACAGCAGTACGGATCCGTTAACGGCTGCCGAACTGGATTCGCAGATAGAATCCTGGTTTTCCGGTCACTTAAAAACCGACCTGGATTTTGATGTCAACGACGCTTTATTAAAATTAAAAAGTATTGGTCTGGGCACAGAAACCAACGGAAAATGGGAAGTAATCCCGCTAAACGAAGCTCTTATAAAAATAGACGAACTGTGGGACAATATTTTCGATTATAACCAGTCCTGATACTGAAACTGTTTCCTGATCTCTTACTTTAAAACTAAAGCTGCCGGAATTTAAAAAAAAACTATATTTTTAATATTCATTTCACCCGTTGGGTGAAATGGAATAAATAGCTTCATTCAAGAATTAAAATCTAATTTGATCTGCTAAAATCCTTTAAAATCTGCGTGAAATCTTTTTGCTTATAAATTTTTCACGCAGATTCATACAGATTAAAGCAGATTTAGACAGATTTATATCTAAGCTGATTTAATAGAATTGAAAAAAATAATTTCACCCAACGGGTTATTCCTTTCTAATGATACTGTTTTGAGCAAGACTTTTAAGGAAAAAATTATTCCGCTTATCGTAATGGTCGTATTAGGTATTCTGATCTTAAAGGGAATCGGGATATACCGAAAAACGTTTATCGACTGGTACCTGCTTTGTATTCCGGTACTTTTGGGTCCGGTTATCCTTTATCCGTTGTTAAAACCACTGTTCCTAAAATCAGGAGAAAACAAAAAAGGAGCCGCAATAATGACTTTTCTCTTTACAGCACCAGTCCTTTACTATTTATTTCTGGCACTTAACTTTTACTGCCCTGATTCTGAAAACTGTAATCAAAAGCTTTTAAAAATAAACCAGACAGGGAAAATGTCTGGTAAAAGCAAATCTGTATTTGCACCCTATATCCTGGTTCATTTTAATCAAATCGATAAACAGTTGATTTTTCCTCAGGAAGAACAGGCTCAAATAACCCAATCATCACATATCAAAATAGAATACTGCAAAGGTTTACTGGGATTTTATATCGTTAAGGATTATACGTTTCAACCGTAATCCGGCATACTTTTACTCAAAAAAACTGTTATCTTTTAAAAACTGCACCTTTGAATACGATACCCAATTATACCTGCTCCTGCTGCGGCCAGACGTTTAACGAAATGCCTTTATGTTTTGGCAGTGAATTTCCGGCTTATTATTTTGCCATACCGCCCGAAGAGAGGGAACAGCGTATTGAATACAGCGAAAGCTGGTGTTATGTAGACGAAGAACATTTTTTTCACAGAGGAAGACTTACGATTCCGATCATCGATTATCCCGAAAATCTCGTTTTTAATGTCTGGACCACTATCAGCGAAAACCATTTTGTATTACGGATGGAATTATGGGAGAATCCGGACAGGATACATCAGGAACCTTATTTTGGATGGATGCAGACGAATGTACCAACATATGGCGAAACACTTTCTTTAAAAACCATTGCCATTGAACAGGAACCCGGACTAATTCCCGAAATAAAAATGATAGAAGAAAACCATCCCTTAACACGGGATCAGGAAAATGGAATTACGTTTGAAAAAGCCGTTTCGATTGTAAATGAAATAATGAAAATACAGCACGGTAAAAACTAACCAAAATTTTATTAGATTTACGCTAACTAACCTTAAAACCAACCAAAATGAGAACATTAGACCAATGGTTTGCCGAATATGCCGTAAGTCATCAGAATCCTGTAAACAAAGCCATACACTATATTTGTGTACCGGCAATTTACTTTTCTATTGTAGGTTTACTAATGAGTATTCCGGCCGGTATTCTTGCCAGTACGCTTAAACTGAATCTCCCGGTAATCGAAAACTGGGCTTTTGTGGTTTTACTCTTTGTTTTGGTTTTCTACATTCGGTTATCAGTTGCTATGGCAGTCAAAATTGCTCTTTTTTCGGGAATCTGTTTAGTGGTCAATTATTATATTTCACAGTTTTTCCCTTTATGGATATTTTCGATTGCCGTGTTTGTAATCGCCTGGATCGGGCAGTTTTACGGTCATAATGTAGAAGGTAAAAAACCATCGTTTTTAAAAGACCTGCAGTTTTTGTTAATCGGTCCGGCCTGGGTCGTTGAAAATCTGTTTTCTAAAAAATAATATTCTTTCGGTATGTTTGATTTTTTCAAAAAAGACAAAAAGCTTCCGGAGTTTAGCTTCATCCTTACACATCCTAAAAAAGACCTGTATTTTTACCGAACAAAAAAATGGGGCCGACTGAATCCGGACGAAATTTTTCTGGCAGATAAAGACGAAAATGATCAGATAAAAATGATTACTATGGACTTTTGGTTTCAGGAAATGTTCCTGGATGCCGACGGACAAAAAACTATAGCAGAATATCTGCCTTTACTAATCAGACAATTTCAGGACAGCAAAATGAAAGTCCCTGCTGATCTGGACGAATTTATGATTGAAACTCTCGAAAGCCTGAAAAACGATTTACAGGCTATTGAATTCAGTACTGTTCCTGTTGAACCGGCTCCTGAATTCAATACTGCTTTGTCTGATAAAAAGTAAAATTAACCCAAAAAAAATATCATTTTATTCGTACATTAGAATGGAAACCTGCCGGATTTGTGATTTACTCACAGGCCAAAAGCTATCAGGGAACTTTAGAGTTAAAAAGAAGCAATTCTTTTTAATCCCTTACTACCATATTTTTTCGGGTTTAAAGTCAGCTGGCTTTAAACCCGATTTTTAGTATACCCTTTTTCATCTTCCAGCTATTCTTTAAGAAATCTCCTAATGTTTTCTTAATAAAAAAACAAGCCGTCAAATAATCGCTAATTTTAGTTACTCTTAAATAACTAACTAAATACCAGCGTTCACATGAAAAAAGTTTTCTTTTTACTATTCTTATGCCTTGTTAATACTGCGTTTTCCCAAAGCGGTAAAGTATACCTGAAAAATTCAAAATTTACTATCGGCGGTGAGAATACCTATGTTTATGAACCTCCAAAAGGCATGGTTATTAACAATGATTCTAGAGCTAATGTTTTATATTCCTTCCTCTCTGATTACGGTAATCTGTCGCAGAAATTAATCAAAAAAGGGAAAAACTACGAGTTTACAGCAAAACTGCCCGACTCAGCGAGAACCGCCGCTGTAGTGATTACCAACCTTCAAACCATTACAGACCATAATAATGAAAAAGGGTATATCGTAAATTTGAGAACAGAAAACGAATCAGAATTAAGCAAAACACTGGCCAATGCCATTTTTATACGTTCGTATATTAATTATGCTTTTAAACTAAAACAGGATGTTAAGCCGGAAACGCAGATCGCCGAATATGAAAAATTATTTGAAAAATATCCTAAGTTAAAAGAAGACAAATGTTATGTCTCCTATCTGTATCAGAAATACAATAAAAATCCGGAAGAAAGTCCTGCAGAGAGTGCCGCTTTTGCCGCAAAATGCCTGAAAAAAAACACCGAAGAATACACCATGCTTGCTTATGATTTGTACGATACTGCTAAAATGCCGGACGAAAAAGAAACGTTAGAAAAGGAAATCCTAAAGCAATACCCAACGGGGACTCTGGCAAGATATCAATACGTTAATCGTGTACTAAGTAAGGAAAACAAAACCGAAGAGTACCTGTTAAAATGTATCGACACCTGTAACACAAGATATAAGAATAACCCAAAAGGACTTATGATACGCTTTTATTTCGTTTTAATGGATATCTATCTAAAAGAAAAGAACTTAGAAAAAGCAAAAAGTATCGAATCCCACTTTTTTAATCCCGCTTATGATTACAATGAACTGGCCTGGAAATTATCAGGCGGCGACCTCACACTTCCTGTCGAGGATATTGATTTTGCTATTCAAATTTCTAAAAGATCATTAGACCTGCTGGAAGAAAACAAAAAGGAAAAATTCTATCCTGAATATCAAAACGAGTTCAATATGTATGCCGATACCTATGCCCTTTTATTGTACAAAAAGGGCCGGTATGACGAAGCATTTCAGTATCAGGACCGTGTAAGGGAAGCAGGCGGTCTGGATACCGGAGGTAAAGAACGTTATTTGGCCATACTTGAAAAAGTAAAAAGCCAGGAAGAAATCAAATCCTATATTGAAAATGAAATCAACCATAACAACGTTACTCCTGCCGGATTTCTGCCTAAACTGAAAGAGATCTATATTGCCCAGAACATTCCTCTGGAAGCCTATGAAAAACTAAAAGAAAAAGCCGATCAGAATGCTAAAGCGGAAAGATCTAAAAATGTCCTCGACCAGTTTGGAACCAAAACCGCTTTTGACTTCAGTCTGAAAAATATGGAAGGAAAAGAAATCAGGCTTTCTGATTATAAAGGCAAAGTGGTTGTTCTTGATTTTTGGGCTACCTGGTGCGGTCCTTGTAAAGCTTCGTTTCCTAAAATGCAGGATCTGGTTACGAAATATAAAGATAAAGACGTTGCTTTTTTATTTGTAAATACCTTTGAAAATAAAAAAGAAGAAGATGTTCTAAAAAACGTAACGGCTTATATCAGGGAAAAAAAATATGATTTTAATGTCGTATTTGATTCTAAAACTGAAGTAGCCACTAATTATAAAGTAAGAGGAATCCCAACCCGGGTTGTAATTGGCAGAGACGGAAACATTCTGTTCTCCGACAATTCGAACACCAACATAGCCGAACTGATTGAAGAACATTTAAAATAGAATAGAAAAATTTTTAACACGGAATGCGCAGCTGATAACTGCGCATTTTTTATTGGTATCTTTATTGAACTTAAAATCAGGCTATTATTAATTTAAAAATCAGATTTTATGAAAGTTACTTATTACGGACATTCGTGTTTTTCGGTTTATGCTAATGGAAAATACCTTCTCTTCGACCCTTTTATTACAGCAAATGAACTGGCCAGTCATATTAAGGTGGATGAAATAAAAGCCGATTATATTTTTATTTCACACGCCCATTATGACCATATTCTGGATGTGGAAAGAATTGCTAAAAATACAGGAGCAAAGGTACTGGGGAATTTTGAAATCTATAACTGGCTCTTAAAAGCCGGAATTGAAAATGCCCATCCTATTAATCCAGGCGGGAAATTCAGCTTTGATTTTGGAACCGTAAAATGTGTCATTGCCCAGCATCCAAGCAGTTTTATGGATGGCAGTTATGGCGGTATTGCCTGCGGTTTTGTACTGACCACCCCGGACGGAAATTTTTATTACAGCGGCGATACTGCCCTGACCCTTGACATGAAACTGATTCTAAAATTCACCAGACTCGATTTTGCTGTTTTTCCGGTTGGAGATGGTTTAACCATGGGAATCGAAGAAGCTGTCGAAGCTTCTAAACTGGTGGAAGTAACCAACGTTTTAGGCGTTCATTATGATACTTTCGGCTTCATCAAAATGGACCATCAAAAGGCTCTGGACGAATTTCGAAATGCAGGCCTGAACCTTTTTCTGCCTGAAATTGGCGAAACTATTGAACTGTAACAGTCTCTATATTTCGTAAAAAACCGTTTTTTTAGCGAAATAAAACCACAAAAACCGGCCTCCTTTTTCTTCAAAGCCTGATTTTAAATATTTTTCTCAACGGGCATTAAAATTGTTTCTTATTTCATTATTAATCAAAACTTTAAAATAATGAGCACATCAAAAATAGATGCCTATAATTCCGAAACGCAGTTTGCGGATTTTTCAGACCGAAAAATCGCGTACCGATCCATTGGCGAAGGAACCCCGATTATTTTAATCAACCGTTTCAGAGGAACACTTGACACCTGGGATCCTTTGTTTTTAAACCTGCTGGCAGAGAAACATCAGGTCATTACCTTTGATTACTCCGGTATAGGTTACTCGACCGGAACATTACCAACTGATGTTAAAGAAGTGGCTAAAGATGTAAAAGACCTGACCGGTTTCCTGAAAATAGAAAAAGCCATTTTAATGGGCTGGTCGTATGGCGGACTGGTTACGCAGGCCGCAACACACCAATATCCGGAACTGGTTACGCACACCATACTGCTGGGAACGGGCCCGATAGGAAAAAGAGTGGTACCACTCGAACAGTCTTTTCTGGACCATGCTTTAAAACCTGTAAATGATTTTGAAGATGAAGTAATCCTTTTCTTTGAACCTGAATCTGAAGAAAGCAGAAAAGCCGCAAAAGCTTCGCATGACCGAATTGCGAAAAGAATCGATGTTTCTAAAATACCATCAACTATGGAGGTTTTTCAGCTGTATTTTGCCGGAGGTGAAAATGCTGCCGAAGACAAGGAAAATTACAGGGATAAACTGAAAACTACCCAAACACCCATATTAATCATTTCCGGGGATCATGATACGAGCTTTGCTGTAGAAAATTGGTATCCGTTGACCAAACAGCTGCCAACATCACAGTTAATCCTTCTGCCTCAGACAGGGCATGCTCCTCAGCACCAGAATATTCCGCTGGTTATACATTACATTGATAACTTTTTGCAGCACAGCTAAAAGATCTCCGGAAATTTATTTTATACAGAAGGGCAGAAAAAATTATTCATTTCTGCCCTTTTTTATGTTTGAAATGAATTTGTCTGTATTTTTACGATTCCTGATAAAAACAGCGATCACATTGAATACAAAAGAACAGCTTACTGAAATAATACAGCAGGTTTATACTAAAACCAATAGAAACCTTTTTACTTTTTTGACCGGGGCAGGAATTTCTTCGGAAAGCGGAATTCCCACTTACCGGGGAACAGACGGCATATGGGTGAAAGGAACAAAATTTCACAAACCCGAAGAATTTGGAACTTTTAAATACTTTAAAGAAAATCCCGAAGAAGTCTGGCAGTATGCTCTTTTTAGAAAAAAAATGTTCGAAAATGCCCAGCCTAACCAAAGCCATCACGAGATTGCCGCAATAGAAAACCTTTTAAAGGAACGCTTTCATTTAATTACCCAAAACATCGATAACCTGCACAGACGTGCCGGCAGCAGCAGCCTGTACGAAATACACGGAAACAACCGGGAAATGAAATGCGCTAACGGCTGTAAAGGAATAGAAGTCCTGCCTGCCGAAATTAAAGGAAAAGACATAGACGAAGACCTTACAGAAAAAGATACCGAATTGTTAAAATGTAAAGAATGCGGCGGCTGGCTGCGGCCTAATATTTTATGGTTTGACGAACGTTATGACGAAAGGACACACAAAAGATTCAGTGCTTTAAAAATAGCCAAAAATTCAGGAATTCTTTTTATTACAGGAACTTCGGGCGCTACTAATTTACCAATGGTTATTGCCGAAACAACATTAAAATACGGTGGCACCATCGTAGACATCAATACCGAAGACAACCGGTTTACGGAACTCATCCAAAACAAGAAGAATAAAATAATAATCCGGGAAACAGCATCAACCGTTTTAAAAACAATTAGGGAAATTATTAAAGAGACAGTCAACAGATCATAACCCAATCTACTTTTAAACAACCAAAGAAACCTGATTAAAAAACAATAAACAGTTTATTAAAAACTACATGATTGAAATATACGATGCGGTTATATTCGGGGGCGGAATTTCGGGATTCTCAACTGCTTTACGATTACAGAAAAAAGGACTTAAAACCATTGTTCTGGAAGCTCACGGACAGCTTGGAGGCTGCGCCGGGTTCTTTTCGAAAAAGGGATTTTCTTTTGATGTGGGCGCTACTACCCTTGTAGACTTTGTGGAAGAAGGTGTTGGAGGGCGTTTTTTTAAAGAAATTAATTTAGAAATCCCAAAAGGGGAATATATCGATTATATTGCCTGGCTTCCTGACAGAAAAGTAACCCTTTACCGGGATCCTGAAAAATGGCAGAAAGAACGGCTGGAGAAACTGGGTTCCACCCAAAACCATATTCAATTCTGGAAACTTATGGACAAAGTAACCGAAGTATTCTGGAGAGCCAGCCGACAGAACACTAAACTGCCTGTAAGCAGCGTAAAAGATGTCATTACAGCTGTAAAAGCAATAGGAATTAAAGATCTCCACTTGTTAAGATATTTAAATGCCACTATGCTGGACGTACTTAAAGCATTTAAACTGGAAAGCGAAAAACCGCTTGTTGGGCTATTGTCGATGTTAATTGAAGATACGGTTCACAGCAGTATTGAAGAAGCTCCGTTTATTAATGCTGCTCTGGGTACCACCATCCGGGGTGCCGGTTTAATGCGTGCCGAGGGAGGTATGAAAAGTTTTTGGGAGTATCTGGCTGCTCATTATATACAAATTGGAGGAACCATAAAAAAAGGAAACAGAGTAACCGGCTTCAACAAGGCTGATGGAATCTGGATTACCCAATCGACAAAAGGCATTTTTAAATCCAAAAAAATAATCAGCTCCTTAGCTGTCGACCTGACTTATAACCTGAGTCCTGAGTCAGTAAAAATAAAATTAGAGCCGTATATAACCCAAAACGAAAAATACCATGGAAGTGCCATTGTGGTTTTTCTGGGCGTACCTGAAGCCGAAGTTTCCGGCCAGTCGTTAACCCATCATCAGATCCTGCTTAGTTATGAAAACAAATTAGGTAATGGAAATAATATGTTTATTTCTGTTTCCGCCAAAGACGATATCAACTCCGCACCTTCCGGGTTCAGATCTGTAATGCTTTCCACACATTGTGAAATTTCAGAATGGCAGAACCTGTCAGAAGAGGAATATCTGCTAAAAAAAGAAAACACCGGACAATACCTGATTCAATGTGCCAGAAAAGTATATCCGGATCTGGCATCCAATCCCGTTGTTTATGAAATAGGCACACCGCTGACCTACGAGAAATTTACTTCCCGAATAAAGGGAAGTGTGGGCGGATTTAAACAAACCTTACAAAACACTAATTTCAAGGCGGTTCCGCAGGATATTGGAGTTAAAAATTTCTGGCTCGCAGGAGACAATACCTGGCCGGGACTTGGTACTGTGGCGGGTTTAATTTCGGGCAGAATAGCCAGTCAGTATGCCGAAAAACAGCTGTGATTTTTTTTATTCAAAAAAGATTCAGATTTCAACATACCGTTTTTCAATATATTGCGTTTGTTTAGTACATTTATATTCCGTCAAAACATTCTTATTATGAGAAAAATAATTGTTTTATCGATGATTTCATTAGATGGTGTCATGCAGGCTCCCGGCGGACCGGAAGAAGATCCGTCTGGCGGATTTAAATATGGCGGCTGGACGGCTCCTTTTGGCGATGCTGTTTACAGTAAGGCCGTAGAGAACGAACTCCGGCCTGCAGATTATCTCTTAGGCCGGAAAACTTTTGAAATCTGGGAAGAGTACTGGCCTAAAAATGCCCAATTCTGGCCGGGAATTAACGAAGGGCGCAAATATATCCTTTCGGCTTCCCGAAAAAAATCTGACTGGAAAAACTCTGTTTTTATCGAAAGTCTCGCAGAGATCAAAGAACTTAAAAATTCCGAAGGACGGGACATTCAGGTTTGGGGCAGCAGCGAACTGGTTCATTTACTGCTAAAGCATGACTTAGTTGATGAACTCCGTTTAAAAATCCATCCTGTGCTGCTGGGCAAAGGGAAAAAACTATTTGATGATGCAGCGCATCCGTCGGGATTTACATTAACCGAAAATACAATGACTACAACCGGGGTAATTCTCGCCACTTATAAACGTGCGGGAGAAGTCCAAACGGGCAGCGCCGGGGAAACCATTAGATGATCTTTTTAATTAAATCCATACAGGAATCTGACTATTTTTTATAAACCAATGAACAAAAAACTAACCTCCTTTATTTTAACCATCTTTAGTATAACTCTTTTTGCTCAGGACAAAATCACAGATGAATTAAAAACTTTATCCGACACGGAGCAATATAATACTATAATTGATCAGTACACTTCGGCATATAAAGACTATTCGGCAAAATCCCTGTATTATATTGGAATTGCCTATTATATGAAAGAAGACGATGCCAACTGTATCAAATTCATGGATTTGTCTCTACATAAAGACGATAAAGATCCTGCTGCATTTTATATAAAAGCTTCAACCTTAAATTATATGGGAAAGTATGATGAGGCAATATCCTGTTTTCAAAAAGCAATCAGCCTGAAAGCAGATGATGGTGAATTCTACAGCGGTCTTGGAGATTCGTATTATCAGACTAAAAACTACGCTTTGTCTCTTGAAAATTATAAAAAAGCAACGGAACAGACTAAATGTCCCGACAGACCTTATTTGATGATTGCCCAAATTTATTCTGACCAGAAAGATACTGATAAAGCACTTGAAGCCTACTATAAGGCCAAATCCAAAATAGCCATTGGGTCCGTTTCCTATACAAACAATTTATTTAATATTGGCCTGCTGGAATCTCTAAAAGAAAATTACGACAAAGCCGAACCGGTATTTATTGAACTTATTCAGCTGAACCCTTCAGATTATCATTCTTATGCCAAACTTATTCAGATATGTTATCACAGAAAAGAATATGAAAAAGCAAAACCTTTTAAAGACAAATTGTATGAAGCCTATGCAAAAGGAGAACTAAAAGACAACTTAAAAGACATGTTCTGTTTTGACCAGTTTAAATGGAATGGTTATCTGGTACAGGTATTTGAACGCTATGAAAACCAAAATAAAGGAAATATTTACAATAAACATCTCTTTTACTTTTTTGATAATAATGATAAACTTGCTTTAAGGGTTCAAACAGAATTCTCTCCGATTTCTATTGAATTAGGCGGGCCAAAATATTTACTTTGTGCCAGCAAAGGAAGTACGCATTACAATCCCGGAATAGGATTTAATGATGACTTTAAATATGATGATTTAAAAACTCAGGCTCTTAAAGTTTTTGATAAATATACAAAGTAGAAGATAACTGACCCGAATTCACGAGCTATCTATGGGAAATATTTTTCATATAACAGCATAGACTTCTTTATTATAATTCTATATTCGCTAAAAGAAAAACAGTTTAATACAGCTCGTTTTTACAATAAATAACCTGCTGATCAATACTAAAAGTTATGGAAAACAAAAACAATAATGTTCCTGTATTTACTCTAAGCATAGTAGCTGTCATTGTAGGTGCTGCTTTGTGGAAACAATTTGATTTTAAAACCCTGGAATTTGAAAAACCGGCACTCTCGGCTGTTTATCTTATTGTCTTTGTGTTTTCTGTTTTTGTACTGATCAAAAACGCCAGAAAAAAACGATCGCAGAAATAAAAAAAGCCCTCATTCTGTAAGGATGATGGTTACTTTACGATAAGTCTTCATTAAAATTCTGTCGGCCAATTATTGAAATTATTTCAATTCTGTTATCATTCATTACACGATAATAAATCGTATCCACACCACATACGCAATACCGATATCCCGATTTTATATAATCCGCTGATGGAAATAAAAATGGATTTTTTTCTATCCTTTCAAAACAGTCATATATTATATGATAATATTTATCCGCCTGATCTATTCCAAATCTGCCAGCGCCATAATAATAAATTCTCTTTAAATCTTCTTTGGCCTCACTACTCAAAAAATAAGTATACATCTCACAATCCTTTCTTGAATTCTGCCAGCATTTCTGCTCTGCTCTGCTTTTTTTCAAAGCCGCTTTTCTCACCCTGATCTAACTTATTACGGACAAATTCATAATATTGCTCCTGTGAACGGGCTTGTTTAATCAGATAATTGATCGCTTCGCTCTTACTTGAAAATTCCTGATTTTTTACCTGTTCTTTTAACCATTCATCATTTTGACTGGCCAATGAAATAGTTTGTCGTGCCATAACGATTTTTTTATATGGTGTAAATTTACACCATTTTAAATGAAATTAAATAACTTTTTCTAAATAGACCTGCTTATCTAAATTGATAATCGTTACTTCAAAGAACATATAACTTCTACTCAACCCAAAAAATAATTTTTAACTATATTTGAGCAGGCTATGGTTTTCTTATTGGCTTCAAAAAAAGGCAGATAGTACAACCCTGGCAAAAGCAGACAAAAGCAATCAGAAAAATGAAAGTTTTCGTTCTTTTATAAGGAATAGTTTCGAGAAGAAATCAAAATATAAAACCAAAATTTTAAAAATGAAGAAAAAACTAACAGCCCTTTTATTTATCTGCTTTGCTGTAAATATGTCCGGGCAGGTACCCGCCGCATCAAATCCTGATAAAACCAGTTCTTCAAACAGCAAGTTATCTCCTGCTGAAATAGTGACTAATAAAGCCTTAAAACCGGTTAAAAAATGTACTTTAGACGAAGCTTCTATTCTGATTTATGATTACGACGGCTCTCTTTTTTCATACGATTTAGAGTCGGAACAAATTGGCTGGACCGTAAAAGCTTCAGATGCCCATACTGAAATGTGCGGTAATAAAATAACCCTGAAGAACGGAGTAGTATATGTTCCGTTTATAAACGGTGAAATTTATGCCGTAGACAATATGACGGGTGAGTTTTTCTGGAAATCCAGATTAGGCAATATCACAGATCAGATCGTTTTAAAAGACCAGACTCCGGTTATTCATGAAGGGAAATTGTATATAACTGCCCAAAACCAGAACCAGGGCAGTAACCTGTATGCCCTGAATACAAAAGACGGTAGTTTAATATGGACCTGTAAACTGGATTCGCCGGCTAATGATATTACTCCACTTCTTTTTAACGGCAAAATTTTTATTCCGAGTGCCACGAGTTTTTACAGCATCGATGCCAATACCGGAAAAGTCCTGAACCAAAAAACATTTGAAGAAAACCTGTCCGGAAAACCGGTAACAGACGGCGAAAATATATTTGTGGCCAGCGAAAAAAACACGCTTTTTGCTTTAACTCCGGACAAACTCGATTTGGTATGGCAGTTTAAACTCGACGAAAACCAATACAACATCAAGGAACGTATCGTCTGTAGTGACAAAAAATTGTATTTTGCAGCACAGGGCACCCATACAACCTCTGTATACGCTGTTGATTCCAAAACCGGAACTCAGTTATGGAAAACGGATTTTAAAGACGACAACATCGAATATATCGTCAAAGAAAATGAAAACCTTTGGGGCTATACCCGTAAAGCAAAACTTTTTGAATTAGACTTAACCAATGGCGAAACCGCATTTGAATTAAAACTGACTACCCTGCCGGTTTCCAACATCGAATTCCCTGCTGATGATAATTTATTCTATTATTATTGCGATGCCGGTTTAATTCAGTTTGATTTAAAAGAGAAAGACGAAAACGTTTATTATATGCGAACCTCTCTTAAAGACAATATTTACAGTGCTTATCTGAAGATTATTCGAGAATAGAAAAAGGCCCGGGGATTTAGATTTCCGGGCTTTTTTGTCTATTTTTCTACCTAACAAATTCAGGCGATTAAGAGAATACTACTTATATTTTTAATATAGCTAATCCACAAATTCTCTTTTATGTTTTCTGATATACACAATTTGTAATTGCTGCAGGTTTTCCTTTTCATACAAGTCATAAAATTCATCATCAAACTTGTTTAACGGATTGTTTTCATACGATTTACTAAATCCCTCTATTGTCCCGTCCTGATATTGTGTTATTTTTTTATTCTCTTTTTCATAAGTGTCATTAGCCCGTTTTGTCAGGTTGGCGAATTTCTTTGCCCCCACTAGTTCCAGAGCATTTGGTAAATGTTTGTAAAACTGTCCGCTTGCGTTGTTGTAAAACTGATTATAGCCGCCATTATTTACTTCTCCTTCTAAAAGGCAAATCATATAAACAGCCTGCTTTGATTTGTTCCATGACAATACAAAATCATAGTGTTCCTGATTCTGAAGCGGCTGTTTTTTATAAAGATTATCAAAAATGACTTCCACTAAATTTTCATCCGAAATAGTATCAATCACCTGTTCAGTCAATGGATTCTGAAGCTTTTTAGGTGTGAACATTTCTATTAACTTCTCATTTCTTTTTTCTGCTTCATTGGTCAGCTGGTCGTTTTCTTTTTTTGTTTGTCCTGAACAGCCCAAAAGATTTAAGATTACTGCTAAAAAGCCTATACCTATTAGTTTTTGTATCATTGGTGTCTTCCTCCTAGTTAAATTTTACAATGGATTATTTTTAGAAAGTTACTATATCCCGTTTTGTAATTCGATGTTTTTAATCCATTCCTTTATGTCCTTAACGGCTTCCCGAACATCCTCAATTTTATATTCGTTCATCCTGGGATTGTAGTCAAAAAAGTCCTTTTTAAAACATAACTGGAAAGTTTGTTTATCCAATTCATAGCTGTTTGAAACCATCTTGGTAGAGGATCTGCTGCAGAAGCCATTAGTCTGTGTAATACTAATACCAGTTTTATTAGCCTTAATATAAAACTCACTCAGTTGCTTGGTTTCTATACAGTAATCTACAAACGCTTTTATCTCATTGGCTTCCCAATTGTACATGGAAATGTTTTTATTAAAAAAATCTGAAATTGCATTCCATTGTCTTTCAGAATTCATTTCACACCAATATCCCGAATCTCTTTGGTACCAGCCTTCACAAAGCTCTTTTACCGAACCGGATACCAATTGAAATTCCCCATCCCAATGATTATTGTAATGTCCCCATATGCCATTTTCATCTTTTCTGTAACCTATTATCAAATCGGAGTCGTCATAAAACTCGCCTATCCGTAAAAAATTCTTTTCCTTATCAATTTGCAAATTCTCATGCGGATACAGCATTTGACATTCAACCGCATTGAAAAGACCCAGGGAGTAATACTCCTCTAAATATTCTGAGCAATTATAGCCATCGGGCTTAGATTTCATAATTCAATTTAAATAGAATGCAGCAAGTTTATTTAATAATAGAAGTTACGTTACCGCTGTTAAAACACCTCTTTTAAACAAATATAAAATTAATATCTTAACTATAAAATCAGGTTCATTTACAAAGAAGAAAACCAGGTCTCGTTTGAAATTCCTTACACTAGTGCTGTAGAAAATTAAAAATTGCAGGGCAATCAAAAAGCCTGAGAATTTAAATTCTCAGGCTTTCAAAATTTATAGTGACCTTAGCGGTACAGAATTCGAACCATTTCGTGGAGGGTTTAAGATTTTAAAAGATGTATAATCATTTGATTTATGTTAATTCAACTAGTTTTCAGCTATCGCATTCTTATCCATCTAGTACGAAAAGTATAGAATCACTTAAAAGCCCTTTCGATCATTTTTAAGCTTATTATTATATATTTGATAATAAGTAAGATGCCAATTTTCACCAGACATGTCTGCCCGATTTTGGGTTGATATGTCCGATGTTTTAAATAAATAAACTTCTGGAAAAAGAGTCGTTACTGGCCACGGTGCCATAATTTTATGTAGTAACCTAAACAAATCTCAATTAAAATGAAAGTATTTAAATCCATAAAATTTATTGGTTTGGCGGTAATCTTATTTATAAAGACAGGTTATGGACAAACAAGAAATGAAGCAGCAATTAATGAGTTTTTACATTGGAAACTGAACCCAAAGCAATCTACTGAAAACAATGCCGCTCAGGCGAATCTTCCTATTGAATCAATTTCTCATAAGGTAGTGCCAGTTGCCGTGTTAAGTAATCAGACAATTAAATTATACAAGATTGACAAATTGTTGACAAAGGCTGATATTATAACCATGAATCAGCAAATAAAATACTGGAATAATACAAAAAAATGGGACTCAAAAACTTATAAATTTCCATTTATAAATCCAGATACTTTGACCGACCCTGCAGCACCATTTTTAGAATTGTCCATCCCAATATTTTCAAAAAACAAACAAATTTGCTTGCTCAGATCCAATATCAGCTGTCATCAAAATTATTGTCATGACGAAATGATCGCCATTTATCAGAAAAAAAACATCGGGGAATGGAAAATAATTAAAGTGATACATCATGTAACTTTTTAGTATATAACTATTTAATTTTGACATCAGAACAATAAAAACTACTTAACAAATAGACAACAAAAAAGAAAAGCGATTGCGTACAGCGAGATTTACGAAATCAGAAGAATTGGCTTAATCTAGTTCAAACCCTCTGTAGTACTGGGAGTACACAGTAAATAACCGAAACACTCAACAATGGAAATACTCATAATACTATTAAGTATAATTGCAGGATTAATAATTTTATATTTTGGATTAGCATTTATTTTAATTCAAATCCGCAGACCAAAATTCAATAAAAAAGGTTATACGAAACTTGAAAAAAAACTTTTGGATATTTTTACATCTATGTTTGATCCTGATTCAGCTGACAAAATTAAGAAGCAAATTGAATACTTCGAAAATAAACGTAAATGGAGGCAGTACTGGGAGAAGAGTATGTCAATAGAACTATATGGAGATAAAAAAATGCCGTCTGACTTAAAATACTCAAGACAAGATGATAGTAAAATCGCAACGATTAGATTTAAAGTAAACGAAGAAAAATACAGTATTGAATTTGATAGTTATGACGGTAGGATTTGGGGATGGAAAATAAGACCTAATCCCAGCCGAATTCAAAAAACAGACAATATTGAAGTAATTAGTAAAAAGATTAACAATGATCCAAATGAGAAAGTTGTAATTAGTATCGAAAAAACAGAATTCAGGACAATTCCAAATTTTGAAGGCGTGATTGGAGAGATTGCAAAAGTGAAACCAATTAAAACCGCCTATAATCCGTTAATTCCACAGCAAATTGAGATATTTAAACTAAAAATTGATTCGGTACTCCCAAATGGTTACATACAAATCATTGAGCAAACCGAGGGCTTGGAATTTCTGGAATTTCGAATTTCAGGAATTTCTGAAATACAGAGAACCGGATTAGATGATGGAAATTATTTTCATTTAGCCGAATTTGACGATGGAATAATTGCCGTAAAAGAAAATGATAAAAATGGTGAACTTTATTTTTGCCATTTTTCAAATGGATTGATTGATAAATTGGGAACGGATTTTGACACGATATTAAAAGAAAAAATCGCGTAACTACACAACATAGCAGCTATTACAAAGTTATTCATGATTTTGAATTTGAAAAAAACTGGCGACGAATTTAGGAATGATACTAAATAATTGATGCAAAAAAAGAATCCTTGATTGGATTCGAACCAAAAAAGCCTGCAAAATATACTCTTTGCAGGCTTTAATTTTTTTTATAGTGACCGCGGAGGGGTTCGAACCCCCAACCCTCAGAGCCGAAATCTGATATTCTATCCAGTTGAACTACGCGGTCAAAAATATTTAAAATTCAATTTTTTAAATTGAGCTTTCCAATTTGGAATTTGGAATTTCCTATATTGGAATTTCCTATTATTGGAATTTATTACGAAAGTAATCTTTTTACAATTGTAGAAATGGTTTTTCCTTCAGCAGTTCCGCCCAATTGTGCCGATGCTAATCCCATTACTTTACCCATTGAAGCGATTCCGGAAGCACCTGTTTCAGCGATGATTTTCGCTATTACGGCTTCTACCTCTTCTTCACTTAACTGAGCTGGTAAAAATTTCTCAATTACAGCTACCTGAGCCAATTCAGGTTCAGCTAAATCGGGACGGTTTTGCTCTGTAAAGATTCTGGCGCTTTCTTTACGGGTTTTAACCAGTCTCTGTAATAATTTTATTTCATCATCTTCTTTCAGGTCTTCTTTTGATCCTGAAGAGGTAGCTGCCAGTAACAATTCTGATTTAACTGCTCTTAAGGCTTCTAAAGCTACGGTATCTTTTGCTTTCATGGCCGTTTTGATTTCGTCCATGATCTTTGCTTGTAAACTCATTTTTATTTGTATTTAAATAAGCTGTGCTTATCAATGAATATCTGTTGAAAGTATTTCTACTCCGCCTGAACTGACAGCAAATTTAACTTTAAAAGTCAAATAAAGAAGTCAAATTTCTAAATTCTGTGCGAAGATAAAAAAAATAACCCGAAAATTAAATCCAATTTTCGGGTTACCCTTATATTAAGATTGAAAAATTAATCTACGTTGTCGTGCAAAAAGGAATTATTGGAACGAAGCTGTAAATCATTATTACTGTCTGTTCCCACCGAAATCCTTGAATTAGTGTTGTTTGACTGTGAATTAGACAAATCAATTCCTAATCTTTTGTAAGCCGGTTCTTTTTCAAGTTCATCGATTCTGGAAACATTATTATGGAATTTATAATTAAATTCTTTTAGTTTCTTTCTTCTTTCTTCAGCTCTTAAACGAAGTGTTTCCTCAATTGTTAATTCCATTGGAGAAACTTCAGACGTTGTGGTAAAATCAGGCTGGCTAAAGTCAGCTCTTGATTTTAAAGTAATATTCAATTCTTCAGGAACAGTTTCTTCTGCCACTTTTTCAACCGGTTTAGAAGCCAGTAAGTCGTTTTCGACCTCCATATATTCTTCTAACGAATATTTAATGATTCCGTTATCTGAAAGTTCTGTTACCGGTACAAATGAAACCGGATCATTTACTTTAATATTACGGGTATCATTCGACAATTCGAATACAATTTTATTGTCCTGTTCTGCTGCAGGCTCTCTTTTTATTTCCGGCTCCGATTTGAAAAGCGGCAAATCGAATGAAAAAGTAGTTTGTTGTTCTTCTCTTTCAAAAGTTCGCTGCTGTACCGGTTGTTTTATTTCCTGAACCGTTTCGGCTGCCGGAGTTGTAATTTTAAAGTCAATATCGGTAATTGGTGAAACAATTTCAAAAGTGACATCCAGATTTTTAATAAACTCAGACATTACAACCAGTTCTTCCTGATTGATGGTAGGCGTTGTTGGAGCCGCTGGAGTCTGTACGGGAGCAACCATATCGTCTTCCATTAAATCAAACACGATCTTTTCTTCTGATTTTGCTGCAGGTGTTTCTGCATTTACATCAAAAGAAGTAAGCGGTCTGCTGGTTAAATTATGAACACTTCTCTGTTCATCTTCTAACGTGTGAATGATTTTTTTAGGCTCTGTATTTACAATTTCGTTTTGCTGTTCTACATCAAAACCGGTAGCAATAATAGTTACCGCAATAGCATCACCAAGGCTTTCGTCTTCTCCAACCCCCATGATAATATTGGCATTATAACCTGCTTCTGCCTGAATATGATCGTTGATTTCCCCGATTTCGTCAAGCGTTATCTCGTCAGATCCAGAAACGATAAGCAACAATACGTTTTTGGCACCTGTAATTTTGTTATCATTTAATAATGGGGAATCCAATGCTGATACGATAGCATCTTTGGCTCTGTTTTCTCCCTGCGCCACAGCAGATCCCATAATAGCCGTTCCGCTGTTTGCCAAAACGGTTTTGGCATCACGTAAATCGATATTCTGGGTATAGTGGTGCGTAATTACTTCGGCAATACCTCTTGAGGCTGTTGCCAAAACTTCATCGGCTTTAGAGAATCCGGCTTTGAAACCTAAATTTCCGTAAACTTCTCTTAATTTATTATTGTTGATTACAATTAAAGAGTCAACCTGTTTACGTAATTTTTCGATTCCTAATAACGCCTGTTCCTGACGTACTTTCCCTTCAAACTGAAACGGAATAGTCACGATACCTACGGTAAGGATTTCTCTTTCTTTGGCTAACTGAGCGATAACAGGAGCTGCCCCGGTACCGGTTCCTCCCCCCATACCAGCGGTAATGAATACCATTTTGGTCCCGCGGTCTAACATTTTTTCGATGTCAGCGATACTCTCAATAGCCGATTGCTGTCCTACATCAGGATTTGCACCTGCTCCAAGACCTTCTGTTAAATTTACTCCTAACTGAATTTTGTTAGGTACTGAACTGTTTTGCAGTGCCTGTGAATCGGTATTACAAACTATAAAATCAACCCCTTTAATACCTTGTTTAAACATGTGGTTGATAGCATTGCTACCGCCGCCGCCGACACCTATTACTTTGATTACATTTGACTGGTTTTTTGGTAAATCAAATGAAATACTTCCAAATTCTGAGTTGCTCATCATCTTTTTGGTTTTTGAAATTCTTATTTAGTACATTTTTTACTTCTTGACTTGGGGCCAGAAAGTAATCCTTCTCTTTTATTATTCTGCGTTGTCTAAAAAATCCTTGATTTTATCGACATATCTGTCAAAAAATGATCTTCTGATTTTTGTTTCTGTAGATTCTGCTCCGGCCTTTACTGTTTTCACTTCTCTTGGCTGTTCGATTGTTTCTACTTTTTCAACGTAGTTTTCCTCAACTTCGTATCGCTGCTGTACAGGCGGTTCGATATTTCGGTACACTACTTTTGGCTGTTCATTTACAACTTCTATTCTGACAGCACTCTGTGTACTGTTTTCGATGCTGTTCATTACTAGACCTACTGCCGTTGCAAATAACGGACTTGAAATTTCTTCGCTTGAGTTTCCTGCTAAATGCTCATTCGGATATCCAATTCTGGTATCCATACCTGTAATGTATTCTACTAACTGTTTAATATGTTTCAGTTGTGCACCACCACCGGTAAGAACAATTCCTGCAATTAACTTTTTACGCGGATCTTCGTGTCCGTAAGCTTTGATCTCGGCAAAAACCTGTTCTACAATTTCCACTACTCGCGCATGGATGATTTTGGAAAGGTTTTTTAATGAAATCTCTTTGGGTTCTCTGCCTCTTAATCCCGGAATAGAAACAATCTCGTTGTCTTTATTTTCGCCCGGCCAGGCTGAACCGAATTTAATTTTTAAAAGTTCGGCTTGTTTTTCGATAATCGAACAGCCTTCTTTGATATCATCCGTAATTACATTTCCTCCAAAAGGGATTACAGCGGTATGACGGATAATACCGTCTTTAAAAATGGCCAGATCGGTAGTTCCGCCGCCAATATCGATAAGGGCCACTCCCGCTTCTTTTTCTTCCTGACTCAAAACGGCATCAGCAGAAGCTAATGGCTCCAGGGTTAATCCTGATAATTCGATTCCGGAACTCTGAATACATCTTCCCACGTTTCTGATAGAAGAAGCCTGCCCTACTACTACGTGAAAACTGGATTCTAATCTTCCGCCGTACATTCCGATAGGTTCTTTAATTTCAGACTGTCCGTCGATTTTAAATTCCTGTGGTAAAACGTGAATGATTTCTTCTCCCGGTAACATGGCCAGTTTATTTACCTGGTCGATTAAAAGCTGAATGTCTTTTTCGCCAATTACTTCCTCCGGATTGTTACGGCTGATGTAATCCGTATGCTGAATACTTCTGATGTGCTGTCCGGCAATACCTACCACCACATCTTTTATTTTGTAACCTGAATTATTTTCTGCCTCAAGTATTGCCTGCTGGATAGACTGAATAGTCTGCGTAATGTTGTTAACAACACCTCTCGCCACTCCCAGGCTTTTGGATTTTCCAATACCCAGAATTTCCAGTTTCCCATACTCATTTTTCTTGCCTATCATGGCAACTATCTTTGTCGTTCCAATATCTAGACCTACTGCAATGTTATCTTTTTCCATTTTCTATTATTTTGTGCAAACTACTTGTTCCGTAAACCTAAGGTCAATTTTATTGTATTTGTATAACGAACTATCCAAAACAGCCTTTTGAAAAAAGGCTTTATAGTTTCTAAATTTTTTATCAACATTCATTGTACGACCAAAATCTATGAAGTAATCATAGTTTCGGTTAAACATTTTTAGGCTGCCATTAGGCATAATTTCGATTGCAATGATGTTTTTTTTCAAAAACGCATCGTCGTAAATTGTGCGAAATAAAGCAGCTAAATCTTCGTTATTTTTTTCATTTATTGCCCCTGAAACAAGAGGAACTCTTGCGGTGAAATTATCAGATAAGGGCATTTTATTTCCCTCATAGTCAATATAAAAAGAGCGACCACCATCATAGACTCTTGCTACTGGTGTCTTCTGTTTTACTACCGCTTTCAGAACGCCGTCGATACTTACAAAAACATCAGAGCTTTCGATCATGTCTTGTGTATTGAGGGTTTTCTCTATCTTATTCAAATCTACTTCATCTTTTCTAATACTGGAAGCGTCTCTTTTATTTTCTATCAACAATTTATTAACCGTTTCCGGCTTTACGAAAAGCGTATTTTCTCCTACAAAAACAACCATCGATTTTTTCAGTTTTCGGTCTCCGTTTCGGTGCTGCGCAAACGAATATAAAAAGAGCACAAGACCCAAAATAAGCACTAATCGAATATTGGTCCAGTTAAATATTTTCATTTAGCATTTTTTTAATTGACGGTACCATTTCACCAATATCACCAGCTCCAATTGTTACAATTACCGGCGCATCACTGGCTTTGATTTCCGCTAATAAATTTTCTTTTGCAACAATCTTTTTGTTCGGATTGGTCATTTTACCCAGCAGCCATTCTGATGTGATTCCTTCCATCGGTAATTCACGTGCCGGATAAATATCCATTAAAAATACATCATCAAACTGCGACAGGCTTTCAGCAAACCCATCGGCAAAATCCCTTGTTCTGCTGAACAAATGCGGCTGGAAGACAGCCAGAACTTTACGCCCCGGATACAGCTCCCTAACAGCCTGATGCACAGCGTTTATTTCTGTTGGATGATGCGCATAATCATCGATATACACTAAATTTTCAGATTTAATCTGATACGAAAAACGTCTTCTGATTCCGTTAAATGAAGCAATGGCTTTTGCAATAGCAGCGGTTGGGGTGCCATACGTTTTTGCCATCGCAATAGCCATTAATCCATTCATCAGATTGTGTTTTCCAGGCAGTCCGAAACGAAGGTCTTTCATAATTTCTGACGGTGTCTGCACGTCAAAAACATAACTTCCATTCTCAATTCGCACATTGTATGCTTTATATACTGCATCTTCATTTATAGCACACTGAACACCATCAAGAGGCAGTTCTTTGGTGATAAACAATTTGCTTTTATCTTCTACTTTCGAGGCAAATTCCACAAAAGAGGCCTCAATAGCATCACTCGTCCCATAAATATCCAAATGATCAGCATCCATTGACGTTACACAGGCAATATCCGGATGCAGATGGAGGAACGAACGGTCAAATTCATCCGCTTCTACAACAGTAACTGTTTTTCCGGTTCCAATTAAATTAGAATTGTAATTTTCTACAATCCCGCCCACAAAAGCCGTTACATCAGCACCGCTTTCATATAAAATATGACCTAAAATACTCGATGTTGTGGTTTTACCATGTGTTCCGGCAACTGCAAAACTAAAAGTGTCCTTGGTTATAATTCCTAAAACCTCGGCACGTTTTTTAATTTCGTAATTTCTCTCAATAAAATAATGCCATTCTGAATGCGAGGCAGGTACAGCAGGTGTAAAAATTACCAGTGTATTCTCGGCATAATAATCCTTCGGAATCAGACCGATATTATCTTCAAAATGAATATCAATACCGCTTTCAATTAATTCACTGGTAAGCATTGACGGCGTTTTGTCGTAACCTGAAACCTGTTTCCCAATATATTTGAAATAGCGGGCCAGGGCACTCATTCCGATACCTCCGATACCAATAAAATAAACGTTTTGTATTTGATTTAAATTCATTTCTTTTTTGCTTTTATTTGCTTTAAGCAATAGGCAGTAAGCTTCAGGCTTTCTACCTTTGTCTTTATTTTTTCTTATTCTCTTACTTTGTTTTAGTTTAAACTGCACGCAAAAAGCTTAAAACTTATGGCCTGCGGCTTACAGCTAAATCAACTTCACAATCTCTGCTACAATATCTTGTGTCGCTTTTGGTTTGGCCAGTTTTTTAATATTAGCACTTAATTGTTTTTGTTTTCCATCATCTTTCAGCAGCGCTTCAAAAACAATGCTAAACTGACTGTCCAGTTCTGATTCTTTCAACAAAATTGCGCCTTTGGCTTCTACAATAGCCTGAGCATTTTTAGTTTGATGATCCTCAGCCACATTAGGCGACGGAATAAAAATGACCGGCTTCCCTACAATACATAATTCCGATACCGAAGAGGCTCCTGCTCTTGAAATAATCACATCGGCAGCCGCATAAACAAAATCCATTCTTTCAATAAAATCAACCACTTTTACGTTTTGCTGATTGTATTTTTTGTACTCTTCAAAATACAGCTTTCCACACTGCCAGATTACCTGAACTTCTTGTGACAGAAAATTGGACAGCTCCTTTTCAATTAACTGATTGATTCTTCTGGCGCCTAAACTTCCGCCCAGAACCAGCAGTGTTTTTTTATTGGGGTCTAAACCGTAAAAAGCAATGGCCTCATCACGTTTGCTCTCGATATCTATCAAATCCTGACGAACCGGATTTCCTGTCAGAACGATTTTTTCTTTTGGAAAAAACCTCTCTAAATTTTCATAGGCTACACAAATTGCATTTGCCTTTTTACTCAGCAGTTTGTTGGTAATGCCCGGAAAAGAATTCTGTTCCTGAATTACCGTCGGGATTCCCGCTGCACCTGCTGCCTGTAATAACGGGCCACTGGCAAAACCTCCTGTTCCGATTACTACATTGGGTTTAAATTTCCTGATGATCCTTTTGGATTCCAGTAAACTCGAAGCCAGCTTTAAAGGAAACATCATGTTTTGTAAAGTCAGTTTTCTTTGTAAACCGGCAATCCAGAGACCTTTTATTTCGTAACCTGCCTGAGGCACTTTCTGCATTTCCATTTTATCTCTGGCACCTACAAAGAGAAATTCTGCATCAGGATATTGTAATTTTAATTCGTTTGCAATCGCAATTGCAGGATAAATATGTCCTCCTGTTCCTCCTCCGCTCAGTATGAATTTATACTTTGTCATAACGCTGTATTATCCTTCTTATTTATTTAAAACTGCATTCATCGGGTTTCTCGAATTGTCCTCGATAGAATACAGGGCTTCTTCTTCGTAAATCTCTTCTTTTGTGTCACTGCTTAAATCTTCTTCAGCCAGTTCTTTATCAATTAATCGCTGTAAAGCTTCTCTTCTTCTTTCTTTTTCTTCCTGTTCTTCGGCAATTTCTTCTTCTTTTTTGGTCACACTGATAATGATTCCCAATGAAAAACAAGTCATCCAGATCGAACTACCTCCAGAACTTATCAGCGGAAGCGTCTGTCCTGTTACCGGCAATAACTCTACCGCAACCGCCATATTAATCATGGCCTGGAATATCATGGGAAATCCAAGACCCACGACGACTAATTTTCCAAACAGTGTATTGGCTTTATGAGACGCAATCACAAACCGGAACAATAAAAGCAGGTATAGCAACAATATCGAAACTCCACCTACTAATCCGTATTCTTCTACTACAATGGCATAAATAAAATCTGAAGACGACTGCGGCAGGAAGTTTTTCTGAACACTTTTCCCGGGACCTAATCCTCCTAATTTTCCGGATGCAATAGCAATTTTTGCTTTTTCAATCTGATAATCATCTTCATCCGGCTTGTCAGTTGTAAAGTTCAGAATACGACTTTCCCAGGTAGACACCCTGCTGAAGAATCTTGAATCCGGAAATGCTTTTGCCACCAAAAGAAAAAAAGCCAGCATGGCAATTCCTGAACCAATGATAAAAGCAATATATTTTAACGGGTATTTACCAATGAACGTAAGCATCATTACCATTGAAAATATCAACGCTGTAGTTGAGAAGTTAGCAGGTAATATTAAAGCCAGAGTTATAAAAACCGGAATCCAAAGCTCTATAAACGAGGTTTGAAACGGTTCGTTTTCTTCTTTTGTTTTCGACAGATAACGGGCCACATAAATAAACAATACGCTTGCCGCCAGAGTCGAAGTCTGAAACGTGATTCCAATGAACGGTACCTGAATCCAGCGACTGGCATTGGCTCCCGCAATTACGGTTCCTTTTAACAACGTATACAGCAGTAACAGCCAGACTATTGGCAGTGCAATTTTTGAAATCGCCCTGAAATAATGATACGGCACTTTATGAACCCAGTAAATAATCAAAAAACCTATACAAACGTGAGCTAAATGCTTCACCAAATAACCTAAAGTATTTCCGGTTCCATGACCTATATACGCCAGATTACTGCTCGCACTAAAAACAGGCATAAATGAAAACAACGCCAATAAGGCCACAAATGACCATATTACCCTATCTCCTTTTAGTTTGTTAACTAACTCCTTCATATTTTAGATTTTAGAGTTTAGATTTCAGATTTTTCCTTCCTAAACCTTTAAACTAACTTTTACTATTAATCCTGTTGTTTACTGTTTTTAGACTACTTACAAAAATGGCTGTTAGCTCATTTCCTTCCTTCCAAATTATTTCTAATTCAGACTTTGCAATCCACATTTTTTCTTTTATAATTTCTAACCAAAATAAAGTTTCATCCGCTTCTTCTAAAACGATATTCATTTTAGCAACAAATTCCCTATCACTTCTAGCTCGGCAAACGGCTCTATAATTTGCTCCAACAGATGTTCCACTCCTTACTATTTGATTAGTAATTACTCTAATCACATTCGTATTTGGCATTTTTTCAACCAATTCAATTATCATTAAAGAGAACTTTTTCGTTCTCATTTTCATCTCATCCGTCGTCATAATCAAAAAGAACTTCTATTATTTTTAAAGTCAAAGCTTAGAAAAAATCTAAAATCTAAACTCTGAAATCTAAAATTATAAATTGTGCACCGCCTGCTTAAACTGTTTCCCTCTGTCTTCGTAGTTTTCGAATAAGTCGAAGCTGGCACAGGCCGGAGACAATAAAACAGCATCTCCTTTTTCTGTTAATCTCTGAGCTGTTTTTACAGCATCGTTCATATTATTAACCTCCACCATAATATCTACTACCGCCCCAAAAGCGTCAATAATTTTACGGTTGTCGATTCCTAAGCAAATAATAGCCTTTACTTTTTCACGAACCAATGACATCAATTCGTTATAATCATTTCCTTTATCCACACCTCCCACGATCCAGACTGTTGGAACCGTCATACTGTCTAAAGCAAAGAAAGTAGCATTTACATTGGTTGCCTTTGAATCGTTGATATATTGTACATTCTGTATTTTTAATACTTTTTCTAAACGGTGTTCTACACCCTGGAAATTAGATAAACTTTCACGAATCGTTGCATTTCTAATTTGCATCAATTTTGCTACAGAGCTTGCTGCCATTGCGTTTTTCATATTATGTTTTCCTTCTAACGCAATGTGTTCTGTATCCATTGTAAACTCTTCTTGGTTGATCTTTATTTCCATTTTGTTGTTATTTATAGAAGCCCCTTCACCGAATGATTTCGTCAATGAAAAAGGAATTAATTTTGCTTTTGTTTTGTTATTTTTTAACCATTCTGTGCTTGCCTCGTCGTCTGCGTCGTAAATGAGATAATCACTTTCGGTCTGGTTCATCGTTATCCGGAATTTCGAATTGATATAATTTTCATATTTATATTCGTATCGGTCTAAATGGTCCGGGCTGATATTGGTTATAATCGCTATATCCGGCCTGTAATCTATAATTCCGTCTAACTGAAAACTGCTTAATTCAAGAACGTAGGCATCGTATTTATTTTCGGCTACCTGCCAGGCAAAACTCTTTCCTATATTTCCTCCCAAACCTACATTGAGTCCGGCCGATTTCAGCAGATGATGCGTAAGCATTGTCGTGGTCGTCTTACCGTTGCTTCCTGTGATTCCAATTGTCATCGCTTCTGTAAAAGGCTTGGCAAATTCTATTTCCGAAATCACTTTTACTCCGGCTGCTATAAGCTTCTTGACTATTGCCGATTTATCGGGAATTCCGGGGCTTTTCATTACCACATCGGCATTCAGGATCAGATCTTCTGTATGCTGTTCTTCTTCCCAGGCAATTTTATTTATGATAAGAACTTCTTTATAGCTTTCTTTTATCTTTCCAAAATCGGATACAAAAACCTCGTATCCTTTTTTCTTACCAAGGATTGCGGTTCCAACACCGCTTTCTCCTCCTCCAAGTATTACTAGCCTCATACTTTATAATTAAAAATTGAGAATTAAAAATTAAAAATCATTGCTGATCCTATATAATTGAATTCTTATTTTCCTTTTAAGGTTAATATAATTTTTGCTAATATTCTGCAAATCTCATCTGCCTCACTAAAGAGACTGCTAAATTCATTTACAGAAATATAATCTGTTGCTTTTAATAACTTTAACCAATAAATTGTTTCCCTTGCCTCTTTATATGAAATTTCAAGTTTAAACAGAAACTCTTTATCAGAACGTCCTCCAATCGACTCTTCAATATTTGCTCCTATTGAAGTCCCGCATCTTAAGATTTGTTTACTCAGAACAAATTCTTTCTTGTGATCAGTCAGATATTTGTATAAATTGACAATTCTAACTGCAAAATCAAATGATTTGTCCTGAATAATATTTTCTTTCATTAAATAAGAACGTGTTTCTTTTAATTTTTAATTGAGAGTTTATCTTAGCTTTAAAGTAACAATCGACAATATGGCTAACATTACCGCTACAATCCAGAAACGGGTTACGATTTTACTTTCATGGTATCCTTTTTTCTGATAATGATGGTGCAGTGGTGACATCAGGAAAATTCTTCGCCCTTCACCAAAACGTTTTTTGGTATATTTAAAATAACTAACCTGAATAATTACAGAAGCACTTTCGGCCAGGAAGATTCCGCAGAATAAAACAATTAATATTTCTTTTCTAACCGCAATAGCCAAAACAGCAATAATTCCTCCAATGGTCAAACTTCCTGTATCTCCCATAAATACGGATGCCGGAAATGAATTGTACCAGAGAAACCCGATTAACGCTCCTACAAAGGCCGATATAAAGACAGTCATTTCTCCTGAATTGGGTATGTACATTATATTGAGGTAATTCGAAAAGATGATATTCCCTGAAACGAATGTAAAGATCCCCAGTGCGAGTACAGAGACTGCGGAGGTTCCGGCCGCGAGACCATCGATTCCGTCTGTTAAATTGGCTCCGTTTGAAACCGCTGTAATGATAAAAATTACAACCGGAATAAATACTAACCAGGCCCATTTTTCGTATCCGTCTCCCATAAAAGATAATACTTCAGCATAATCAAACTCATTGTTTTTTACAAAAGGAATAGTGGTCGCTGTTGATTTTTCTTCAACTGGGGCAGGAAGCACAACTGTTGTATTGGATGCTGTTTTAAAAACATCTGTACGGCCTGTATCTGTTCTTACCGTAACAGCCGGGTTAAAATAAAGAACTGCTCCTACAATAATCCCAAGACCAACTTGTCCGATTACTTTAAAAATCCCTTTTAATCCCTGTTTGTCTTTTTTGAATATTTTGATATAATCGTCAACAAAACCAATGGTTCCCATCCATAAGGTAGTCACAATAAGCAGTACGATATAAATGTTATGCAGTCTGGCAAATAAGAAAACCGGAACCAATGTGGCAAAAATGATAATTAGTCCTCCCATGGTTGGCGTACCCGCTTTTTCGTTCTGACCGGCAAGACCTAATTCACGTACCGTTTCTCCAACCTGCTGACGGCGCAAAAAGTTAATCACTCTTTTACCATAAATAGTTGACAAAAGCAATGAAAGCAAAAATGCCAAAGCCGATCTGAAAGTAATGTACTGGAAAACTCCTGTTCCCGGCACATCAAGTGTTTTGTCAAAATATTCAAATAAGTAGTACAGCATATCCCTCTATTTTTTTAAATTCCAATTTTGAATGAAATCCCAATTTTTAAATCCCAAATTCCAATGTTATATTGGTTTTTGGAATTTGGAATTTGTTCTTTTTATTATTTATTCAGTTGTTCTAAAATTTCTTTAATCGTTTCCATATCATCAAAATGGTGGCGGACCCCGTTTATTTCCTGATACGTTTCATGTCCTTTTCCTGCAATCAGGATAATATCTTTTGCTTCTGCCAATTGACAAGCAGTTTTAATTGCCTGTTTTCTATCCGTAATTCGAAGCATTTTTTTGTAATTCTGAGGTTCCACTCCTTGCTCCATTTCATCCAGAATAACTTCCGGATCTTCATTTCTCGGATTATCAGAAGTTAAAACTGCTTTATCACTTAAATCCGAAGCAATCTTTGCCATAATCGGACGTTTCGTTTTGTCTCTATTTCCTCCGCAGCCTACAACTGTAATCAATTGTTCATTTTTAGTACGAATGTCATTGATCGTTTTTAGAACATTTTCTAAAGCATCCGGTGTATGTGCGTAATCTACGACAGCCGTAATACCACCATCTGAAACGATGTACTGAAAACGTCCCGAAACACTTTCTAAATCTGACAGTAAACGCAAGGCTTCAAGGCTTTCAATTCCAAGCTCTACGGCTGTTCCGTAAATAGCTAAAACATTGTATGCGTTGAAAGTACCAATTAGTTTTACCCAAACTTCATTGTCATTAATTTTCAATAACAATCCGGATAATTGACTTTCTAAAATCTGCGCTCTGTAATCTGCATATGATTTTAAAGCGTAAGTCAGTTTTTTAGCAGCTGTATTTTGAAGCATTACCGAACCATTTTTATCATCAATATTTGACAATACAAATGCTGATTTTGGAAGTGAGTCAAAAAATGATTTTTTCACATCTCTGTATTCAGCAAACGTTGGATGATAATCCAAATGATCGTGAGAAAGATTCGTGAAAATGCCGCCTACAAAATGCAAAGCTTCTGTACGTTTTTGGTGGATTCCATGCGAACTTACTTCCATAAAACAATGTGTAACCCCGGCTTCAATCATTTCATTGAGATAATGATTAATAGTCAGAGAATCTGGTGTTGTATGTGTTGCCGGATATTCCGTTTTATCTACTACAATTTTTACAGTGGACAACAATCCCACTTTAAAACCTGCTTTTTGAAACAATTGAAACAATAAGGAAGCAATTGTTGTTTTTCCGTTTGTACCCGTTACACCAACTAATTTTAGTTTTGCAGAAGGATCTCCAAAATAATTGGCCGCCATAAAAGCCAAAGCCGTATTGGTATCTTTTACCTGAATATACGTTACTTCATTTGCAATATTTTCAGGAAGCGTATCACAGATAATTGCTTTTGCTCCAAGCTGAATTGCTTTTTCAATATAATCATGTCCGTCTGAAAGCGAGCCGCGAATCGCCACAAAAACATCATTTGCTTCCACTTTACGGGAATCAAATTCAATTTTAGAAATAGCAATATCTGTTGAACCTTTTACAGATTCAATAGCCGCTTTATATAATATGTCTTTTAGTATTTTCACGATAATTCTAATACTATAGTTGTGTTTTTAATAATACTCTGCCCGGCCTGAATAGACTGGTGTTTTACTTTTCCAACTCCGTTTATCCTTACTTTTAAACCTAAATTCTCCAGTAAAGCAATGGCATCCATTCCCGGCATTCCCTTTAAATCCGGAATCTGATTTAATTTTTTGTTTGATTCTTTATCAAACTTATCATAGCTGATTTCCTGTTTTGAAATCTTAGAATCCAGCTGTTTTATTTTGTTTGTTGAAGGTGCATCTGTAAAAATCTTTTGTGCGATTCTTTTAAAAACCGGTCCGGCCACATCTGCCCCGAAATAATTATTTCTGGATGTATTGGGTTTATGAACTACTACAATACAAGAATATTTTGGATGATCCGCAGGAAAATAACCTACGAATGAAGACGCATAATACAATGCCGATTTTCCTTCTTTTCCTCCATAATTCATCTGAGCCGTTCCTGTTTTTCCTGCCATCGAAAAATCTTTAGAATACAGCTTTGAACCTGTTCCTTTTTTTACCACATTCGCCAAAACCGCTTTTACTTTTTTTAATGTCTCCGGCGAACAAACTTTTGGGTTGATAACCTCTACATCAAACTTTTTAATGGTTTTATTCCATTCTTTAATTTCTGAAACAAACTGCGGTTTTACCATTACACCATTATTAGCAACTGAATTGTACAATGCTAAAGTCTGCATTGGCGTAACCGAAACATTATATCCAAAAGCCATCCACGGAAGGGTAGTTCCTGACCAGTGTTTGTCTCCCGGCTGTGGAATATACGGTCTTCCTTCTCCTTTAAAATGCAATCCTAATGTCTTATTTAATCCTAACGCATTAATATGATTTACAAACTTAGCAGGGTTACTTTTATAGGCTTCATAAACCGCCTGAACCATTACAGTATTTGACGAAAGCTCGAATCCGCGTGCCAATGACACTTTTCCGTAACCTCCGTTATGTGAGTCACGTACTGATCTTCCGTAATATTTTACTACACCGTTGTGACTGTCGTAAACCTTACTGGTATCAGCTACTTTATCTTCTAAAATCGCTATTAAATCGACTAATTTAAAAGTCGATCCGGGTTCGTGAGATTCCGCAATAGCATAATTTGTTGTTTCGTAATACGATCCGTCTTCTGCTCTTCCTAAATTTGAAATGGCTTTTACATGCCCCGTTTCTGTTTCCATTACAACCACACAACCGTGATCTGCTTCATAATCTTCCAGTTGCTTCAGCAAAGCATGGTGTGCAATATCCTGAATAAAAACATCTATGGTCGAAATAACATCGTAACCGTCAATTGGATCTACTTCGTTTACATCCCGAATAGGTTTCCACTGTCCTTTTGCGATTTTCTGCTTTAGGATTTTCCCGTCTTTCCCATTCAGATAACTTTTAAAAGCCCACTCAATTCCTTTTCCAACTTCTACTCCGGTTGCCGGATCAATTTTGTCATAACCAATAGTTCTTTCAGCAATTTTACCTATAGGGTGTTTTCTAACAGTTTCCTGTTCTACTATAATTCCACCTTTAAAAGCTCCCAAACTGAATAATGGAAAATTTTTTATTCGTACATATTCTGTATAACTCAGCTTACGGGCAATCAGATAATAACGGTTTTTATTCTCCCGGGCCTTTCTAAGTTCCTTTTCATAATAACCGGAAGGTCTGTCTAAAACGACCTCTAATGAATCTGATAACTGCTTAATATATTTTTCAAAAGTTTCCTTGTTTGGTGCTTTTGCGTCAAAACGAATTTCATAATTCGGAATAGAGGTAGCCAGCAGACTTCCGTCAGCCGAATAAATATTTCCTTTATTAGCCGGGATTACAAAGTTCCTAACAGTACGCTGTTTCGCCAGTTTTCTGTAATAATCTCCATCAACCCATTGAATATTGGTTAATTTAACGACAATAGCAATTGCCATCAAAAAGATGAAAACTGCTACGAGGTAAATTCTGTAGGATATATGTTTATCGTCTACTGCCATATTCTTTGAAAGAAATTTTTCTTTTCTTCTTTTTTAACTTCTATTTTGACCGGAGGAACTGTCGACGGAAAAATCTGCTTTTCCTGCATTTTATCCGAAATCGTTGACTCCATTTTTAATTTCATCAGTTCTGAACGGCGGTCTACAAATTCAGATCGCAGTTCTTTTACTTCATTGTTTAATTTTGCTATTTCAAAAACCTTCTGCTCATAGCGCTGTGTATTCGCGATCATCAGAATTGCCAGCAAAATAATAAAGACAATAAAACGCCAGTTTTTAACTGCATCATCATGAATTAGAAATCTTGCTTTTAATATACCGAATACTCCACTTTTCATTTTTTCTACCTATATATATTATATCTTCTCAGCAATTCTCAATTTAGCACTCCTGGCCCTGTTGTTTATTTTGATTTCTTCTTCATCCGGAACAATCAGTTTTCCAATACTTTTAAAGGGCACCGAATAATTTCCAAAAAAATCTCTTTCCGGCTCTCCTTCAAACATTCCGTTTTTGATAAATCTTTTTACCAGCCGGTCTTCTAAAGAATGGTAAGAGATCACCGAAAACCTTCCGCCTGGTTTTAAAATTTCTAACGACTGCTCGATAAATTCTTTTAAAACATCCATTTCCTGGTTTACCTCTATCCGGATTGCCTGATAAATCTGAGCCAGTACTTTATTTCTAACTTTCTCCGGCAGATATTTCTTAAGAACTTCTTTTAACTCGTCCGTAGTTTTGATTATCCTGTGATGTCTTGCTTCTATAATGGTTCTCGCTAAAGCAGGCGCATTTTTCAACTCCCCATAATCAAAAAAAACACGACGCAAATCCTGTTCTTCATATTCGTTGACCACACGAAAGGCATTTAAATCATTTTTCTGACTCATCCGCATATCGAGTTCAGCATCAAACCGGGTCGAAAAACCTCTTTCCGGAACATCAAACTGATGTGATGAAACCCCTAAATCAGCCAAAATTCCATCAACCTCTTTTACACCATGAAAACGAAGAAACCTTTTTATATATCTGAAATTCTCATTAATCAGCGTAAACCTTTCGTCAGGCAGCGCATTGGCCAGCGCATCTTCATCTTGGTCGAAAGCAAATAGTTTTCCGTCCGGCCCTAAACGTCTCAAAATTTCTCTTGAATGGCCTCCGCCGCCAAACGTTACATCTACATAAATACCGTCTGGTTTAATATCTAAACCATCAACGGTTGGATGAAGTAAAACCGGATTATGATATTCCATTGTCGTCGTCATTAATATTTCCCATTACTTCCTCGGCTAAATCAGCAAAATCCATATCTTCGCCACTTATTGATTTTTCATATAAATCCTTATCCCAAATTTCCACAATATTAACCGCCGATGAGAAAACAACATCTTTAGAAATACCTGAAAAAGTCACTAAATCTTTTGGAACCAGCAATCTCCCTAATGCATCAATCTCTACCACTTTTACACCGGCAGTGAATCTGCGGATGAAATCATTGTTCTTTTTCACAAAACGATTCAGCTTGTTAATTTTCGCCATCATCAAATTCCACTCTTCCATTGGATACAACTCCAGACACTGCTGAAAAACGGAACGCTTCAAAACAAAACCGTCCTGAAGCGAGGAAGCCAATTGCTTTTTAAGGGGCGCAGGTATCATAAGCCTCCCCTTTGCATCAACTTTACACTCATATGTCCCTACAATCGTATTCAAAAAAAACCACTTAACATGTTATACAGCAAAAATATAAAAAATTTTACCACATATTACCACTATATACCACTTTGTTAATAAGTTTAACCACTTTACTACCACCTGATTTAATTATTAAATAATCAACACTTTAGATAAAAATCAGCCTCAGAAACAAATCCTTTAACAATTACAAAAAAAAGATAGTCTTTCTCTTAAAAAAGTAATTATAATGCAATCATTTTAACATTTTAAGAATATAACAAAACAGGCTCTAAAACCTGATTTTTAAACAGTTATAAATTCTACTAAAATTATGTAGTTAAAAAATGGCATCAAAAATTCATTTTTATTTAATTAACCCTATATTTGTCGAAATTGAAATTGGCATAAAACTAGATGGACAAACACTACAAAAAAGAAGGCAAATACAGCTATTTTGAAGCTGGTGAAGGAACTCCTATTGTAATTTTACACGGACTAATGGGAGGTCTGAGTAACTTTGATGGTGTAGCACAATATTTCCCAACAAAAGGATATAAAGTTGTTATTCCGGATCTGCCAATATACACCCAGAGCATTTTAAAAACGAACGTAAAAAGTTTTGCCAAGTACGTTAAAGATTTTATTACTTACAAAGGATTCGACAAAGTAATTCTTCTTGGAAATTCTCTTGGAGGACATATCGCATTGTACCACACAAAGCTTTATCCTGAAAAAGTTGCCGGACTTGTAATTACCGGAAGTTCCGGACTTTACGAAAGCGCAATGGGAGACAGTTACCCAAGAAGAGGGGATTACGAATACATCAAAAAGAAAGCTGAAGATGTATTTTATGACCCAAAAATTGCCACCCCGGAGCTTATCGATGAAGTTTATGCAACCGCAAATGACCGAATCAAATTAATTAAAACCTTAACGATTGCCAAAAGTGCCATTCGTCATAACATGGCCAAAGACCTGCCTAAAATGGAAGTCGACACTTGCATTATCTGGGGTAAAAATGATTCTGTAACACCTCCAAATGTTGCCGAAGAATTTCACACGTTACTGCCTAATTCAACTTTATACTGGATTGACAAATGCGGACATGCCGCCATGATGGAACATCCTCAGGAATTCAACGAAATTCTTGAAAAATGGCTTACTGAAAAGAATTTATAGCATTTAACTTTCGATTTGAAGGAGGTTTTAAAACCAAAAAAATATGAAAATTAATACCGCCGAATTTATTATCAGTAATTCTGATGCATCCAAATGTCCGAAGGATTTTTTACCGGAGTATGCCTTTATAGGCAGATCCAATGTAGGAAAATCATCCTTGATCAACATGCTCACCAATAATAAAAATTTAGCAAAAACATCATCAAGACCCGGGAAAACGCAATTAATAAATCACTTTAAAATCAACAACAACTGGTTTTTAGTAGATTTACCAGGTTACGGTTATGCCAAAGTTTCAAAGAAAACAAAATCAATTTTTCAGAAATTTATAACCGATTACTTCGAAAACAGAGAACAGCTCGTATGTGCATTTGTTTTAATTGATATTCGCCACGAAGCTCAAAAAATTGACATTGAATTTATGTCCTATATGGGCGAAAGTGAAATTCCGTTTTGCATTATTTTTACCAAAGCCGATAAAATCAGCAAAGGAAAAATTGATTCCCATATTGCCGCTTACCGCAAACAGATGTTCGCCAACAACTGGGCAGAAATGCCGCAGTACTTTGTAACCTCATCGACAGAATCAACCGGAAAAGAAGAGTTACTAAACTATATTGATGAGATCAATCAGGAAATGTTTAACAGATAAATCCTAAATTACAATACAAAATACTCCATAAAAAAAATCCCAAATTCCAGTTTTCACAATTGGAATTTGGGATTTTAAGTTTTGGAATTTCAAATTTATTTGGTCAGTTCCAGTTTTTCTGCAAAGTAATCGCAAAAATCTTTCATGGTATCTGACATTTTCTCGTCGTCTGTAGCACGTTTAAAAGTATCAGCCATCGCTACTAAAGTCTGGTGAAAAAAGATTTTCATTTCATCTACCGGCATATCTTTAGTCCACAAATCGATTCGCATGGTTTCCTGTGCTTTACTGTCCCAGATTGACAGCATAATTGCTTTAGCCTCTTCTGCTTCCACCCCTCCGTCTTTCGCTGTCCACGAAAGTTTTTCCGGCACTCGGTTTTCATCTAGCTCAACGTTGAATTTAATTTCTGATTTTATTGTATTTGACATTATTTCTTAGGTTTATATTTTGATTTTTCGAATATTTCTTTTGCATTTACTTTTAACAATTCAGACAGCGGTACATTATTGTTTTTCATATACGAACGAACAATCTGCCAGCCCAGCCAGGCTCCCACACGTCCGGGAGAATCATTGTCAATCTCTAAATAAAATTTAGAAAAAGGCGCAGGTGCCACAAAACGGGTCGTAAGTTTAGGATCTAAACTATACAGCATTTCGTTCTCAAGAAAATAACGCCACATATAGCTTTCATTTTCTTCACACCATTTGATCTGCTCCGGACTGTATCCCATTTTCTCCGCATCGGTATAATCCGGCAGCAGCAGGTCTTTTGCGTATAATTGTTTCCCTTCAAAAATCATCTGGGAAATTAAATTTTTATCCGGATAAGCCGGAATATTTCTATACGTAAAGCTGGAAACCACATCCGGCATAATCTGTTTTTCTTCAAAATTGTATTTCAGATAATTAGGAAACTCATAAAACTTATGATCTCTTCCCAGATACAGCTCCAAAGCCACCACCACAAGACTGTCTGCATAAATAGCTTTAGCATTATAATCCATTTCTCCAATTACCGTAATTACTTTTGGTGTTTTCGTTTTTGGAAAATAATATTTTATGTGTTTAAAAAGCTCATTAAACTCTTCCCGCACCGGCTCAAAATTGGCGTATTTCTTTTGTACCTCTTCATAAACCTCTCTCCAGATAGGTTCTTTCATTTTCTGAAGCCATACATTATCGTCGTTTCCGGGAAAAAAGTACGGATATTGTTTTTTTATTTTTGACAGATCTTCAGGTTTAGTCTCAAAAAACACTTTATCAAAGCGCTCTACTTTAATATCAACCGGAATTTCTTCTACTTCTTTTTCAACCTTTGTTTTTTGGTCACAGGACAAAAAAAACAAGCACAGAACCACTACAAAGCGATACATTTTCATTTTATTTTAATTAGATTTGTGTTGCTGGAATCTGAGTATTTTTCTACTCAAAAAAATAATTCTGCAAATATAATCCCTGCATCTTAAACTTGAACTATTATGGCTAAAAAAAGCACAATTCAGACAGAAAAAGTAAACACGCATATTGTTGAATGGTTAAAAAGTTATGCCGCTGCTGCAAAAGTGAACGGTTTTGTAATTGGAATTTCGGGCGGAGTGGACTCTGCAGTAACTTCTACGCTTTGCGCACAGACCGGATTGCAGGTTTTATGCGTTGAAATGCCGATTCATCAGGCTGAAAGTCAGGTATCAAGAGGAAGAGAACATATTGAGCAGTTAAAAAAACGTTTCCAGAATGTTTCAAGCCTTCAAACAGATTTAACTGACACTTTTGAAGCATTTAAGGCTGCCGTACCGACTTCAAAAGATTCAACAAAAGTTAATTTATCGTTAGCTAATACCAGAGCACGAATCCGAATGACTTCCTTATACTATTTAGCCGGCATTCACGGGCTATTAGTAGCAGGGACAGGCAATAAGGTCGAAGATTTCGGTGTTGGGTTCTATACCAAATACGGCGACGGAGGCGTAGATTTGAGTCCGATTGCCGATTTAATGAAATCAGATGTTTACGCTCTTGGCGAATATTTAAGTGTTCCGGATTCAATTTTAACGGCTGCTCCAACCGACGGACTTTTTGGAGATAACAGAACCGATGAGGATCAATTGGGTGCCAGTTACGACGAACTTGAATGGGCAATGATTGCCGCGGAGTCAGGAAAAACGGCGGATGACTTCGACGGGAGAGAAAAATCTGTCTTCGAAATTTATAAAAGATTAAACACCAGTAACAAGCATAAAATGGACCCAATTCCGGTTTGTTTGATCCCAAAAACGTTAAAATAATTTTTTTAACATTTGTCTGCAATTAATTACAGAATTTATTTATTAATTTTACAGCTCCAAAAACATGATAACAATTCTAAAAAGGTAAAATTATGATTAAAGTATGTCTTGCAGACAATCATCCTGTGACTCACTTTGGCGTTAAGTCTTATTTTAAAGACCACGATCAAATTTCAATTGTTGCCAACGTAGGCAATTTTTCAATGGTTAGAGATATTCTTCAAACGAAGGAGATCGACATTCTGATCTTAGATTTAGAATTAGAAGGTCTTTCAAGTATCTTTGAAATTAAATCAATCCTGAAAAATTTCCCAAAAACAAAAATTGTAATTTTTAGTGACCTTGCTGAGCAAATGTATGCTCCAAACGCAATTAAAGCAGGAGTATCCGGGTATGTACACAAAACAGAAAAACTTGAAACTTTAGGTCTTTCTATTATCAAAGTACACGAAGGAAAAATTATCATCAACGAAACAGTTCGCAAAAACATGGCCCTTATTGCTAAACAAAGCAAAAGCGAACGTTTGTACAGAAAACTTTCTAACCGTGAAATCGAGGTTTTACGTTATTTAAGTGATGGTAAGAAAAACAATGAAATTTCTAAAATCTTAAACCTGAACGAAAAAACGATCAGTACTTACAAATTAAGATTATTAACTAAATTAAACGTTACTAACTTAGTTGACTTAGTAAACAAAGCTAAGACTTTAGAAATTATTTAATTTGATGGTATTCTGACTGCTCCGGCAGCCACCAACCATAAAAAAAGCTCTATAGTGTTCATCATTATAGAGCTTTTTGATTTTTAGGCGCTGTGATAAGGAACCACTACCCTTCCCAGTTTTTTTGAAAAATTATTGAGCAGTTTCGAATAATCAACCACCATAGACAATAATTCCGAGTTATCTTCTTTTGGATCTGAAAGCAGTGTCTGTTTCAGCTCGTGTATGATTTTTGAAACCAAAAACCAGCGCATCGAAAATATCGTATCCGAAACATTTTGTTCAATTGTTACATTTTTATGCTTTGGAAAAATATTCTGCCCTTCCCAGTTATGAATCGTCAGCCTTTCATCTTCCATCAGAATATTAGTCACTTCCTGAGCAAATTCAGGCTGCAGGTGCATTAAATATTTATCCAGATTGAAAGTTTCATTCTGATTATAAAAATCAATAAGATTGGCGTAAATATTCTGAAACAGCATATTGGATAATTCGACCTCATCCTCCTGAAGACTCAGATAGATTTTTTGAAATACCTTATATTCTCTTTTTTCCGAAACTTCTTTTACATTACCTTCTTCATCAGCTTTTAAGTAAACATCTTCAAAACTTTCAACAACACTGCCATATAGAAGCAGGATTTCTATAATTTTTTTTTCAAAGCCATATAAAATATCCACTTTTTCTGTTTGTTCTTCAGGATAATAACCCGGTTCTCCCGGATAATAATCGTCCGGCGGCCCTGTTCTTGGATCTTCGGGATCACCTCCTGAAAAAGTACCCGCTTTCGGGCTTTGATTCTGGTTTTGGTTTTGATTTCTAAAAACCTGAAAAGGTTTCTGTTCCTGTTTTTGCTTTTTAGCCGCTTCAGTCATATCTTTCTGAACCAGCTGCGCCAGCGTACTTACTAAGACCTGTTCTGAAATATCCATAATACGGGCACATTCCTGAATATATACTTCACGCTGAATACGATCCGGAATTTTAGAAATACTGGTCACCATATCACGAATCAGGTCCGCTTTTTTGATAGGATCGTTTTTGGCTTCATTCATCAGAATTGAAGCTTTAAACTGTATAAAGTCTTTACTGTTTTCTTCCAGATAGCTCACTAAAGCATCGTGCGAATTTTTACGGGCAAAACTGTCCGGGTCTTCTCCATCAGGAAAAGAACAAACACGTACATTCATTCCTTCCTCAAGAATCAAATCGATTCCGCGGATAGAGGCCCGCAGACCTGCTGCATCTCCATCAAAAAGAACAGTTATATTTCTCGTTAAACGATTTACCAAACGAATCTGGTCCGGTGTTAAAGCAGTTCCCGAGGAAGCCACTACATTTTCTATTCCGGCCTGGTTAAACTGAATGACATCGGTATATCCTTCTACTAAATAACAGTTATTCTGCTTGGCGATAGACTGCTTGGCGTGGTAAATTCCGTAAAGTACTTTACTTTTATGGTAAATTTCACTTTCAGGTGAATTCAGGTATTTAGCTGCTTTTTTATCATTGGTAAGTATACGTCCTCCAAAACCCAGAACACGTCCCGACATACTCTGAATAGGAAACATGACACGCCCTTTAAAACGGTCAAACGGACGATCTTCTCTTGGAATAGTAAGACCTGTACTTTCCAGAAATTCTAATTTATACCCTTTTCCTAAAGCTTCTTTGGTTAAGGCATCCCAGGTTTCGGGCGAATACCCCAAACCGAATTTTTTAATGGTTTCGTTTGTGAATCCTCTTTCTTTAAAGTAGGACAAACCAATTGCTTTTCCTTCTTCAGAATTCAAAAGGACATCCTGAAAATATTTAGCCGCAAATTCCGAAACCAGATACATACTCTCACGAACATCTGTAATGGCTTTTTCAGCTTCTGTCTGTTCCGTTTCTTCAATTTCGATATTGTATTTTTTAGCTAAATAACGAATGGCTTCCGGATAGGTAAAATGGGAATGCTCCATCAAAAAGGCAACTGAGTTCCCTCCTTTTCCGGAACTAAAATCTTTCCAGATTCCTTTTGCCGGCGATACCATGAACGAAGGCGAGCGCTCATCTGAAAACGGACTCAGTCCTTTAAAATTACTCCCGGCACGTTTTAAATTAACAAAATCACCAATAACCTCCTCGACGCGGGCAGTTTCAAAAACAGCATCTATTGTAGTTTGTGAAATCAAAACGTAAAATCTTTTTTTAATAATGAGCCTGTAAAAGTACATAATTCAGGGGGAATTTAAATAAAAAAAGTGCCTCTTTCGAAACACTTTTTCCACTAACTAAACTCAACTTTATTTCTAATTTAAATCAAGACGTAACCCTAAAGAGATATTATTCTCTTTCACTAAATTATCCTGAAATATTGGATTCAGATCATATTTCAAATACAAACTCCAGGCTCTGTAACCTATATAAGAACTTAATCCGTAAATAAAATTATTTACATTATAATCGCCTTTAATAGTCGTTTTATACTTAAGATCATCTTCTTCAAATTTTAGAATCTGCTTCGATTTTACGTTTATTCCGGCATAACCTCCTACTCCAAAACGAAAACTTTTATGAGTCCTGAAATATGTTTTTCCATTAGTTTCTGTTGGTCTTGTAAAATCAAATTCTAAATGTACCGGCACCGCTAAATACACATTTCTAAAGCGGGATTCTGTTAAATGAACCGGATTCACCTCAAGATCTGTCTGATCCCCATTTACCACAAAACTTTTGTTATCGGTAGGGCGGATATTGTTATACATCAGCGAAAGTCCGTATTTGGCATGAAGCAGATTATCATTTTTTAATAATCGTGAATTATAGGTAAGTCCCCATTCGTAAAAATGCGATCCCATAAAACGATACTGAGAATCCTGAAGTTTTCCATCGGTCATCGTATTGTTTAATCCCATTGCAAATACAAACTGTGAGGTTGTTCTTCTTTCACCACGGGCAGAATCTTTCTTTTTCTTATTATCACTCCACTCTTTATCATTCCAATGAATAATTAAAGAATGCTTTCTTACAGAATCTCCTTCCTTGATTTTCCCGTCAACTTTCTGCTGAACCAGATCGTTTAGCTCGTTTTGCGCCAGAGTTACTTTTTCTTCAATGATAACAGCACGGGCTTCCGCTAATTCTTTTTTGCGTTTATCCGCTTGTGCCTGTGTAATTTTTCCTTCTGACAGCTGCACATTAACCGCTTCTATTTCTTCCTTCAGCGTTTCTTTTTCCTCTTTTGTAATCTTCTCTATTTTATTAGCAATTTTTTTCGCCCTTGCTTCAAAAGTTTCCTGCCCCAGTACTTTGCTTACAAATAAGAAAACCAGGATTACGAGATAAATGGTAAAATTTTTCATGATTGATTTTTTTTTAATTGATTGTGATTGATTGATGATTTTTAATATTAAATTGTTATTGCCATTGTTATTGTTATTGAAAAAAACCTATTCCTGCTGGTTTCGGTTAGCCAGCGCCACCTTAACAGTCTGGTAATTTTTATTGACTTTGGTAATTACTTTTTCACGAAAAGAAAGCTCCAGCTCACCGTCGACCTGATTAAGCAGATCCGACGCATTGATTTTTACTTTTGTTTTTTTTACCGGATTTTCTGCCAGAACCTTATGCTCTGCCGTTTCCAATAACTGGTCAATATTTTCTTTCCCGGTATTTTCGGCCATTACAGCCTGATTGTTGTTGATTGATTGTTTTTCCTGATTGTTGATGATGATTGAAGACTCCGCTATTTGATCTGATTCATTTTTTAGGTTTTTATCTGATTTTAGGTTAAAATTATTTTCTGGTTTCTGAGACTTTTGCCCTGAAGGTTTTTCTGCAATTACTGTTTCGGTCTTAACGGAATCATCATTATCTAAAACCGGTTTCATCACTGAATCGGTTTTGGCATTTTCTTCCACTACTACACTTTTTGTTACATCGACCTTTTCTTTTTCTTTCTCCTGATTAAAAAAGAAGGTTCCAGCCAGTAAAAACCCGGCCATACTGGCAGCGATATACAGCCATTTTCTTTTCTTTTTTGGTTTCTTTTCTTCAGCGATGCTTAACATGGCATCCAATCGGTCCCAGGCTTTATCGCTTGGTTCCATTCTGCGCTCATTTAGCTTTTCACGGAAATCCTTTTCAAAATTATTCGGTTCCATTATCTTGTTTTTTTAAAATAGTAATTTGTGTCTGCAGCATTTTTCTGGCGTGCGATAACTGCGATTTTGATGTTCCTTCATTAATCCCTAGCATTTTGGCAATTTCATTGTGTTTATACCCTTCGATTGCATATAAATTGAATACCATTTTATATCCGTCCGGCAGGGCATCAATTAAAAACTGAATCTGTTCGACCGTAAACTGGCTGTCTATTTCGTTGAAACTTTCCTCTATGAAAAACTCCTCTTCGGCAAATTTGACTTTCTTCTGAACTCTTAAATACGATATGCATTCGTTTACCATAATCCGGCGGATCCAGCCTTCAAAACTGCCTTTATGCTCAAAGTTTTTCAAATTAGTAAACACTTTCATGAAAGCGGTGATCATGACATCTTCTGCCAGCTGAATGTCCTTTATATACTGTCGGCATACACTTAACATCTTTGAGGAATATTTCCCGTAAATCTGCTGCTGTGCCTGTCGGTTATTTTCGACAGCCAGCTTTATGATTTTGGTTTCTTCCTGATGTAAATGAATAATTTTCATTAATAAGCTTTTCAGTTTTTGGTTTTAGAAACAGAGTTCTATCAGCATAGACGATTGTCAATTTGAAATGGTTGCATGAGGTATGAAATTTTTCAATAAAAAAAAATCAAATCCTAACAAAACAAAAATAGACAACTGATTTACAACAAAGTAAACCAATTATCTAATTAATAAATTTTCTGATTTTCTAATTAAAGAAATTATTTTTTTCTTTCAATAACGTAGTTTACCATTAAGGTAAGTGCTGCTTTGAATTCAGAATTGGGGTAATTTTCTAAAAGGGAAAGTGCTTCCTGCTGGAATTCGACCATTTTATTTTCGGCGTAAGCCAGACCATTATTATCTTTTACAAAGGCAATAACTTCTTTCACCCGTTTTTTGTCTTTGTTGTGATTCTTGATGGAGTTGATCAGCCACTTTTTTTCCTGCGGGGTACAGGTATTTAAAACATGAATTAAAGGCAGGGTCATTTTTTGCTCTTTAATATCGATTCCGGTTGGTTTACCGATAGCTTCTTCGCTGTAATCAAACAAATCGTCCTTGATCTGAAAAGCCATTCCGATCAGCTCGCCAAATTTTCGCATATTCTCCACCTGAATTTCATCTTCGATTACAGCTTTTGCACCAAGGGCACAGCAGGCTGCAATAAGGGTTGCTGTTTTTTTGCGGATAATTTCATAATAAACATCTTCTGTAATATCAAGTCGGCGGGCTTTTTCGATCTGAAGCAGTTCCCCTTCACTCATTTCCCGAACCGCTACTGAAATGATGCGGAGTAAATCAAAATCACCGTTATCAATTGACAATAACAATCCTTTGGAAAGCAGATAATCCCCGACTAAAACAGCAATTTTATTTTTCCAGAGTGCATTGATCGAAAAGAAACCACGGCGGCGGTTACTGTCATCCACAACATCATCGTGAACCAGAGTCGCTGTATGAATCAGTTCAATAACTGAAGCCCCGCGATACGTTCTTTCGTTTACAGTGCCGCCGGAAACCATTTTGGCCGTCAGAAATACAAACATCGGACGCATTTGTTTTCCTTTTCGGTTTACGATATAATAAGTAATCCGGTTCAGTAGCGCAACCTTTGAAGTCATCGATTCATGAAACTTTTTTTCAAAAAGTTCCATCTCTGTTAGAATGGGCTGTTTTATTTGTGAAGTAATATTCATTTCGATTCCAAATATACTATTTTAAATAAAAAAACGTTGTCTATTTTATGTTAGTATATCAACAATTTCAATACTAATCAAAAAAACAATCCAAAAACACCTCAATCTAATACTAATTTGAATTCATTAATTAAAAGTAAAACCAAGAAAACTATTTATTATGAAAACAAAATTTTTATTGATGGGAATATGCATCGCTTTATCATTATTTATAAGCTGTAATTCTGATGAAAGCACAAATGACGGGACTAGTAAAGTAATTACAAATGATGAAATAGCAGCCAATGCCAAAATTGATGCTTCTATAGATGATGTCACCAATATTGCCGAAGACCAGTTTAATTCACAATTAAATATAAACAGCAAACACAGCGGCCCAATTAAAAACTTTTTGCCAAGCTGTGCTGTTATTACAACCGTTCTTACTAATAATACTTTTACAAAAACAGTAGATTTTGGTGTTGACGGCTGTACACTTGATAACGGGAATACGGTAAAAGGCAAAATGGTCATTTCATTTTCCAATGATTTTTCGGCTTCTACTCAAAACATCAGCTACACTTTTGATGGCTTTTATCATAATGGTAAAAAACTACAGGGAAGCAAAAGTATTGTAAGAACTGTAAAAGCAACGGATTTACAGGCAGAAGCACATCCGGTATCAACAGCAGCAATTGATTTGACTATTACTTTTGATGACGGAAGTACGTATATCAGAAAAGGATCTTTGGTAAAAGAAATGACAGAAGGTTATGATACCTGGTTTAACTGGGAAGACAATGTGTTTGTTGTGACCGGAAGCGGAACGACAACTTTACCTAACGGAGATACTTATTCAGCTGAGATTACTACGTCTTTGGAATTTAAAGCCTCCTGCCGAAAATCATTTGCGGTTAAAGGAGTCGTATCGGTTACCAAAAACGGGGCTTCGGCTACGATTGATTATGGCAATGGAGATTGCGACACTTTGGCTTCTGTAACCAAAGACGGTGTAACGGAAGAAATTGACCTGAAAAAATAAAATCCCCTTTTTGCCCAAAAAAAGCATTAAGAACAAGATTCACCCTTGTTTTTAATGCTTTTTTGCTTATCAGTGTTTTTGATCCAATATCCCTGCAGGACATTGTGTACGGTATATCTTTTTTTTATCCTTCTTTATTAGCTAATTGGCCACAGGCAGCATCAATGTCTTTTCCGCGGCTTCTTCGCACTTTAACGACTACACCTATATTTTCCAGTGCTTTGATATAAGCCATAATAGATTCTTCTGAAGCCTGCTGAAACTCACCATCATCAATTGGATTGTATTCAATTAAATTGACTTTACAGGGAACATATTTACAAAACTTCACTAATGCATCTACAGAAGCCTTATCGTCATTAATTCCTTTCCAGACTACATATTCATAGGAAATTTTGCTTTTGGTTTTTCGGTACCAGTATTCCAGTGCTTCCCTCAAATCCTTTAAAGGAAAGTTTTTACTGAAGGGCATAATCTTCGCACGGGTTTCGTCGATAGCAGAATGCAAAGAAACAGCCAGTCTAAATTTTACGTCATCATCGGCCATTTTTTTAATCATTTTTGGAATTCCGGATGTTGAAAGGGTAATTCGTTTTGGAGACATTCCCAATCCTTCCGGTGAAGTAATCATATCGATCGCTTTAATGACATTATTGTAATTCATTAAAGGCTCTCCCATTCCCATAAAAACAATATTAGAAAGCGGGTGGTTGTAATACAAACGGCTTTCTTTATCAATGGACATGATCTGATCGTATATTTCTCCCGGTTCGAGATTTCGCATACGTTTTAATCTTGCCGTAGCACAAAAATTACAATCCAGACTACAGCCCACCTGACTGGAAACGCAGGCAGTTGTTCTTGTATCAGTAGGAATTAAAACAGATTCTACCACCAGACCGTCGTGCAGGCGTACGGCATTTTTAACCGTTCCGTCTTCACTGCGCTGCATGGTATCGACTTTAATGTGATTGATCACAAAATTTTCTTCAAGCATAGACCTTGTTGATTTGGCAACATTGGTCATATCATCAAAACTATGCGCTCCCTTGTTCCAAAGCCATTCATAAACCTGGTTGCCGCGAAAAGCTTTGTCGTTGTTTGCGACAAAAAAATCACGTAACTGATCTTTTGATAAGGCTCTTATATCTTTTTTCTCAATTTGCATGCTGCAAAGTTAATCACTTTTGTCATTTTTTTTGCCTTTTAGATACATTCTTAAGTTTTCGGCATAAAATCAAAAAAAAACTCCGGTCATTAAAAATTTCTGTCTGGGTTTATAAACAGGCATTCAGTAGTATTTCATAAAAAATTAGGATCTATCAGATTAAACACTTTACAATCAAAACATTAAAATATTGATAATAAAATACTTAATCTAAAAATTTCTTTCTCAAAAACTAAAATTCAGCTTCGGGTCTGTTCTGACACTCCTTACTATATTAATTTAATAAAATTTTGGCTATGATTTTTATCATTTCTTATGCTCTAAGTAGGTGATAATTTTGGTCTAAGAAAAAAGGTCAGTTCATAACCACATCAAAGAACTTTCCTAATTAAAATTAACCTATACATTATCAAAAATGAAAACAATTAAATCAATCCTATTAACAGTGATTTTCACAACCCTGTCATTACAAATAAATGCTCAAAGAACATATACTGTAGATTCAAAATCAACTTTTGAAGTTGCCGGGACTTCCACTGTACATGACTGGGTAATGAGATCTACAGAAGGAACCGGTATCGCAAACTTAACTGTAAAAGACTCTAAACTTGCCGGTATAAACAGCCTAACCATTACTCTTCTTGCAGAGAGCTTAAAAAGCTACAAATCAAGTATGGATAAAGTTGCCTATGAAGCTTTGGATACCGAAACTCATCAAAATATTCAATATGTTTTGAAATCTGCGACTAAAGTAGATGACACCACCTGGAACTTAACCGGAACCTATACCATTGCGGGTGTCAGTAAAGAATACGAGACTCAGGTAAAAGTTACCTCGTCAAACGGAACCTTTATTCTTCAGGGATCTAACCAAATCACTTTTGGCGATTTCGAAATGACTCCTCCAAAAGCAGCTCTTGGTGTGGTAAAAGCAGGAAAAGACCTAACCGTCATTTTCAACATTATTCTAAGCTAAACAGGTTTATCTCCTTGAAATTATAAATAAAATACGTTCTTCAAAATTACTTCACAGACTCCCTCAAATAACAATTTGATAAAAATCAAGAGTCATTTTTAACACTATGACTGATTTACATAAAAATGAAAACGTTGTAGTTATTAAATATCAATTTAATAAAATTTTAACAATGATTTTTATCATGTATTAAACTGATTTATAGGGGGATCTTTGATACAAGTTAAAACAACATAATCAGCACTAAGTTAAAACAGGCCTAACATTAACTTAATTTTTTTTAAACAAAAACATGACAAAAATGAAAACCAGTACAATAAAACTTTTCGCAGCTGTCATAGCATTTTTCGGAATTACCTCCATTGCTACAGCACAAAAATCATACACTTTAGACAGCAAATCTACTTTCTCAGTTGCCGGAACTTCGACACTGCACGACTGGGAAATGAAATCGGCCTCCGGAACCGGAACTGCCAATTTCACGATTGCCAACTCTAAACTAACCGATATAGAAGCATTAACAATCAACCTTCCGGCAGAAACCATAAAAAGTGAGAAAAAAAGCATGGATAAGGTAGCTTACGAGACTTTAAAAACAGATAAAAACAAAACCATTAAATACGTACTGAAATCTGCCGAAAAAGTAAACGAAACAAGCTGGGAGCTAACCGGAACTTATACTATTGCCGGAGTAAGCAAAGTGTACAAAACTACTGTAAAAACAACGGTTACCAAAGACGGACTGAATCTGCAGGGAACCAACAAAATCACTTTTACAGAGTTTGGAATGAAGTCTCCAACAGCGATGCTGGGCACTATTAAAACCGGACAGGATTTAACTATAAAATTTAACCTAAACTTTAATCTATAACCGCCATGAAAAAGATTTATGTATTATGCATTACTTTAATCAGCACATTTGCTGTCAATGCACAAGTTAGTTTTGGAAACATGCAAAACCAAATCTCCAGAGGGAAAGACGGTATCAATGTTTTCGACGTACAAAAAGATACCAGAGAATTTAAAGGCCTCAGCATTGACCTGGGAGGTGCTTTCAATATGGATTTCCAGGCAACAAATTCATTCAACGACCAGCCTGCCAGTTCTACGACTACGACTACTACAGCTGCCGGAACTACTGTCAGATCTATTACAGGATATCGTTTAATGAATACGGAAAACAATTTTACGCTTCCTGGAGCTGACATGTATCTTGGAGCTCAATTGTTTGACGGAGTAAGAGTAAACTTAGATATTTATTTAGCTTCAAGACACCACAATGATTCTTATGTAAAAGGTGGGTACTTGCAAATTGACAAGTTAGACTTCATCAAAAAAGACTTCCTGGCTGATGTAATGAAATATGCTACCATTAAAATTGGACAGATGGAGAACAATTTTGGTGATGCCCACTTCAGAGGTTCTGATAATGGTAATACAATCCGAAATGCCTTTGTTGGAAACAATATCATGTATTCTTTTACAACAGAAATGGGTATGGAGGTTTACTACAACAGAAATGGACTGGTAAGTATGTTAGGGGTTACCAATGGTAATTTAAATCAAAGTAATGAAGAAGTTTTCTACACTACCGGACCAAACACCAATACAACACACAGCCCTTCAATCTTAGCTAAACTGGGTTATGACAAACAGCTTAATGAAGATTTAAGAGTGAGATTAACGGGTTCTCTTTATCATAATGCCAATCTTGGAAACGCAAACATCTATTCTGCTAACAGATCAGGATTTGGTTATTGGGGTATTCTGAATAATAATGCCTATAAAAATACGATCACTAAGACAGATACCAACGGGAATGTTACTACAACTGTTAATGATGTTGCCACTACTTTTAGTAAAACATCTACTCCGGAAGCAACATACAATCCTAATTTCAAAAACTGGGCTACTACCTACATGATTAACCCATTTGTGAAGTATAAAGGACTTGAATTCTTCGGAACAATTGAATTAGCTTCAGGAGGAGATAAAGCTGGTACTGACGACAAACGTACTGCTAATCAATATGCTTCAGAGCTTATTTACAGATTTGGAAACAGTGAACAATTCTATATTGGAGGAAAATACAATACCGTATCCGGAAAATTATCTAATGCCGATGCTAAAAAGGTTACCGTAGATAAATTTGAAGCTAGTGCCGGCTGGTTCATGACTAAAAACATCTTAGCTAAACTAAACTACGTTAATCAACAATATAAAGATTATTCACAATTTACAGGAGATCCTGCTACTGGAAACCTAAACAACTTTTACGGTGGTAAATTTGAAGGTTTAGTATTCGAAGCAACCATTGCGTTCTAATAAAAAAAAAATGAAAACGAGATTTGTTATCTTAATTATGGGTTTAGTAATATTCTTTTTATTAGGAAGTGCTAAACCCACTTTTTTAGCAGAAGATACTGCTCTGGTAATAAATAAAATAAAAATAGAAATTACCGGAATATCTACTGTGGGCAAATACAATTGCTCTAATACCTTTTCTACAAAAGATACGGTATATATAAATTCCGTTAAAAAGAGTGCTTTTAACACTGATATTAAAATGTCCAACTTTGACTGCGGAAATAAAATTATGACCAAAGATTTACAGGGAACTGTAAAAGTGAAACAATTTCCAAACAGCACCGTGTGCATCAGCGATGTAAAACAAAACGGAAAAAACTACAAATGCAGACTTAATTTTTACATAACCGACAAAACATTAAAATACAAAGATTTCATTCTGTACAATACCGATGATAAAATTCAGGGAACCCTTAATTTAAAGTTTTCTGATATCGAACTGGAACCGCCTGTAAAGATGGCCGGTTTAATTAAGGTAAAAGATGATATTATTATCAACTTCAGTCTTTACAAAGACTAACCTGTTTTTCTGAAAATCCTGATTTCTTTGATTTATTTTTTTTCTGCAGTTTTTCTAAAATGAAAATTTTGGCACAAGAATTGTCTTGCACTTTTCAGAAAAAATAATCTTACAAAGCGCGCACTAATTTTAAAATTTGTATTTTTATTATTCCACTTTATAACCTTTTAAATTTTATAACCTAAAAAGACAAATTATTATGAAAAAACAAATTTTAAGTTTAGCTGTGGTTGCTTTATTAGCATTAGGTGTTCAATCCTGCGACAAAAAAGAAACAAAACCTGCAGATGAAGAATTAACTCTTGGCAACAAAGTTGATTCTCTGACAACTGATATCGAAGAAGTAAAAGACAGCGCTGTAAGCAAAGCAGAGAATGCAGCCGTAAAAGCAAAAGATGCTACTCAAAATGCTGTTCAGGATGTAAAAGATGCTTCTAAAAAAGCGGCTGAAGATGTAAAAGACGCTACTAAAAAAGGAGCTGAAAAAATTGAAAACGCTGCCAAAGCTGCCAAAGACGGAACGGTAAAAACAGCTAAAGACGTCAATGAAGCTTTGAAAAAATAATTTTCATTCAACCTAAATTCAAAACCATTCGTAAACACGGATGGTTTTTTTATGCCGGATAACCTCCGGATATTTTTTTGTATTTTTGTATCCAATTACAACTACTACAAAATGCATTTTATATCACAGGAATTAGAAGACTATATCGAACAGCATTCTGAAAACGAACCGGAACTGCTGGCGAAACTTAATAAAGAAACCTACCAGAAAATACTTTTGCCCCGAATGCTGAGCGGACATTTTCAGGGCCGCGTTTTAAGCATGCTCTCCAAATTAATCCGTCCGGTAAATATTTTGGAAATTGGGACTTACACCGGTTATGCGGCGCTTTGTTTATGTGAAGGAATGCAGGAGAACGGACAGCTGCATACTATTGATATCAAAGAAGAATTAGTCGATTTCCAGAGAAAATATTTTGATGCTTCTCCCTGGGGAAATCAGATTTTTCAGCATTTAGGTGAAGCCATTGACATTATTCCCTCATTAGACATCAAATTTGACCTTGTATTTATTGATGCCGATAAGGAAAATTACCTCAATTACTGGGAGCAGATTGTTCCAAAAATGAACAAAGGCGGAATCATTTTATCTGATAATGTATTATGGAGCGGGAAAATCCTGGAGCCGGTTCATCCTAATGACACCAGTACCAAAGTACTTTTAGAATACAACCTGCATTTAAAAAACGACCCAAGAGTAGAAACCGTTTTACTGCCTATCCGAGACGGATTGACGGTAAGCAGGGTTTTATAAAGCAACCCAACCCCAGGCCAACCTGAGACTATAGTATAAAGACTTTAAAAACATGAATTACAGTACCGAAATAAACGCGGAAGGTTTTGCTATTATAAACCATGTTTATTCTGAAAATGAAGTAGAAAAACTGATTTCATTAATTGAAAAAGCAACCGAAAAAGATTCGGACAATGCCGTTTTCAGAAAATCTCAGGATTTATTTGCAATCAGACAATTTCATAAAGAGATCCCGGAAACCTTAGAACATATTTTCAATCAAAATTTAAAAGAAATCATAGCGCTGAATTTTGGAAAAGGCTATTTTATAACCAAATCCATTTATTTTGATAAACCTGAAAAATCAAACTGGTTTGTCGCTTACCATCAGGATTTAACGATATCTGTGGACAAAAAAACAGATGCAGAAAATTTTGAGAACTGGACTGTCAAACAAAATCAGTTCGCAGTACAGCCCCCTAAAGAAATTTTAGAAGACAACTTTACTGTCAGAATTCATATTGACAAAACCACGAAAAAGAATGGCGCTTTAAAAGTCATCAACAATTCGCATTCCAAAGGAATTCTGAGAATCGAAAATCTGGATTTTGAAACCGAAAAAGAAACAATCTGCGAAGTAGAAAAAGGCGGTATTATGATCATGAAACCTTTGTTATTTCATGCTTCCAATAAAACTACCAACAACGAACGAAGAAGAGTAATTCATATTGAATTCAGCAGACAACAGCTTCCGGGAGGTCTGGAATGGAGTGAAAAAACGATTTTGAAGAACTAACTTAAAACAAATAAGGCTTTAACCAAACGGATTAAAGCCTTATTTGTTTTTATATATAAAGCAGGAGATTCCTCTAAACATCTAAAAATTATCCCGGAAAATATTGTGGTTTTAATCTTCGGTACGCCAGATAAATAAGGAATCCGAAAAGAGCTCCAAAACAATATCCGGCCAATATATCACCCGGATAATGCAGACCTAAATAAATGCGGCTGTAAGCAAAAATAAGAGGCCATAAAAACAGGAAGCCCAGATATTTAAAATAACGTTTTAAAACCAGATACAGGAAAGTGGCTACTGCCATTGTATTGGCCGCATGTCCGGAGAAAAAACTAAATGATTTTCTAACCTGAACAATTCTTATTATAGAACTCAGATCAGGATTGTTACATGGTCGTAACCGCTGGAAAGTATGTTTAAATAAATTACAGGTCTGATCCGTAAAAGCAATTAAAACGGCTATAAAAAGCAGTAAATACAAAGTCTGTTTTCCGCCTATTTTTTTATAAATAAGATAAAACAACAGCAAAAAGAAGGGAGTCCAGTACAGCTGATTGGTAATAATCAGCCAGAATTTATCGTATGTTTCAGAACCTAATCCGTTTAAATATACCAATAAACTGATATCTAATTCTTTTATTTTTTCAAGCATATTATCTCTGACGTTTTATGGGCCCTGAAAGTGAATCTATATCTTCTTTTACTTTGTCAATTTCAGCAGTTGTATCACTAATATCAAGTAAATTATTCGTGTCACCTAATAAATTAGATTTTGCGTTGTGAATCTCGGCGTTAATATTCCCTGTCAGATTATTCAAAGATTTTGCATCAAGACCATTTGCCTCCGCTCCTTTTTGAATTTCGCTTTTAATATCGTTAGTTGCATTTTTTAACTGAGCCATAGCTTTCCCCATAGTACGTGCAATTTCCGGAACTTTATCTGAACCAAAAAGCATTAGTACTATAAACAGTATGAAAACTAATTCTCCTCCTCCTATACCGAACATATCTTTTATTTTTGATGTGCCACAAAGATATTAAATTTTGAAGCGCACAGTTTTAAAATTTACTTAAAAAAAAAAAGACTCTTTGCAGAGTCTTTTAAGTGTTTCCTTAGTCAAATTTGGATTTTTGTTCCACTTTTGGCCATGAATTATTCGTTACATCAATATCAGCCGTCAATAATTTCGGGTCGATTTGTATGCTTTTTATAGCTTTTGCAGTAGCATAAACTTTTTTAGCCGTCTCGTTACTTTTTCTCCAGATCTGAGCCGGATACTGATAATTCTCTTTGGTACCGTCTTCATAAGTAATTTCAACGAGAATAGGCATAATCATTCCGCCTGGCTTATTAAATTCAACCTCATAGAAGTATTTAGGTGATTTAATACCCGCTTTTTCTTCAGCTGTAAAAGTCTGGTCAACATAATCTGCAAGCGGTTTTACATCTTCCAGTTTTAACTCTTTTTTCTTAGCAGCATTCACTTCCGGATTATCTCCTGCCACTAAGTAAACAAAAGGACCTTTTTCGTATCCAAAACGGCCTTTTCTTACTTTTACGTCTTTAAGATCTGCTGTCGGGGTATCCGAAACATAATATTGCTTTACTTCTTTGATTCCGATATCTACAAAATCAGTTGAATAAAACCATCCTCTGAAAAACCAGTCCAAATCTACCGCAGAAGCATCTTCCATCGTTCTGAAGAAATCTTCAGGAGTAGGGTGTTTAAATTTCCATCGGTTGGCGTAGGTTCTGAAGGCATAATCAAACAAATCTTTTCCCATAACTACTTCTCTTAAAATATTCAAACCTGTAGCCGGTTTTCCGTAAGCATTATTTCCAAACTGATGAATTGTTTCAGAATTAGACATAATAGGTTCTAAGAACTTTTGATCGCCGCTCATATAGGGAACAATATTTTTAGCTGGTCCGCGTCTTGAAGGGAAAGTCGAATCCCATTCCTGTTCTGCCAGATACTCTAAAAAGGAATTCAGCCCTTCGTCCATCCAGGTCCATTGACGCTCATCAGAGTTTACAATCATAGGAAAGAAAGTATGTCCCACTTCATGGATAATAACCCCGATCATTCCGTTTTTAACCTCTTTACTTGTCACGCCGTTTTCATCCGGACGTCCGTAATTCCAACAAATCATTGGATATTCCATCCCCTGATCTTCAGCCGAAACGGATACTGCTTTTGGATACGGATAATCGAAAGTATGGGAAGAATAGCTTTTTAAAGTATGCGCCACAACTCTGGTAGAGGTTTCTCCCCAAAGCGGGTTAGATTCTTTTGGGTAAACAGATTCCGCCATAACGGTTCTGTTCCCTATTTTCACAGCCATTGCATCGTAAATGAATTTTCTCGAAGAAGCAATTCCAAAATCACGTACATTTTTTGCGCTAAATTTCCATGTTTTTTTCTTTTCGGAAAAACCTTTCTCTGCTGCTTCTGCTTCTGCCTGTGTTACAATTACAACCGGATTATCAAATGATTTCTGAGCCTGTTCGTAACGTTTCACCTGTTCAGCTGTAAAGACTTCGCTTCTGTTTGTTAATTCTCCCGTTGCATCTACAACATGGTCAGCAGGAACAGTAATGTTTACGTCAAAATTTCCAAAAGGAAGGGCAAACTCACCGCTTCCCCAAAACTGCATATTCTGCCATCCTTCTACATCATTATACACTGCCATTCTAGGATAGAACTGCGCAATTACATATAATTTATTACCATCTTTTTCGAAAAATTCATAACCTGAACGTCCGCCTTCTTTTCTGTAATTATTGATATTGTACCACCATTTTACAGAAAATGAAATTTTTTCTCCCGGTTTTAAAGGTGAGGCCAGATTAATACGCATCATCGTTTCGTTGATGGTATACGAAAGCGGATTTCCTTTAGCATCTTTTACCTGTTCGATATTAAACCCGCGTTCTAAATCTTTCTTAAGGTATTTAGACGAAAAACCTTCGAGTGGCAAAACCTGATTGATTTTTTCTCCTTCTGCCAAAACCGACTGTCCGTTTGCTCTTGCCTGATTCTGATCAAGCTGAACCCATAAATATTCTAAACTATCAGGAGAATTATTAGAATAGGTAATAGTTTCAAAACCGCTGAGTTTTGAATTTTTATCATCCAATTCAATGTCAATTTTATAATCGGCCTGCTGCTGGTAATAAGCAGGTCCCGGAGCTCCTGAAGCAGTACGAAACATATTAGGCGTAGCCAGCAGATCATACATCTGACTGAACTTATTGGTATCGTATTTCCCCTGCTGTCTGGGTGTAGCTGTTTTTTCCTGAGCAATTAATATGGCAGGAAAAAGTAATAATAACGAAAGCTTTTTCATAAAATTTTACTGGTAATTTTGTCAGTGTGTGAAAATAGTAATTAATCTTATAATCTAACCCATTAATTAATACTTTAACAATTCTTTCCTTGACGATTCTGTAAAAAGAACACTTCTTTTGGTACCAAATGCTGAAATATGTGTAATATTCTGCTGTTCAGAATTCCAGTCAACAAGTATCGTATTGGATATTTCAATGGTTTTAAATTTGTCAATATCTTTTATTCGGGAGTAACAAACCAAAACATCACCTTCTACTTCTTTAGACAAAAAAGTAATGGGCTTTAACTGCCCATTTATCTTAATACTAAAATTTTCGGAAAGATATTTTTTTAATAAATCCACATCGGCAGGAGTTTCCCTCTCTGTGCCTGCAAATGTTTTTTTGTGGTATTTTTTTTCAAGCCCGTTGTTCAGGTCATCAATAAAAATACGTGAGGTAATCTGAATCATTTTCTTCTCGGCGGCATACTCCACCTGAAAAACCCCCACATAAAATTTATGGAACGCAAAAGCCGAAAGGGAAATAAATAATATCCCGATCAAAGGATAAATAAATCGTTTTTTCATTATTGGGAAGCTTTCACTTTTTTAAACTCATTGTTTTTATTGATCAAAAAATCAATCAGCTCAAATTTCTGATCTTCATTAAGATGTCTTTTTGACTCAGGATCATTAGAGCAGTACATCAAAAACAAATCAATTTCATCTTTTTTCAGCCCTAAAGTCTGTGTAAAGAAATCCGGTTTGAAATTTGCTTTAGAATACTCCACAAAAGCGATATCCGAAATAACTTCTTCTTTTACTTCATCGTCTTTAGAAAGCAGTTTTTTAACGTCCTTAAAAATTCGGACAAAATCCATTCCGTATTTAATGGTCTGATCGGAATACATTACCGTATTTTTTGCTGTTGACTGTTTATCGTCTTCGAACTGCATATCAACATATTTCTGAGTATTACTATCCAGGGATTTTACCTTTAAATCTTTATGAACCAAAACCTCTTTTAATTCATTACTAACTAACTCCAGAGGAACTGAAAAAAGAATCTGTGAACAGTCTTTTTCTGTCAGTACTATTTTTTTGGCCTGAAAAGCCAGTCCGGTAAAAAGCAGTGTATCTTTTGGTTTTGCCAAAATATCAAACAATCCGCCAGGTCCTATAAAAGTTCTGGATTTGGCATTAATATTCATAACATAACCGCTTTCAATATTAAGCGATTTGTTGGTAACCTGACCATGTAATGGCTTCCTTACTTCGTTTTGTCCAGACATTATTTGACAAAATACGCAAACAACGAATACTACTAGTTTATTTTTCATTTTCAAGAATTATTAGATACTTTCGGGCTAAATCTGTTATTAAAAACATACTCATTGTTTTGTTCTTCGTATCCAAAGATACGGCAAATTCGGCATCATCCACACAATACAACTGAAATCCTTTTATGTCATCTGCCGGAATTTTCAATCTGTCAGTATAATAATTCTCATCAAAAAGGTATTCCATCTTTTTAAAAAGCATCTCCTTTTTTTCTACTTTGATCTCTTTTTTGAGCATTGCCGTACGGCCTGAAATCGCATTTAAAACTTTATCCACAGAAGTGGATGTAGCGGTATATACTTTCCTTTCGGCAGGCGTATATGTCTTTTGCCCGCGGGGCACTATTCCTAAATTTTCAGCGGTAATTCCGTAATTATCATTAACTACCACTTCTTTCAATTCAATTTCTTTAGCTGTCATTTTAATTAGCAGGACACTTACATTTAAATCTTCTGCAGAAATACGCCGTTTAAGAGGCTCCAGGTTTACCGCCGAAAAAACCAACACATCTCCTTCTTTAACCGCAATAGCAAACCTTCCGTCGGCATCCGAAACCGTAGAAACCTGTGTCGTATTATTAACAACCGTTACACCGTCAACCGAAGTGGTTTTTTCAAAAATCTGTCCTAACATTTCTTTTGGAGAGGCACTTTGAGCCAGTCCCAGCTGAACAAAAAAGAATAAGAATATATGTAAAGTGTTACTTAATTTCACCTGCAAGTGTTTCTATATATTGCAGAGCCAGCTGATTCATTAACGGCTCCAGTTTTACTTTATTATTTTCTCTCAAAAACCCACAAACCTCCTGATTTTCGACAACATAAAACTTAAATCCCGCAACGTATTCACTTGGGATTTTTAAATAATCAATATAATAACGGTCTTCAAAAAGATACCCTAATTTCTCAATACTGATCTCTTTTCTTTCTAACTCAACAAGCTTTTTTAGTCTGGCTGTCCGCCCATTAATCTTATTGATAACAGGATCTATCTGCATTGAACCTCCCAGCAGACCTAAAAAAGCCGAAGGCTTCAGATCGCCTGCAGCCGCAAGTTTTCTTTCAGCCGCCGTATATGTCTTTTGCCCGTGAGGCACAATTCCTAAATTTTCTGCCGTAATTCCGGCTCCTTCCTTAACAAAGACTTCTTTCAGCCCGATTTCCTTTTCTTTCATTTTAATGACAAGAAAATTTAAATCTTCCGGGGAAACCCGTAATTTATAAGTTTCCAGATTTACTGAAGAAAAAACCAGAACATCACCTGTTTTTGCCTCAATTACAAACTTCCCATCAACATCTGAAACCACAGAAACCTGAGCAGCAGTATTTATAACATTTACCCCCTCAACAGGAGCAGCACTCTCAAAAATCTGTCCTGTTATCTTTTTAAAAACAGCTTCCTGCCCAAAACTCAGCTGAGCAAAAGAAACAAACAGAACACTATTGAAAAGACTACTTAATCTCACCCGCAATCATCTCTTTATACTTTACTGCCAGTTCGCCCAGCAGAAACTCTGTTGATGTTTTATTTTTAGAATTTAAAATATTGGTAAACTGTTTGTTTTCGACCGCATAATACTCAAATCCTTTTACATATTCGGCCGGGATTTTCAGACGGTCAATAAAATGTTCCAGAGTAAACATTTTTTCCAGAAGCCTCATAAAAAACTCTTTCTTTTCTACTTCAACCTCTTTTTTCAGCATAGCAGTCCTGCCGGAAAAAAAATTCAGCAGCGGATCTGCCGAAATAGAACCTCCCACCATACCTCCGGCATTTGCTTCTGCATTTAAAGCCGAAGCCGTATGCAGTTTTCGTTCGGCTTCTGTATACGTTTTCTGGCCTGCCGGAACAATCCCTAAAGCCACTGCATTTATATTGTCATACCGTTTTACAATAACTTCCTGAAGCTGATGCACAATGAGACTTAACCGTACTGTAAAATTCAGGTCGGTAAAACTTTCACAAGTCAGTACAACCCTGTTTTCCTTAAACTGAATAGATGAAAAAACCAGTGTGTCATCAGGCTTCGCTAAAATAGAAAAAGATCCTGATGCATCAGTAGCCGTCATCTCCTCAGTCTGCATATTAACCACATACACTCCTTCCAGATCATGTGTGTTTGCTGCTATTTTTCCGCTTATAAGCGAACGCTCCTGACTTTGAGACCAGGTATTCTGACTCAAAACAGCCACTAAAAAACAAACGATATGCTTTGTCAAAATAAAAAATTTAAGATTTTATTAAAAAGGTAAAAATATCCTAATGTGTTCCAAATTTAGTATTAACGAGTTGGTAAAAATATGTTAATTAAACCCGAATTCATCATTTACGAACCACTGCGCTTTTTTTTAATACCTTTAACCCATTAGAATTTGAGTTTAAAATTATGAAAAGCATTATCATCGCCAGCACCTCTACCCTTCACGGCGGCAGTTATCTGGAGTATTTATTACCCACACTAAAATTACATTTTAAAGACTGCACCACTGTTTTATTCATCCCTTATGCACGTCCCGGAGGTATCTCTCACGACGAATACACAAAAAAAGCAGCTGCGGCCTTTGCTTCCATAAACATTTCCCTTCAGGGAATCCATGAATTTGAAGATCCGCAAAAAGCCATACAAAATGCAGAAGGAATATTTACGGGCGGCGGAAACACATTTCTGTTAGTAACACAGCTTTACAAACACAAAATTATGGAGCTTCTTTCAAAACAGGTAAAAAACGGAACACCCTATTTAGGAACAAGTGCCGGAAGCAATATCTGCGGTTTATCAATGCAGACAACTAACGACATGCCCATTATTTACCCGCCAAGTTTCCAGACCTTAGGATTAATCCCTTTTAATTTAAATCCGCATTATCTGGATGCTGATTTACAATCTAAACATATGGGAGAAACGCGAGAAACAAGAATTAAAGAATTTCATGCATTCAATACTATTCCGGTTTTAGGATTAAGAGAAGGAAGCTGGCTGGATGTAAAAGGAGACAAAATCACTTTGAAAGGAGATTTATCCGCAAGATTATTTAAACAAAATCAAGAAGCTACAGAATTAGAACCTGAAAGTGATTTGAGCGATATAAAATAAAAAATCCAAATTCCAAATTCCAAATTCCAAAATAAAAAAGTAGGTAACTATAAAATTGGAATTTGGAATTTACATTTTGTCTAAAACAAAAAAGCCTCAAACAATGCTTGAGGCTTTAAAAGAGCGAAAGACGAGGCTCGAACTCGCGACAACCAGCTTGGAAGGCTGGAGCTCT